>JAZSJM010000100.1:0-46726 GCA_045534325.1 Treponema sp. | reverse complement strand
GCTCCGTTGTCGCTGCGCTCAAAGTCGCATTTCTGTCCGAACCTGCCTGCGTTGCAGAAGCACTGGTTAACTGTTACAAGTAAACAAACCGGAACCTATTAGATATAACGTTATATGCAAAAAAAACTGGAAATGGACTTTGTTTATCCATTTCCAGCTCGATTTGGTTTTATATAAATCTAGTCTGAATCTTCCTCAGATAAATCTCCACCGTTGAACGTAAGTGTTATCGGGTTTGAACTGTCGCTGCTGACTGTAAGAGTTGCCGTTCCGTCGTTGTTGTCTTGTATTGTGTATACAACATCCTCTTCGCCGTCTTCTCCAGAAATTGTAAATTCTGTAAACTCATCGTTCCATTCCCCGTCGTCGAGTTCGTTGCCGTTCAGTATGAATTCTGCAATCGTAATTTTATATTTGTTTGATTCATCTATCCATTTACCGAACTGTTCGTACCATTCTTTTGAGTTATCGTATATTGCCTGGATTTTTTTGAACCATGCTCCTGTTTCGTATTTTTCGTGATCCAGACTGTATTCGATTTCGTATTCAAAAATCGTGCCATTTGGAATTTCGCATTTTAAGCTTTTTCTGATTTGTTCCTGAATTGTCTGAAGAAAAGCTGTTTTTGCCTCTTCGTAAGAGCCAGTTATATTGAGTGCGGTTTTTAGAAATGCTAAAAGTCCTTGAGCGGCTTCTGCCTGGGTTTCTGCATCTGCAGTTTTATCAAAGCTCTTTGATGTTAGCCATTCGTCGTAAGAGAGGGCAGCTGTATCGTCATCAATTATAACCATTACATTATACATATTCTTGTATGTTGGGGTGGTTTCCAATTTTTCCAGCAAATCAAAAATCTGACCATAAGTTTGGGACATATATTCAGCGAATTCATTTATTGTAAGATATTCACCTGTATCTTCGTTATAAACATGAGTTGCTGTTACTGTGATTTGATTATTGTCTTTGTCAATTGAGTAAGTGAATTTTGCGTTATTTACATCGTTGTCTTTTGAGGTATCAGTGTAAATAATTGAATCTTCAATGATACCAGTATGTTTTGAATAATCAAAAGTGATTTTAGCAGTTCTTGTGCGTGTACTGTCTGTATCGTAGATTGCAAAAACAGTGTTTGCTGGAATCTCTACTTCAAACTGAGTAGATTTTGTTTCCTCATTGTATTTAAATGTAACGGTAAGAAATGCCGTATCATCGTATAAATTTTTGTAAACATTGATTTTGCCTGCATTAATATTTAATAAATCTTCATTTGTTGATTCATATTCTACAGTAACGCTTTTTCCGCTTACCAAAATTGAAGAAGGGGCATCGTACTGTTCAAACGCATACTGACCGACATAATCAAACAAGAAATTTGCAGCGGCGACAGCCACTATTTGTGCATCTGTCAGAACTTTTCCTTTTTGATAAACAGTAACTTTGAATTCTTTTGTTACGCTGTCATCCTTGTAAGTTAATGTTGCAGTAAGTGTAACAATATCTTCTCCACTACCTTCTTGGGAGTTTACTGTACCGTCATTAGTGATGATGGCAGTATTTGAACTTTTCCATGTTACGCTGACGTTGTCGTACCCTGAGACACTTGAAGGAAGGTTAATAGAGGTGTCCGATGAAGTCAGTGTTTCTTGAATAGCAAGTTGTTCTCTTGCATTTTTAAGTGTTGTATCCTTGACAGAGGGTGAATTGTCGTCTTGTTCCCCGCAGGATATCATGGCAAAAGAAAGAAAAGATATTGCCGAAATAAAGGTAAAAAATCTTTTAATACTTGTTTTCATAAAATTCTCCCTATAAAAAGTTTTGAATTCGTAGTTAATTTCAAATTTAATGTTATTTCAATATTTATAAAATTCAATAAATAAATTGTTTTAATTTTATTATGATGCGGTAGCGATGAGGAAGGCGCCGCAGGCGTTCTTTCGCACTTTTAGTGCAAAAGAATGAAGCGAAAGCGGAACCTGTATCGTAGCGCCCGTAAGGGACCGCCTTTATATAAAATTGTGTTTTTGCGCTGTGATTTTTATGATGATACAATTCTTAAAGTTTTTTAAGATTTCGGAGGTTTTTCATGGAATATAGTCTTGAAAACAGGGCAAAGTTTGATGTTAAGGCTTTTTTATGGCTTTTAGAATGTTATTTGGCTCCTCCCCTTTTGTTTGGACCTGTAGCTCTTTTTTCAGAAGCAGTAACATTTGAGGAATATTCGGCTCTTTCTTTTGATATTTGCATTGATATTTATGCGGCGATTGCTTTTTTTCTTGTTCCTGTTTTGATGTATAAAATCTTTAGAAATAAACTTGCCTCTTATGACGGCTCCCCTGAATCAGTACGTTCAACAAATCTTTTTTTTAAGAACTGGTATAACGCAAATATTGCATTAGTTATTCTTCTTGTGGGATTTTTGGCTGTTCTTGTAATTATTCGGGCAAATGCCATGGGATTGAAATTCAGCAAATTTGAGACAAACTGGGACTCCTTTGTTTCCTGGATTACTCTTTTGTGGGGTCTGGCCTTTGGTATAGCGATGATTGGATTTGTTATTATGCTTCAGATAATTGATAAGTCTTTATTCTGGTTGCCACATTATAAAGAAGTTCAGTTGATGTCTTTAGCATTCCGTACAAATATCGTAATTCTGCTTGCAATGGCCTCTGTATTTTTAATAGTTGAACATGTTGTAAGTGTTCCTTCAAATCTTGAGAACGGCACACGCTATCTTATGATAAGTAAACTTTTGCCGATTGGAATTGCCTTTACGATTTCAAATTTTACAAGCACGGTTTTTACAGTACGCTCAACTGGAATGGGTATAAATGCTGTAAAGGACCATACTCTTGAACTGTCAAAGAAAAACTACAATTTAGAGCCGCTACGCGTAGAATGCCGCTGTGAAATTGGTGAACTGGTAAACAATATTAACAGTTTTAGGGAAGGAACAAAGGCAATCCTTACGGAAATGGCTAACTCTGCCCGTGTTTCAACTGAAACTGCTGGCCATTTAAAAACAAATCTTGAAAATGCTTCTTCAAATGTTAATGAAATTTCTGCAAGCATCGAAAACGTACAGCAGGAAATGGGAAATCAAAGTGCGGGTGTTGAAGAATCAAATGCTTCTGTAAACCAGATTGTGGCACGTATAAAGGATTTAAATGAAAGTATTGAATCTCAGGCTTCGGCTGTTACCCAGTCTTCTGCGGCCGTTGATGAGATGGTTGCAAATATTAATTCTGTAACTCAGATTCTTGAAAAAAATGCTACGGCGGTTGATCAGCTTGGAAGTGCCTCAGAAGAAGGTAGAAATAAAATTCAGCATGCAGTAAGTGTTGCCAACGAAGTGCAGGAACAGTCAGCAGGGCTTTTGGAAGCTACGAAAATAATTCAGGCAATTGCAAGTCAAACAAACCTTTTGGCAATGAATGCCGCAATTGAATCTGCTCATGCAGGCGAAGCAGGAAAAGGATTTAGCGTTGTTGCAGATGAAATTCGAAAACTTGCTGAACAGTCCAGCGCCCAGGGTAAGAATATTGATACAACCCTTAAGTCTCTTTCTGATTCAATCATGCAGATTGCACAGAGTATTGGCGAAGTTCAGCAGCAGTTTGATGTAATCTATGATTTGGCAAAAACTGTTCGTTCACAGGAACTTGTTGTTAAAAATGCCATGGATGAGCAGAATGAAGGTAATAAACAGGTTCTTGAGGCAATGAAGAGCATTAATGATTCGACTGTTGTTGTTAAAGACAGTTCAAGGGAAATGCTTGAAGGTGCAGATCAGGTTGTAAAGGAAATGGGTGTTCTTGCTGAAGTAACTAGAAAAATTACTGATAGCATGAATGAGATGACTTCGAATGTTGTAAGTATTACCAGTGCCGTTAAGCAGGTCAGCGATAACTCTGAGCAGAACTTAAATGATTCTAAGGAACTTGCAGGAAAAATCGAGGAATTTGAACTTTAAAAACTTGTATTCACAAGGTATGATTAACTGTGCTGTGGCAAAATTGCGTGTAAAGGGGCGTTTTGTCGCAGTTTACAGCTGGAGTTAATGCTTTTGAGCAGAGAAATGAACTAGTAGTACTTTTCTTTTAAGCGAATCAAAAAAAATTATTGAAATCTAATCTTTGTATTTTGTAAACCTGCATTATTCATCTTCCGATACTTTAAAAGTATAATTGTGTAAAAGTTTATGAGAGCTGAAAAAAAATAAGTTTTTAGCGGTCTCGTGCTTTTGTTTTATACTTTTTGGAGTTTTGTACGAAAAATTTTCATCTTGTAATCAGCAATATATTTTCTCTTTTCAATATAAATTTTTGTGCAAAAAGATTTTGTTTATTATTTTTGTTTGTTTCTATTTCTTTTTCTGGATGGTCCCAGTCTTATATCTGGCAAGGCGGAATTGATAATCAGTGGTCAACAATTGGAAACTGGGTTTATAGGGATGAATATGATGTAGAATCTGCTGCCGTAACTTCACCTTCAAATACTGATAACGTTGTTTTTGCAACTGGGGCTGCGGTAACAATTGATGATGATGTTGATAATTCTCTTGGGACAATAACATCAGCTGACGCTCTTATTTTTAATGGTACATTTAAAGCCGGGGCTTTAACTATAGACAGTGGCGGTCTGACTGTTGCAGGTGATTTTAGTGCAACCGGTGATGTAGAACTTACGTCTGGAGATTTTAATTGCAGCAGCAATGTTATAACAAGTTCCTCTTTTAAGGTTTCAGATGGTTCAATAAATATCGCTGGAACTTTCAATTATTCTGATGATGTTTATGCAAAAGAAGATATAAATGTAAATGGAGCTGTAACTGCTGGTGCATGCGATATTGAAGCAGACGGAAATATTTATTTTTTGAACAGTTATGTTGGAACGAATCCTTCAAATATTGTGTGCGGAAAGGATTTGATTGTTGGAACGGGCGGGGCACAGTTCAGAGGAAATATCACGGCATATTCCATAGAGGTAAGAGCGGATTCCTCTGTTCTGGGTGGAACAAACACCGTTACAACAACTGAAGAACAGCTTTATAAGGGTGAAATCTTAGTTAATAATGATGTCATTTTTACTGGCTCTAAAATAACTTTTGAAAAAACAGTTGATTCCCACAATGACGTAAATGGTGCTAAAAATATAACTGTTAACGGAAATGCTGAATTTTTGGGGAAGGTAGGAAATACACGTGCTATCAGATATCTGAGTGTTTCTGGAACAACTGTTATTGGCGACAGTATAAAAACTGAACAGGATATGGCATTTTCTGGCACAGTTACAGTTAATAATAATTCTGCGGTTTTTACCTGCGCAAGCGGCGCAAAATGCTATTTTAACGGTGGATTTGCCGCAGATACATATCTTAATCTTTCAGGTGAGGCCGAGGTTTACGGGAATAATAGTTTTGCTTCTGTTGTGATTGATAATAGCCTTTTAGCGAGTGCAACTACAGTAAATTTTGAAGGTGGAAAATGGCAGACCATTGCTTCTATCTCAGTAAGTGGAAACAGCCTTATAAATAACTTAACCTTAGGCTCTACATCATCAGGCAAATGGTATGCGGTTTTTTCTTCTGTACCTGACGAGTCAGATTTTTCGTATGCAGTGATAGATAACTCTTCATCTGTGCTTACATCAGGAAGTACAGAAAAAAAATCATTAAATCTTGTTCCATCTGATGTAACCCTTCATGATTCAAATATTTCTTCTCCTACAACATCAGGCTGGTTTACTCAAGTTTATTACTGGCTTGGACTGGCAGATTCATCATGGACTAACGCGGCAAACTGGGCTTATGATGCGTCAGGAACAAATATGGCACTGTCTTATCCACTGATAAGCGGAGGCAGTGATTCTGTTGTCGTGCAGGCGGGAACAGCCACCGATTCTGTTCCATTTGTTTTAATACTTGCTCAAAATATAAATATGGATTCAATTACTGTAGAAAATGGTGCGGTTTTTGATTTAAATACAAATAATGTTACTGCTTCAACTTTTGAGAATGATGGCACCGTCCGTATGAGTGGAACTCAGACAATCAGTGCAACAATGTCAAATGGAGCAGACAGCAGAGTTGAATACTATGGAACACTCATTACAACTCTTCCATGGGATGGCGGAACAGCAGGCGGAAAACAGTATAATAATCTTTATATAACTGGTAGCGTTTCAACAACAAATGTTTTAGATATTTCAGGAAATGTTGAGATTGATAGTACTGGTGATATTACTTTGAACGGCGCCAATGTTTTTGGCGGAAACCTTATCGTAACGAATGCAGAGGATGTAATAATCAATTCAAATGCTGACGGTGTAACTCTGGCAACGGGAAGTGTAAACTGTTCAACCATTGATTTTAAAAATAAGGTAAATTTTTCTGGTAATACGGTTTTTGATACGACATCTTCTACATTTGAGGGTGAGATAAATGGAAATGGTTTTGATGCAACTATAAATTCAAATGCCATTTTTGGTGGAAATGTCTTTGATGTAGCAAACCTTTTTGTTGCAGGAACGTCAAGGATTGGTGCAGATATTTCAACAACCGGAAAGCAGACTTATACAGACAGTGTAGTAATCAGCGCTGCATCAACATTAACATCTTTGTCATCAGATTCAGATGCTCTTTATTTTGCCAGCTCTTTAAATCCGGCAAGTGCTGTTGCTTTAACAATTAACGGAAATGTAACTTTTGACGGAGATGTAGGTGCTGTTACCGCTTTTTCCACCCTCAGTGTTTCTGGAAAAACTGTTTTAAATTCAACTAATGTAAGAACACGCTCAAATCAAACATATACAGGCTCTGTTTCCATTGCCACAAGCGAAGATGTTGTTTTTCAGTCAAATTCCCTGACGAACAGCCTTGTCTGGTTTAAGGATACTTTAACTGGAAATGGCGGAAGTCTTAACATAAATCTTTCAAAGGCACAGTTTGATTCTACTGTAAGCGGATTTTCTGCTCTTGAGGTTGCTGGTGCATGTACAGTGAATGCTTCTTCCATTACAACAACTGCAAATCAAACATACACTGGTGCATTTGTATTTAATTCTGCCTTAGAGCTTACAGCAGGAAGTGGCAGTTCCCTTATTATTTTTGGCTCAAATGTTACAGGATATGAAGATTTAACGTTAACAGGTATAGTTTCTGTAACTGGCTCTGCACATACATTTACTTTGACAGATTCTGCGACACCGTCTGCTTATAAAACTGTATATTTTGATTATGGTTTTGACGGACTTGCTGCTTTAAGGCTTTATGCAAATGCCCGTATAAAAAATGATAATACTTTTTCAATATTGAACGTAAGTGCACTTTCGTTTCCTGCACAGATTTTATTTGAAGACGGAAAAACCCAGACAGTTTCATCTTCTCTTGTATTGTCGGGAACAGAAACATCTTCTTTAACCTTAAACTCAATTTTTGGTGCTTCAGTTTTTAATATAGGACTTAGTTCAACCTCTGTTTCTTATACAGTTTCTTATGTTGAAATGGGGAACTGCTATAATTCAACATTGAATGGGTCTGTTCCTTATTATCTTGCGGCAACTTCTTCTTCTGATGATGGAAATAACTGGTATTGGAATCTTCCTGGAGTTGAATATACCTGGACAGGAGGGGCTGCTGGAAATGAAAATGATTGGTTTACAAAAGAAAACTGGACACCGTCATCTGTTCCAGGACTTGGATCTGTAGTTACAATTCCTGCGGGAAGAACAGAATATCCGATTCTTGATTTAACGAATAGCTTTGGATTGACGCAGGTTTCTGTAGGAAATACATCTGGATTTGCGGGGGCAATCACTGTCGAAGAAAATGCGCTTCTTGACCTTGCCAAAATTTCTGTAACAGCCTCAACTTTTACAAATAATGGAACAGTTCGCCTTTTTGGAACAACATCAGCTGTAACTCAAACCATAAATGCATCGATGGCAAATGGAGAAAACAGTGTTGTTGAATACTATGGAGGCACTGCGGCTGTTCCTGTTACGTCTCTTGCGTGGGATGGTGGAACAGCTTCTGGAAAACAGTATGTTTCTCTGACAATAAAGGGTGATGTTGAAACCAGTGAAACTGTAAAAGTTGGAAAATCACTTCTGATAAATACTGATGACCCTTCGTATAACGTAAAACTTACTGCGACTGCAAATGAATTTGCTCCTTCTTCCGGCTCTGTTACTTTAACTGGTGCTAACGATGTTGAGCTTTATTCTTCAACAGTCTTTTCCCTTGATGCCTCGGCAGAATGTTCAAGTCTTTTGATTCGTAATACTCAATCTGTAACCTTGCAGGGAGATGTTACAACTTCCGATGCCCAGACGTACAAATGTCCTCTTGTTGCCGGTAATGACCTGACATTAAGCGCTGCCTCAGTTGAATTTTCATCTGGTGCATCTCAGAGTATTTCGGGTAGCGGTAAAAAGATAAATTTAGCAGTTCCAGATGTGAATGTATTAAATTCACTTTCAATTTCTCCATCTGTCTTATTGTCTGAAGATGTTACGGTTAATGTTAACGGGGCTTATATACTTTCCTTTAATGATAAAGTGGATTCTCAAAGTATCAATCACTCACTTGTAATTGCTGGTAGCTCTTCAACAACAGTATTTGGTGCAGATGTTGGAAATTCACTTGAATTGTCTTCTCTGGAAATAGAAGGAAAAACAACAATCAGCTGTGCATCTGTAAAGACTACTGCATCTCAAACCTATCGTTCAGCAGTAAATGTAACACAGGATAGCACCCTTACCGGCGGAAACTCTGATTTAATTTACTTTGGTTCTACGCTTACAGGCAGCACAAATGATTTGGCGCTTGAAAATTCATCTGTAGAATTTATTTCTAATGTGAGCGGATTTGCCGATTTGACTGTTGACGGGCAGGTTTTGTTTAATGCCTCTGGAAATCAAAGCGTTACGACACAAAATAATCAGACTTATAAAAGTCCGGTTGAGATTAATTCAATTCTTACTATAACTGCAAATGACGGAAACGAAGCTACAGAAGAAACTGTTGTAATGCATGGAATAAGTTCTGGAAGCGGAAGTCTTGTTTTAACGGCTTCAATTGCTGAACTGTATACCGCTGATTATATAACGAATGGCTCTCAAAAATATATTTGTAAAAATGGCGTACGGGTTCTTGGAGATTTGTCTGGAAAAACCTGGCAGGCAACAAGTTCTGTTAGTGGTGTTAGTGATATTTATATAACTGATTGTCCGCTGTTTTTAGATTTTGGTTCTAACTCTTTCAGTTTAAATGCAGACTTAACGGCAGGGGATATATATTTTTATTCGGGAACTTTAACTGTCCAAAACTCAAAAACTATACGAGCTGCAAAAGAAAGTAATGGAAATGGAAATATTGCGTTGTGGGGAACTTCGTATTCTTCAGTAGACCCGCGCTACAGTGATTCAAATTCTCGTTTTGCATATTATGGATACGAGAATTTAGTGTACAAAGCGGCTTCATCATTTGGCGCTTCTCTTTCAGCGTCTTTAGTAAATATAACGGCAGAGGGCAATTTTTATGCAAATGGACTTGATTTACAGAATATAGTATTAACCGTAAAGGATAATTCAACTTCTAATCCGATTTTTAATTCAACATCTTCTGTAACTCAAAACCAATGGGGCTTGCCTTATGCTGTGGCTTTTAATTCAAGTATTAGTGGTGTTACGGTTAATTCAGAAAGTGGCAGCGCATATTTGACTGCAGGCTCTGGAAATACTCAAAACTGTACAGATGGTTTGTCTAATGTAAATGTTCAGTTTGAAATTCCATATATCGATAAGGCATATACAGTTTTTGATGATGTAATTTACGTTCATTTTAATATTCCCCTTGAAAATTCAAATAATGAAATTTCTGAAAACATTGCGCTTTATTCAAACGGGGAACTTGCAAAGGGTGGTGTCTGGTATTCAAGTTCGACGGTAAGCTCAGGATGGTATTTTACCGGGGCTTACAAAGATGCGGATTGTACAACAGCGATTTCAGAAAGTGATGGGGATATACAGGATTTTTATCTGCGTGCCCAATCTACCTGGAACACGGACGCAACGGGGGTTTCTCCATATAATTCAGCATTAAAGGCGGGTGTGGATTCAACTGACAGAAACGGAAACAAAAAAAATCTCAAGGCAGATATTAACTTTTTAGAAGGATTATTTACTGCTGCAGACGGACACACAATGTGCAGAAACTATGGAATAAATCTGGAAAACTCTGCCACGGCTGCCAGCTATACGCAAACAGAAGATCATGCTGCTCCTGTTTTAATTGCACTTTATACAGGGCAGGAACTTCATACAACAGGAAAAAGTACAGTTCAAACTCCTTATGATGCTCATAACTTTATTGAATTACGCTACTCTGAAGCCGTTGATATCGGGGGGCTTTTAAATGATGGCGGAGATCAGAATATAAGGGCTGATTCCTCATTTTCTGCGTCCGGCGAATGGGGTGGAGAGATTTTAGCTTCTGGAACAGGACTTGAAATACAAGGCTATGCAAAAATTGAATCAGGTGAAGTCAATGCTTCTTCAAAAACAGATTTACTTTCTCCTCATTCTCTTTACAGAAAATTTGCAACTACAGCGGGTAGCAGTGAATCTAATCAAAGTCATCGTATCAGAATTGGTGTTGCTTCTTATGTTGATGGTACAGTTACCTTTAATGATTCAAAGAATACTTCGTTAAGCGGAACTTATCACAATTGGATTGGTTACATAACAAAGGCCGTTTCTCCATCTGGAAGTGTTGTTTGTGTGCAAAATGATTTTATTAAAGATTTGGCAGAGGATTCATTGGGGGCTCGATTAGAAAATATTCTTGATTATACAGGAACCTCAAATCACCCGCTCCCATCGCTCGCAGTAAAAACAAGTGCTGATGAAGATTCTGATGGAATTGATGATGAAAACGTTCTTTATGGAAGCTGGGATGTCTTGCCTCCGCTGATATGCCCGTTTATTACAAAACATACAGAGTGGAGCAGTTGGGGAAGCGGAAGCAATTTAACTTATCATGAAATAATTGGTTCTGCGGATTCAACATCTGATTCATATCTTGAGCATATTGAACTTCATCTTCTTGATAATGACAGAAGCCAGTCATCTGCGTGGACACCGTGGTGGCGTACAAAACTCGGCTGGAACGATTCACCATTATCTACTGATCCGATTTTGCCTGATACAAAGGGCGGTTCTCGTCCCTTTGCAACTGATTCCTCAATTACAAGCGGTGGAATACGTTTAAGTTCCCTGATTGGTGAAAATTCTCATTTTTCGTATAAGTCTATCATTGACGGCATTATTTCAGAAGAAACGATGATTGACTCTGCAACTCAGGTTTCCCAAAAAGTATACAATAATATATTCCGTGCAGCTTCTAACTCTGATACAACCACGGACGGACTTTATTTACGGCTTCCTATTTCTGAAAACTCTCTTCCTGTCAGAACAACTTTCAATTTGTTCTATGACCCTTCAGGAAGTTATATAACAGATCTTGCTGGTAACCTTCTGTCAAATTCTTATTCTTCAAAGACTGAATTTACCTCAATTGACCTGACTCCTCCAGCCCTTACGATGACGCTTTCACCTGTTGCAAATAATCAGGTTTATGTAATTTTTACAAAAGAGCTGGCATATCAGATTTCTGAAGGCGAAACTGAATATTTAAGCAGTCTTGATTCTTCCCTTTTAGCGCAAGCCATGGAAGAAATCAAAGACAGTTTTGTGATTATTCCTGCGGGCTCAGGAGCTGGAACGACAACTTCTTCAATAGAAATACAAAAAGTTGAATATGTTTCATCTTCTGCTGAATATACAGCCTTGAGATTCACTCTTGAGAGAGATATTACTCTTTCGGACATAGAAAATTTATGGATTCGAGATATTGGCCATGATTCAGATATTGTAACCGATGCTTCGGGATTTGAGGTTTCAAATACAAAAATCTGTGATTATATTGGTAACTATTTAACGGTTAATTCTGGTCATGCAGTCAGCGATTTTGCAGTGAATGCAGTTGATGTACTTTTTGCCGTAGCAAATAAACTTGATGGAGAAGGAAGTCAGATTGCAGATGACGACTGGAATGAAAAAGGCGTTTATGGACAGGGAGTTGCCAGCTCTTCGGAGGATTATGCCGTTCATGATTTTTCAAGCAGTCAGGGTAACTACGGAAAACTTGTAAGTGGACGTGATATAACGCTTCAGGTAAGGTTGAATTCTGGAACAGAAGATGTTGCCCCAACGGAGAATTTTGTTTTAATTCCTTCTAAAAAAAGCGCATTGAAACAATCTATGATTTCTGACAAAATCAACAACCTTTTAGATGTTAACTGGCGATTGTGGCTTCCAAGTGCCTTGAATTCTTTGGCGACAGACGCAAATTCTTCTGTGATTACCTCTCCTGCTGACCCTGTAACGGCAGATAGTGGTGATGGATTTTTATGGAACTATAGCTTCCCATACGAAGACTACAAATTTAGTGCAGGTGAGGAAATTCAATTTGTATTTAAGGTTCAAAATGGTGGAACTGACATAACAATCGATCACGATGCTGACAGCTGGATTTCGCCGAGCCCGACAGAAAATGTTCCTCTTTATGCTGTTTCAATGCCTTTGAGCAGAATAAAAGCAGGAGATTTTTCATTTATTGATTTATGGTCATTTGGTATAAAAGACTTAAAGCACCAGCGTGGGGGAGTTACAATTTTAAATAACGTAATAAATGTAAATATAAAAGAACAGACGGTAATTGAAGTTAATCAGGCAGAAGAAGGTTCATTAAATATTTATATAATGACTCTCGATGGCAATATTATAAAAAAACTTGCTCATGGTAAAACTTCAGCGGGAACTCATTATTATCGTTGGAATGGTACAAATAATGCAGGAAAAGCTGTTGCTAGAGGAATGTATTTTGTACGCGTAACCGGCCCTGGAATCGACGAAACGAGAAAAGTGCTTTGTATAAAAGAATAATACAAGTTCTTTTATGCTGTTTTTTAGAAAATCCTGCTTTTTTATTTACTCATTTTCAATTACTTGCAAAAAGAGTTTTATTTGTTCATAATTGTTTCCATGGGTAAAAACCTGCGTAAAAGCCTTCGGTTTAATGACTTCGGGCGATTTGAATGTAATGATATCTGCCCTATGGCTGGTGTTTTAGTAGATATCAGTCTTACCGGATGCAAAGTTCATTATGATATTCCTATTTCACTTAATATGGAAAATGATTACGAAATCCACCTGCGGCTTTCTCGTTTTTCTAACGCACCCCTCGTTTTAATGTGCCATCCCCAATGGCAGAAGGAAGGCGATGACGGGTCTTTTGAAGTAGGTTTTTTATTTTTACATTCACCTGATACGGCTGCTCTTGAATCGTATATCAAGCAATTGAATGATGAACTTAAAACAGAACAGTTTGATTCAGTTTTACCTCAAGAGGATTCATGTCAGTTCGTATAACAAAATTAAGCGGCTGTGCCTTTTTGGCTTTTCCTGAAATGAAAAATCTTTTGACATCAGAACTTTCCCAGCGTTTTGATTATGGTAGGATTCTTTCTGCTGCAACAATAAATGGAACTGCATTTGTAAGTGATAAAACTCAATGGTATGGGGACTTGCTTTATTGCCCTGATTTTAATTTGAATTTACGACCTGAAACAGACAAGGCAAAAAATGGAGATGTTCCTTATTGGGCAAAATGTACAATGAAAGAGCCATTTTTATTGAATTTTGATTCAATAGGGGAGGCTGCCAGAGCATTAAAAGAAATTCAAAGAAACTGGGCACCATATCAGTATCAGCTGTTCAGACGGGCAAGTCTTATACAGGAAAAACTTCCATATATAAATTTAAAAGATAAAAGTTTTTTTAAGTATGATGAAGAAACTGAAAAAAAAATATTTGCGTTAAACATTCCAGATACACCTATGGGGCTTTATACGCTACTTGACGAAAAAACAATAATTGCAAGTGCTGTAACATCCAGTTCAATTCCAGGGGGAGCGGTTACCTTTATAGAAGATCATGAAAATCCTCCCAGCCGTGCATATTTAAAAATTCAAGAAAGTCTGACGCTTGCGCATCTCTTAAAAAAATGTGCTTTGCCAGCGGCTGGATCTAAATGCTTTGAAGCTGGTGCATGTCCTGGCGGATGGACCTGGGTTTTAAAAGAACTTGGAGCAGATGTTTTTGCAGTAGACAGAGCCGAACTTGCTCCTGAGTTTATGAATGATTCTCATATAAAGTTTTTGGTTCATGATGCTTTTACTCTTAAACCAGACTTTATATGCAAAGAGATGATTACTCAAAAATTAGACTGGGTATTCAGCGATGTAATCTGCTATCCAGAGCGATTGTTTGAATGGGTGAATATGTGGCTGGAAAGTGGCTGCGTACAGAACATGATATGCACAATTAAAATGCAGGGTGAAATTGACTGGAAACTGGTAAAAAAATTTGCTGATATTCCGGACAGTATTGTGGTTCATCTTCGCTACAATAAACATGAACTTACATGGATACACTGTCCTGAAAATTAAACCTGTTCAATATCAAAAGGTGTTTCCTGATAAACGTAGTAATTAAGCCAGTTACTGAAAAACAGATGAGCGGTACTTCGCCATACATTCAGCGGTTTTTTTGAGCAGTCATTGTCAGGAAAATAATTTTGCGGAAGATCAATCTGCAATTTTTTTTCTTTATCCCGAATATATTCTTTTGCGAGGGTTTCTGTATCGTATTCCAAATGTCCCATCATAAAGATTGAACGATTATCTCCTGATTTACTGATTGTAACTTCATTTTCCTGATTTTCTGCAAGAATTGTTAAATCAGCTATTTTGAGGATGGAATTTCGGCTTACAGTTGTATGTCTGCTTGTTGGAATTGGAAAAACATCATCAAAACCTCGCAGTAAAGGATCGCTTTCTGCAATTTTATGATTTGGAATTATGCCGAATGCTTTTTTTTCAAGAGGAATTTTTTTAATTCCATAGTTATGGTAAAGTCCTGCCTGCGCTCCCCAGCATATATAAAGTGTACTGAAAACATTTTTTTTAGCATAATCCATTATGTCGCAAAGTTCGCTCCAGTAGTCAACATCTTCAAAAGGCATCTGCTCAACAGGTGCTCCTGTTATAATCATGCCGTCATATTTGTGCTTAAAAATCTCACTAGAAGGAATGTAGAACTTTTCAAGATGTTCTTCGCTGACATGAGTTGACTCATGATTTTCCATACGAACTAGAGAAATATCTATCTGTAAAGGAGTGTTGCCTAGAAGACGTAGAAGTTGTGTTTCTGTAGTTTCTTTTGTAGGCATCAAATTAACAATAGCAATTTTAAGAGGACGAATATCCTGACCTTCGGCCCGGTTTTCTGTCATTACGAAGATATTCTCTTTTTCAAGCACTGTGCGTGCTGGTAAATCGCTTTGAATTCTTATTGGCATGGCTATACTGTAGCAAATTTTTTATTTTTTTACTATCATATTCGTAAATATGATTTTTTCTGATAACCGCAAGTCTGCAATAAAAAAACTAAAAAATTTATTTTTCTCTTTAAAAGCAGAGGTAAAAGATTATCGCGAAAAGATGGATTTAACTTTTGAAAATCCGATTCTTCCAAATAATGTTGAATATACAGAACGAAGTTATGGCGGAGTTGCCTGTGATGTACTTTCACCAGAAATCTATAATACTAAACGGGTTATTTTGTACATTCACGGAGGGTGTTTTGTCGGTGGTTCAAGAAAATCCTATCGTCCTTTTGTTGCAGCTCTTGCCGCCGCAGTAAGCAGTCGTGCGATTGTTCCTGATTTTCGCCTTGCACCAACCCATGCGTATCCAGCTGCATTAGATGATGTACAGGCAGTTTTTAGAACTTTATATACCGAAGAACTTGTGGCTAATTCTTTAGATAACAGTAAAGATATAGACAATTCCCGTCCGCAGATTATAGTTATGGCTGATGGTTCAGGTGCATCAATTGCTTTGGGACTTGTTTTAAGTTTAAGGGACAGATTTCGTCTTGCAGTAAATAAAGTGATTCTTTTTAGTCCATGGCTTGATGTTTCGGTTGATTCAAAAAAGTTTAATGAAAAAAAAGCAGGAGATGAATTGTATTCAGCTGAAGCCATGAAGCGTTCTGCGGAGCTATATACATTTCAGGATAATCGTAACATTCCTTTGATTTCTGCACTTAAAGCCACAAAAGAGCAGCTTGCAGGTTTCCCTGAAGTTTTTATTCAAATGGGTTCAAAAGAATTTTTGCTTGATGATGCAAAATCATTTAAGAATTTGCTTGTCGAGGCAGGAAATGAATGTACTCTGGATATTTGGAAAAACATGCCTTCGATGTTTCAGCTTGCAGATGAATATCTGGAAGAATCGCATCTGGCTGTTGAGCGCATCGGAAAATTGTTTACAGCTAGAAACGTTGATGAAAGCGACAGTCAGACTCAGATTCAGCTTACGTTAGAGAAAAAAGAAAGAATAAGCGAGGAAAACAAATGGAATTAGTTTGTCCAGCAGGAAATATAGAAAAACTTACTTACGCATATAATTACGGTGCAGATACAGCATATATCGGATTAAAAAAGTTTTCCCTTAGAGTTAAGGCTGATAACTTTTACGAAGATGAATATAAAAGAGTAATTGAATTAAAAAACAGGTTTCCCGGAAAAAGACTTTTCTGCGCTTTGAATATTGCTTTTCATAATCAGGATCAAAAACTTTTTCTGGATAACCTTGATTATTTTAAGCAGTATCCGATTGATGCTTTTATTATTCAGGATTTGGGAATGGTGGATATCCTTCAAAAGAACTTTCCAAATGCCCATCTGCATCTGTCAACGCAGGCCAGTTGTATGAACAAAGAAGCCGTTAAGATGTATGGTAAACTTGGCTTTAAGCGTGTTGTTCTTGGAAGAGAAGTTTCATTAAATGAAATCCGGGAAATAAAAGATGCAAATCCAGATATTGAACTTGAATGTTTTGCTCACGGGGCAATGTGTATTGCATATTCAGGAAGATGCCTTATGAGTGCTTATCTTACAGGCAGAAGTGCACAAAGTGGATTCTGCTCGCATACATGCCGCTGGGATTATGATGTTGGAATTCAGAATGGACTGGTTTCATTAAGTGACGGAACAAATGTAAATCTGGTAGAAACAATAAAATCTCTTTCTTCTGGAAAACCGCTGACTTCAGTGGAGGCAAAAGCTCTTGCTCAAAGTGGTGCCCTGATTTTACAGGAACATAAGCGTCCGGGTGAATTCTTTCCTGTTTTTGAGGGTGATGATTTTACCGCTATTCTTTCATCAAAAGATTTATGCATGATTGATAATCTTGAAGATATGAAAAAGGCGGGCGTTGATGCAATTAAAATTGAAGGAAGAATGAAATCGATTTATTACGTAGCAATGGTTACCCGTGCATACAGAAAAGCTCTTGATGCATTGGATAAAAAGATTTCAAAAGAAGAAGCGGCTCCCTTTATTGCAAGTCTTCAGGAAGTTCCTCATAGAAAGAGCACTACAGGTTTTTATTACAGCAGGGCAAATGCTGATGAAACTACAATTGGAGCGAGTGACAGCCCTTACGAATTAGCTGGAACCGTAGAAAAAGAAATTTCTGGGGCAGAACTTGAGCAGGTGTTTGCAAACGGACTTGCTATGGAAAAAATGCGCCAGGATGAATTGAATGCAATGGATCCCCGCATGAGAAGTGCCGTTGAAAAAGATATTGAACAGCATCCAGAAAAAGAAATTCACGCAGTTCAAAAAATAGATGGATACAGACTTTATTTATATAATTCACTTAATAAAACCGACAAGGGAACAGAAATTGAACTTGTAAGTCCTGATGTTCTTTCTAGAAAACTGTCAGGCAAAGATTATATTTTTGTTAATCCAAAAAATGGACTTATCCTGGATTGGGTAAATCCGGATCACGACTGTGCAATTTATACAAAAGAAGACATTTCTGAAGGAACACTTGTCAGGGTAAAAGACGGCGATTATGAAGAGGGAAAAATTCGCTATTCAGGAAGATAGCTGACTTTGCCGTTGTGGCTGGTAGTACACGATTATTGTAAAAAAAGTTCTATATCGATAAAATAAAAGTGTCCGTGTTGACGGGCACTTTTTTTTAGAGGAAACAATGGAAAACACAAAAAGAACAGTCACTTGCGGCGATTTGCGCAAGAGCGACGTAGGTAAGACAGTTGTATTGAATGGATGGGTTAGCCGTACCCGCGACCTTGGTGGTCTTGTTTTTATCAGACTGCGTGACCGTTACGGAATTACACAGGTTATGATCGGCGAAAAGGCCAGTGATGAAGTTAAAAAAATCGCTTCATCTTTAAAAAGTGAATATTGTATTGCTGTTCACGGTGTTGTTGCCGCACGCAGCGAAAAAGATATCAACAAGGATATGCCCACAGGCGAAATTGAAGTTGAAGCAGATGATATCGAAATCTTTACAACAAGCCAGGAACTTCCTTTCAGTATTGAAGAAGTTCGTCAGAAGGACGGTTCCCTCGTTGTTGCAAATGAAGATCTGCGCTTAAAGTACCGTTACCTGGACCTGCGCCGGGAACCTATGCAGAAGAATATCATTCTCCGCAGTCAGGTTACCTTTGCAACCCGTGAATATCTGACAAAACAGGGATTTTTGGAAATCGAAACTCCAACCTTTATCAAATCAACTCCTGAAGGAGCCCGGGACTACCTGGTTCCAAGCCGTGTTCATCCGGGAAAATTCTATTCATTGCCGCAGAGCCCGCAGCTTTACAAACAGCTTCTTATGGTTTCCGGCTTTGATAAATACTTCCAGATTGCACGCTGTTACCGCGACGAAGATGCCCGCGGCGACCGCCAGCCTGAATTTACACAGATTGATATGGAAATGTCATTCACAAACCGGGAAGAAGTTCTTGAAACTACAGAAGGTTTGATGGGCTATATTTTTGACAAAACTCTGGGTTACAAACTTCCTGCTCATTTTGACCGCATTTCATGGGATGACGCTTTTGACCTGTACGGAAGCGACAAGCCTGACCTGCGCTTTGACCTTAAGATGCAGGACGCCGCATTTATGGCAGATTTGAGCGACTTTAACGCATTCAAAGCAGGGGCTGCAAACGCCGACCACAGCATTGAACGCCACAAGAGAAGCGGCCTCAAGGCTCTCGTTGTTAAAAACGTTGCAGACAAATACAGCCGCAAGATGGTAGAAGCTCTGGAAGAAGTTGCAAAAATCAACCACGCAAAAGGTCTTGCCTGGATGAAGGTTAACGCAGAAGGTGCATTTGAAGGCGGAATTTCAAAATTCTATGCAGGAAAAGAAAGGGAAGTATGCGCAAAACTCGGTGCAGAAAAGAACGACCTTTTGCTCTTTGTAGCGGACGAAAAATGGCAGACAGCCTGTGTTGCTCTGGGTGCAGTCAGAAAACAGCTGGGTAAGGACCTCAATCTCTATAATCCGAAAGATGAATTCCACTTTGCATGGATTGTTGACTTTCCTTACTTTGCATTCAACGAAGAAACAAATATGTGGGAAACAGAACACCATATGTTCACTCTCCCGCAGAAAAAATACTGGGATACTCTTGAATCAGATCCGGGTGCCGTAAAAGGTGACCTCTACGACCTGGTTTTGAATGGCTACGAACTTGCTTCAGGTTCTATGCGTATCAACGATCCTGCATTGCAGCAGCGTATTTTCAAAATCGTCGGCTACAGCCAGGAACGCGCAGAAAAAGCCTTCGGATTCCTCGTTCAGGCCTTTAAGTTTGGTGCTCCGCCCCACGGAGGAATCGCACCAGGACTTGACCGCCTCATCATGCTCATGCGCCACGAAGAGTCAATTCACGAGGTTATCGCATTCCCTAAGAACAATATGGCCGCTTCACCTATGGACGAATGTCCAAGTGCAGTTGATGAACAGCAACTCAAGGATCTGCACATCAACTGTTATGATGTAGAAAAATAATAGGTGAAGCGGTGCTGAGCCAATGGATTTGAGGTGTATGATGAAATCAGACACCTCAAAAACGGCTGAGTCAAGGCTTTAGCGAACCGCCTGCAAGAAAGTTAAGTTAGAATGCGTTAGGAATTGTAGTGGCCCGCCAAAGGCGGGGTGCATGGCACCGAAGGCGCGCTGACGCCGTAGCCACGCAAAGTCCGGCCCGACGAATGCTAAAAGGCAGTCGTCGGGAAACGCCCTATTCAATAATAAAAGTTCGTCCGTCGTGGATAAATACGTTGTGATTAAAATAACGCTTTAGACCTTCAACAAGTACACGGCGCTCAACATCCTTTCCTATTTCGACAAATTCGTGAATTGAGTTTGTATCTTTTACGCGGACAACATCCTGAAAGATGATTGGTCCCTGATCAAGATCTTCATTTGCAAAGTGAGCGGTAGCACCAATGAGTTTTACACCTTTTTTCCATGCCTGCTCATAAGGACGGGCTCCTTTAAATGCCGGCAAGAAACCATGATGGATGTTGATTACTTTATTTTCCCAGCGTCGCGTAAATTCGGGAGTTAAAATCTGCATATAACGTGCCATACAGACAACGTCAATTTTATATTGTTCCAGCAGAGACTGGATATCTTTTTCACAGGCTTCTTTTCCTTTTGCGGTGTCAATCTGAAAGTATGGAATATGGAATTCTGTTGCAACTGAGCAAAGGTCTGGATGGTTAGAAATGATTACAGGAATTTCGCAGTCAAGCTGACCGTCATTGTGCTTTAGGAGAACTTCGTAAAGACAGTGGCTTGTCTTTGAGACTAAAACAGCCATGCGCTGTTTAACGGATTTATCGTATAAATTCCATGACATGTTAAAGCGACCGGCAATTTTTGAAAATTCATTTTTGAAATCAGACGGACTGAAAATCTTTCCATCGCCTTGAACGGACGGAGCAGCAAATTGAATGCGGCAGAAAAACATTCCAAGGTCAGTGGAAGTGTGCTGGGCAAGGTTTAGAATGTTGCCGTTACTAGAGGAAATACAGTTTGTAATTGAAGAAATAAGTCCGCTTTTATCAGGGCAGGTTGCTGTAAGTGTGTAGATAGAATTCATAATGAATAAATGATAACGAAAAAAAATTAATTATACAAATGGAAAACTGCTGAAGTGTGATATAATGAACTTAAGTTAGTTATAGAAAACTCTTTTCGTGGGGTACTGGATTTTTTGACAGGAGGAATTTTTATGATAGATTATGCAGAGGGTAGCGGAAAACAATATCACACAGGCGTTGGTCCTGATGATATAGGTAAATATATTATTTTGCCGGGAGACCCGAAACGCTGTGCAAAAATCGCAGAACATTTTGACAATGCAAAACTTGTTGCAGATGTCCGTGAATATACAACTTATACTGGCACGTTGGAAGGCGTAAAAGTAAGCGTTACTTCAACAGGAATAGGTGGACCTTCAGCAGCCATTGCAATTGAAGAACTTTCTAAAAACGGTGCACATACATTCTTACGTACAGGTACATGCGGCGGTATGCAGGAAGATGTCTTAAGTGGCGATATTGTAATTGCGACAGGGGCTGTGCGTATGGAAGGTACAAGCCGGGAATTTGCTCCGATAGAATATCCTGCGGTTTCAGACCTTGACTGTGTTAACGCACTTGTTCAGGCTGCAAAAAACAAAGGAATCCGCTATCACGCGGGGGTTGTACAATGCAAGGACAGTTTTTTTGGACAGCACGAACCAGAAGTCATGCCCGTAAGTTATGAACTTGAAAACAAATGGCAGGCTTGGCTTAGAATGGGCTGTCTTGCTTCAGAAATGGAATCAGCGGCACTTTTTATCGCTGGAAGTTTTTTGCGGGTAAGGGTTGGCTCCTGCTTTCTTGTTGTTGCAAATCAGGAAAGGGCAAAAAAAGGGCTTGAAAATCCTCAGGTACATGATACAGAACTTTCAATTACAACTGCTGTAGAAGCCTTGCGTCTGCTTATAAAAGAAGACTTAAAAAATGGCAGAGCGGGTCGATAGGCTCCATTTGGAGAACTACAGCATTATTCAGGATAGTGAATGTTTTTGCTACGGAATTGAT
The DNA here is from genome assembly GCA_045534325.1 of Treponema sp. Lineage (GTDB taxonomy): Bacteria > Spirochaetota > Spirochaetia > Treponematales > Treponemataceae > Treponema_D. The sequence continues at coordinate 24,618 of JAZSJM010000100.1, read as the reverse complement.
GCTGTACTTCTATCTGATTTTATAATAAAAAACTCAATATCTTCTTATCAGGACGGGCTTGTTTCGGAAAAGGAAGTTTTTAATGTATGCGATCTTGGAACTGGCAACGGTATAATTCCGATTCTTCTGGCAGTACAGACAAATAAATCTTTATCCGTAATCGGAATTGAAATTCAAGAGAAACTATCTGATATGGCTGAACGCAGCGTAAAAGTGAATCATCTTGAAAGAATAATAAAAATTATTAACGGTGATGTAAAAAATATTCAAAAAATCTTATTGGAAAAGGGTTTTGATATTGTGTGCTGTAATCCGCCGTATATGAAGCCTTCAAGTGGACGACAAAGTTCAAATACAGCAAAAATGATTGCCCGCCAAGAAATAAAGGCAGATCTGGATGATTTTGTGAAAGCCGCAAAATATCTTTTAAAACCTAGCGGCCAATTTTTTATGATAAACCGTGCAAACCGGCTGGATGATATTTTCTTCTGCCTGAAAAAATATGGTTTTAATAAAATTTGTTTTCAGATGGTAAAGTCTTTTAAAGAAAAAGATTCTTCAATGGTGCTGATTTGTGCAGAATTTGACGAAGATATAAAAAAGACAAAAAAGACGGATTTAATAATTTATGAGGCACAAGGGCAGTATACCGAAGAAGTTAAAAAAATATATAAACGACAGTAGTTTTTTCGTTCCAATCTTTATTCTGCTTTTTTTTACAGGCTGTGCCTCTTCCTCAAAATCTGAAAGCTGGGAGGTAAGAGCAGAAGAAAAAGATTCTTCTGGTTCATATATAAAACTTGCACCTTTTGTAACAGAAGAAATGCTTACAAGTGATTACTGGCTTAATAGCATTAAGAATCCTGAAAAAGTTCTTATGAGCCCAACCCAAATTGCTTTATGGAATGAGCAGATTGAAGATACAACGATAAGCGAAAATGATAATTTTTACATCTATAAAGATTTACGAGCTTATGGAAATGTAACTACTGCCTTAGAAATCTGCCGTTCAATCATCTCTTATAATCCCGGTTCTCCATGGTACAAAAAAATCCAAAATAAAAAAGGAGAAACAATTCATACATTAAACGACAGGGATTTTAAAATATTTTGGACGGAAATGAATCTTGAACCTCTCGTTTCCTGGAAATCATGGATAAATCAAAGGTGGATTCCACTGGAAGTAAAAGATGTTTTTGTTACGGTAAAAAAAGCTGTTACGGTTCGCCGTACAAATATAAGACAGGTGCCTCAAGATACATTTTATTCTGATGATAAGGATTACTGGTATGACGATATTGCCCAAAATTCAGGGATTTTGATGAATGAGCCCGTGCTTGTTTTATGGGAAAGTGCGGACAAAAAATGGTTTTATGTTCAGACCGCCTTTTGTCCTGGATGGATAAAAGCGGAAGATATTGCCTTTTGCAGTGATTTGCAGTTTGAAAAGTATTTTGACTTTGCAAAAAGAGTGGCAGAAGGAAAGAATGATTTTATTACGGTTACAGCAGAGAGGTTTCAGCTTAGTAAAGATTATTCATCTGGCGAATTTGAAATTCCTGAACTTTTTATGGGAACGTATTTAAAACTTGTCGATTGGGATGTACTTAAAGAAGAGCGATTAAGTTTTCGTGGACGAATTCCTTTTGCAAGTTACCTTGTAGAAATTCCTTATAAAAAAGCAGATGGAACCTTAGGAATTTATCTGGGGGCAGTCCCTGCGGGAATCTGCTGCAAAGGGCTATTGCCATATACTAAAAAAAATGTTCTTGAGCTGGCTTTTGCACCTTTGGGACAGCGATATGGCTGGGGTGGAATGAATGATTTTAGAGATTGTTCAGAGTATTTAAAGGACATTTACAGATGCTTTGGGTTTAATTTCCCTCGAAACAGTCGAAGTCAGCTTGCCATGCCTGGAGAAACTATTGATTTTGATGAAAAATCTGTCTCTGAAAAAAAGTCTGCCTTAAACGACATCGAAGCGCCTGCTGTTATGGGATTTGCAGGACATGTTTTTTTATATCTTGGTAAAGTTGATTCAAAATACTATGCAGTTAGTGCTCTTGGTTCATATCATCCTGATGATGTTTTTGAGGAAAGAATTGACGCAAACTCTGTTAATGTTAACACGTTAGATGTAAAAAGAAAGAGCGGAAAAAGCTGGATAGAAGTTCTTTCTGCTGCAAAACTTTTGAGCGAAGACAAAGAATTTGAAGAAAGAAAAATTGCCTTGGATGATAAATGGGAATTTGCAGATTTTTCAAAAATACATTCAGGAAAAGCAGTTTTATATAAAGCAAAAAAAGATAGAAAAAATATTACTGTTGCAGTAAATGCAGGGCATGGAACAAAGGGTGGCACAAAAACTAAAACATATTCGCATCCAGACAAAACTCCAAAAATAACAGACGGAACGAATCCTCTCGGCGCTGTTGAGTCATTTTCCATAAGTGACGGAATGATTTTTGTAAATGGAGAGAAAGAAGCCGAAATAAATTTAAGGGTTGCAAGGCTTGTAAGAGACAAATTACTTTTAAAAGGATTTGACGTTTTAATGATTCGCGATGGAGATGATGTTCAGCTTGATAATATTGCAAGAACAGTTATTGCAAACAACAATGCTCATTTGCATGTTTCCATTCATTTTGACAGTGATTCATCAAAAAAGGACAAAGGATGTTTCTACTGTAGTATTCCTAAAGGACTTGAACGATTTAAAAATGTAAAAAAACATAGATTAGAAAGTGAAAAGCTCGGGCAATGCTTTGTAGAGGCAGTAAAAGAACTTGAACTTCCATTGTACAATAACGGAAAAATGCAAGCAGATCTTACACAAACAGTTTATAGTACTATTCCGACAGCGGATTTTGAACTAGGAAATCAGTACACTGCCCTTACTCCCAAAAATCTGGAGATTCGCTCTCAGGCAGTAGCTCAAGCGATTATAAATTTCATTGAAAGATAGTGGTTTTGGAGAAATTTTAGATTTAAAAATAACCTTAAACTTCAATATTCCTAAAATCGAAAAAAAACGGAATTTTCAAAAGACACATAAAATCCTTGCTGTATAATTTTCCGAGGAGAACAGTCAGTGATTGAAAAATTAAGCACTATAACTACAGATCAGCTTGAGATTTTTGCAGAAGCACTCAGCAATTGTACAGACTCTTTTGTATATATTTTTGATTTGGATGCTGATTCTGTGTTTCTTTCGGAGCAGGCAACATCGATTTTTGATTTTCCTCAAAAAAAATTTGGTCACGCAAAAGAAACTTTTCAACGACTTGTTTATAAAGAAGACGTAAATTTTTTCTCACTGGAATTGGACAACGTAAAATCAAAGAAAAAAGAAAACTTTAACCTGGAATTTAGGGCAGTAAATAAAAATGGAAAACCAATCTGGCTTAATATGCGGGGAACTGTTCTTCCAATTGGTAAAAATCATTCATCTGTTTTGATAGGCCGAATTGCAATTATTGATGATCAGGATAAAATGGATTCCCTTACAAATCTTCCTACAGAGTCTCAGTTGCACAAAGATTTTGCACATGTCTGGACAAAATCACAAAAAGTAAGTGGATTTATTCTAAAGGTGGATGTTGATAATTTAGGTTCGATAAATGAACAGTTTGGAAATCATACCGGAGATTTTGTTCTTTCCCTTGTTTCTGACTGTGTAAAGCGTTCCGCTAAGGGGTTAGCTCTTTCGTATAAACTAAATAGCGATGAATTTGTTTGTATGAACTTAACCGGAGCTTCTGCAGTTGATGCACAAAAAATCTATCAGAACTTAAAAAGATGCATCGCAGAAACCGAACAAAAAATTGATTATGAGGTTGTATTTACAATTAGTGCTGGAGCTGTTGCTTTCTTTAATGATACAACGCAGCTTGATGAGCTTTTAAAAAAGACAAATTATACTATTACTGCTGCAAAAAATAAGGGACGTAACAATTTAACTTTATTTAATGCAGTTGAATATTCCAAACACCTTCGCAATCTTGATTTGCAGGAAAAACTACGGGAATCAGTTAAAAATAATTTTGAAGGCTTTCAGTTGTTTTATCAGCCTGTTGTTGATGCTCACGAAATTTATATTGATGCAGGAAAATCTGTTTCTAACGTTATTGGGGCAGAGGCTTTATTGCGCTGGTCGTGTCCAAAATACGGAATAATTACACCGGACGAATTTGTGCCGATTCTAGAAAAGAGTGGTCTGATTATTCCTGTTGGAAGATGGATTTTACTGACAGGTTTTAACCAGTGCAAAGAGTGGAACAAAGTTCAAAAAGATTTTCATATGAGCATAAATCTTTCATATATTCAGGTAAAAAAGAGTGATATTCTTTCTGATGTACAGATTGCTCTTGAACGTTCAGGTGTAAAACCGGAAAACATCACCCTTGAACTGACTGAAAGCGGATATATGGATAATACTCAGGAACTTCAGTCTCTTGTAGACAGTTTCAGAGCCTTAGGTCTAAAAGTTGATATTGATGACTTTGGAACAGGATATTCAAATTTAAGATATTTACAGTACCTTCATGCATATACACTAAAACTTGACTATTCATTTGTTCATAAAGCAACAAGTGGTGATATTGGAGATACAAAAATCATCAAGCATATTACCCAAATGGCCCATGAACTTGACATGAAGGTCTGCATGGAGGGAATTGAAACTGAAGAGGATATTGAAAAACTAAAGATTTATGATCCTGATAAATATCAGGGATTTTTCTTTGGCCGGCCTTGTAAGACAGTGGACTTTAGAGAACACTATATAAGACCGGATTCTAAAAAGGATACATATAAATAAAAAAGGCTCTGCTAAAATAACAGAACCTTTTGTCTTTAATCTAAATATAATGTTTAAGATCGTTGTGATCGATTTTCTTTGTCTTTACGGCAACAACATAGCTTCCAAAAATTGCCGAGACTGCGTCAAATGCCGCTGCAAAACTACAGAAAATTGGAGCTGCAGGTCTTAAAAGCAGATAACCGGCTTCAAAACCGCGGCTGTACATTGTACATAAAACTGTCAGTGCAATAAATGTTCCGCCTGTTGGCAACGCTCCCAAAACGAGACTGATAAAAAAAGAAGAAAAGAAAATCCATAATACGTCAAAACTTGTAAACCCAAGACTTGAATATGACCGTAAAATCATTATAAAGCAGATTGAACTTACAAGAGCTGAGCCGCCCCGGGCAAATATCGAAAAAAGTGGTACAGTTACATCAGCTGACTCAGAATGTGCCCCCAGACTTTCGCGGACATGTCGAAGATTGACAGGGAGCGCAAGATTTGAATCTCCTGAAAAAAATGATGTAATAATCGGTGTGATGCAGGCATAAAGAATATGATATGGATGAAGATCGTTGCATAAAAAACGAATTATAATCGGGTAAATCAGTGCAAAGACAAGAATAAAATCAACAAGAAGCATTATAAACAGAGGGGTATAAATTCCAAAGGAGAGAATTGCCCTTGCGGTAATTGTCCAGTATGCACAAACTGCAATCATACCGATACAAAGCCATTCAATAAAAAATGACATTATTGAATAGCACAATTTAGCTGCGGATTCAAAAAATGTGATAACAGGTTTTGAGACTGTCTGATCAGAGACACAACCTGCACCTGCAAATCCTGCAAAAATAAAACATGGTAAAAGGTATGAGCCGTCTTTAATTGCATCAAATCCTGAATAAGGAAAAATCTGCATTATAAAATTTTTAAGCCCCAAAGAAGGGATTTCAGTTATTTTTTCTCCTGTAATAGGAATTCGCGGGAGTTTAACGATAAGAATCGAGAGCAGACCCAGTACGCAAAGAATTGCGGTTGTTCCAAGAATTGTCATGGTTGTCCAGGATGCAGTTTTTATAAGTTGTTTTGAGCTTCTTAATTTAAAAACAGCAACTGAAATTCCAAAAAACAAAAGAGGAACAAGAGTGAATCGGCCAAAACGAATTGCAAATTCATGCAATGCATTGATAATGGCTGTTACTTCCGGATTGTTTGCAGGAAGTATAAAAGCTGTGGCAACTCCTAAAATCATTGCCAATAAGTATTTAACCCAAAGTTTCATAATGTATAAAATTATAACTAAAAATTCTTCCCTTTGCCATAGATAAAAGCTAATGATATAATTATCACTATGGATAAAACAATTCTTATTGCAGGAAAGGATTTTCCAGATGGAAAAGACCTTGCTTCTGCTGCAATTTTACATGGCGAAACAACAATAATAACAGCTAAAGCAACTGCACAGGACCTTACTTCAGAAGATGGAGCAGTTCCAGTTATATGGAATAAGTCTTCGGCTCTTTCTTCTCGTTCTCTAGTTATTTCTGCATTAAATCAAAACGGACATCTTGATGAGGCGGTATTGATTTTTGATGAAGAATATTTTGCTCCCAAATATGGAAATGCCGGTGCGGCAGAAAGCAACAAGGTCTTTGATGAATTGATTTTAGGATATCAGTATCTTACAGCAGAACTTTTACTTAGATTTGATCAGCGGAAAATTGCTGGACTGGAATCAAAACCTGGTAAAATTGCCTTTGTTTATAAGAGTAACGCTAGCGAAGCCGATGCCGTAAAAAATCCAAATTTAAGGACAGGTAACAAAGTTCTTTCTAAATCTCTTGTTGCGGCAGCTGGTGCAGCATTTAAATCATTTGCAGAAAATTTTGCAGCCTCAGTAAGTCATACGCAGGAAATAATTCCTGTTCTTGTTGAATGTGATGAAAATAATGAAACTGCAAAGAGGGATGGATCGTTAATTACATGGCTATGTGACTACATGGATCAGATTGATATTCTTAAAAAAGATCTTACTCCCAAACAGAAAGTATCATGGATAAAAGCCGGTACTAAGTCTCCCGGCGGATTTGCGCTATTTAAATAAAAAAGAGAGTTTTATATGAATAATTATTATACCTTATGCCTTTTAAAAATCCTTCTTGCTTTTGTTGCAGGTTTTATTTTAGGTTTTGAAAGAAAATCCCGTCAGCGTGCTGTGGGAATGAGAACTTTGATTTTAATCTGCATTTCTTCTTCAATGCTTTCCATTCTTTCTGGCTGGATATCTTCTCAAATCGGGGCCGCTGACAACGCACGAATCGCCGCTGGGGTTGTAAGTGGAATAGGGTTTTTAGGTGCCGGTGTAATAATGAAAACTGGATTTAATATAAAGGGCCTTACATCGGCTGCAATTATCTGGACAGATGCTGCTGTGGGACTTTGCATTGGGGCCGGTCTTTTTATACCAAGTTTTATGATGCTTATAGTCTGTGTTATTTCGCTTTTGGTTCTGGAAAAAATCGAGGGAAAGTGGTTTCCGGCTGGAAGTACAAAATTCCTTCACTTAACGTTTATGGCAGATTTTATTGACATGAAACAACTGAGTTCTGTCGTTGTAAAATATGGTTTTTATGTAAAAGACATCAACCTTAAAAAAAATATTGAATCGGGACAGATAGATGTTCAGTACAGGGTAATGGCTCCCAGAATGGGTGATTACAGTGATTTTATCGATTCACTTAATACTGTAGCCCCCTTGTCTGAATTTGCGATTGGCGAGTAAAATAGTCTGTTATGCAATTTGATAATCCTCTCATTGTACAAAGTGACCGTACTTTACTCTTAGATGTTCATGCGCCACGGGCAGAAGAATGTAGAAATGCACTTATCCCTTTTGCTGAATTAGAACGCTCTCCTGAGCATCTTCATACATATCGTCTGACAGCTTTATCGCTTTGGAATGCCTCTGGAGCTGGATTTACAGTACATCAGGCTATTGATGTTTTGCGAGAATTTGCTCGTTATGATGTTCCTCAATCAGTTGAAGCTTGGATTGAAGAAACTGCAGGTCGTTTTGGAAAACTAAGACTTGTTCAGGGACCGTTAATCCTACAAAATAATTCAAAAGAAAAAAATCCCTGCTTTATAGAATATCTTTATTTGGTTACAGAAAGTCCTTTTGTCTTTAAGGAAATTCAAGCCAGTTCTGTAGGAAAAAAATTATTAACAGAATGTGAATATCAGCAGCCAAAAGAAGTATCGGATAAGGATAAAGTTGAAGTTTCTCCGAAAGAAAAAGAAAACTGTTTTATGCTCAATTTAACTGATCGCGGAACAGTTAAACAGGAATTATTAAAACTTGGGTGGCCAGTAAAAGATGATGTTCCTTTATCAGAAGGTGAGCCGCTAAATATAAATTTACGAACTACAACTTTACATGGCAAGCCTTTCAATATCCGCCACTATCAAAAAGAAGCTGCTTCTGCTCTTGTGGGAAATAAAGGTCCGGGAACAGGATTCGGTACAATTGTGCTTCCTTGTGGGGCTGGCAAAACAATAGTAGGAATGACTGTGATGGACTTATTAAAGACAAACACATTAATCATCACAACAAATATTTCTGCAGTTCATCAGTGGATTGAAGAACTCTTAGACAAAACTGATTTGACACAGGAGCAAATTGCAGAATATACAGGAGAAAACAAAACAATAAAGCCGGTTACGGTTGCAACTTATCAAATATTAACATGGCGCCCTGACAAGGAAGGTCCTTATCCGCATTTTTCACTTTTCCGTCAGAATAATTGGGGTTTAATTATTTATGATGAGGTTCACATGTTGCCTGCACCAGTTTTTCGCGTTACAGCTGAAATTCAGGCAATAAGGAGAGTCGGGTTGACTGCAACCTTAGTCCGCGAAGATGGGTTAGAGGGTAATGTATTTAGTCTTGTAGGTCCAAAGCGTTATGATGTTCCATGGAAAGATCTTGAATCTTCAGGCTGGATTGCCAGCGCAGAGTGTATTGAAATTCGCCTTGATTTAAGTGGTGATATTGAACTTGAATATGCTGTTGCTGAACCAAGAAAAAAGCATCGCATTGCAAGTGAAAATCCCCAAAAACTAAAAGTAGTTGAAACTCTTGTAAGAGATAATCCAGAAGATAAAATTCTTATAATCGGACAGTACCTTGCCCAGCTGGAAGAAATTGCAAAATTCCTTAATGTACCTGTTATAACTGGAAAAACACCGAATGAAGAACGTGATAAAATATATGCTGATTTCCGCTTAGGAAAAATACGTACGCTAGTTGTTTCAAAAGTCGCTAATTTTGCCATAGATTTACCAGATGCAAGTATGGCTATTCAAGTAAGCGGAACTTTTGGCAGCCGGCAGGAAGAAGCACAGCGACTTGGAAGAATTTTACGGCCAAAAGAAAGAAAAAGCAGGTTTTTTACCCTTATTACAAGAAATACTGTCGAAGAAGATTTTGGTTCTAACAGACAGAAATTTCTTGCGGAGCAGGGATATGCATATAAGGTAGTAAGGGTTTCTTCTTCAACTGATTTGGCTCAAATTGCTGATTGCAAATAAAAAAAGGGGAGGCGTATATAAAATGATTAATGTAGATCCAAAAGTACAGAGAATAATAGACTGGAGAGAAAGTTTTGTAACACTTCCTGACAATCATTTTTTTGAACTCATCAGAATGTATCTTGGTGAAATTCATTCACCTTTTAATAAACAAAAACTTGTTGAGCAGCTTGGAGCTTTTTTACGCCGGGAAGAAAACAGAAAGACTATTGTTAATCTTCTGTCTGAAAAAGACCTTCTTGTTTTAGCCGCAGTTTATTATATTCCAGATGCAACAACCGAAAAACTTGCTTCATTTTTTAATGATTCAATAAATTTTGCAAAACTTTACGAAAGGCTTTTAAACCTGGAAGAAAGACTTTTAATCTATCGCCATGGAGACAAAAATAAGCAGAAAACAATTATTTCCATTAATCCTACTTTAGAGGACGTAATAATTCCTCTTCTTGGAAAAAAAATCCTTTTGCCTCTGCCAGTTTTGGAAACGCGCAATCAAAAATCCCCTGATGTAATTTCCCCACAGAAAATCGCTGCCTTTGTTAATTTTATTTTTTCAAATCCGGATATCTGTCGTGCAGATGGAATCTTAAAAAAAAGAAGTGCAGAAAAAATTGAAGTAATATTTGGAAAATCTTCTGTAAAATTTTTTCAATTTCTTATAAATGCATTTATAAATTTGTCCCTTGTAAAAGAGAATTCTACCGGATACGAAATTGATTTTTCGCGTTTAAATGCGTTTGCTGAACTTGAAGATAATATACAGTATGCCTATTTATGTGTTGCAAGTCAGGGGAGATTTAGCCGGACATCCTTAGTCAATCAGGCAAAACTTCTTTTAGAAACTGTAAATGCGCTTCCTTCAACAGGTTTTTCATATACCTGTGTTTTACGAACTGCTTTCTTAATATTTGAGAGGCACGATTCTTCTATTTCTTCATCGGCCAGACTTACAGGCGGTCGTTTTGCTTCAATTCTTGCAAATGCGGAAAAAGAAGAAAAAACTGAGTCTGCTCCAGTGTTTGAAAATCCTTCTTCCCTTATGGATAGACTTTGTGAATGTGCGGTTGAATTTGGAATTTTACAGGAATATGGAAAAGACGAAAACGGGGAAAAGATTTACGTAAAGGGTATGGCAGTAAATGAAAAAACTCCTGTTATAGACGAAAATCCGAAAGTTTTGAACATTGATGCTGCCTTTAATGTTACTGTTTTTCCGGGGCTTTCTTTGATGAATCTTATTCCCCTTATGAAATTTATGGATATAAAACAGTTTGATACAGCGGCGGTCTTTGAAATCTCAAGAAAATCAGTAATGCGTTCCTTTGACTATGGATTAAAACCGTCCGAAATTTATTCACTTATCGAAAAATTCTGTGCTTATAATGTGCCGCAAAATTTAAAAGTCAGTATTGAAGACTGGGCTAATTCATATTCATCTGCCGCCTTATACAAAGGCTATGTGCTTAAGGTTGATGAAAAAAGTGCTGTCCTTGTAGAAAATAATCCTTCAGTATCCCAGTTGATATCTCAAAAGATTGCTCCCGGTGTCTTTTTAATGAATATATCTTCTGACAGCGAGGCGGAAAAACTCCTTAAAGAAAGCGGCCTTGACTTTATAGGAAGCATACAGACACCTCATACCCAAATTACCGGACCAATCTTTCCTGTTTTTGAAGTTAATAAATCCATAAAAAGTGCCCTGCTCGGTGGTGGAACTGCTCAGTTGAGGGGAGAATCGTCTAATCTGAAATCTTTTGAAAATGATGAAGATTCCGTTACTTTAACAACTGATGAACAGAGAAAAGCACATTTTGACATGCTCAGAAATATGCTGGATAAAATGTCAATTACGCCGGAACAGCATGAGGGGCTTTTAATCAGAATCAATAAAAAAATCATTCTTACGCCGCAACAGTTAAACGCAGACAGCGTAAAACTTGAACAAATTGAGGCAAATGGCATGGACTATCAGGGAAAAGTTCATGTAGCCGAAAGTGCAATTACCCAAAACATGATGCTTGAACTTGAATATGATGACAAAAACGCAGCTGGCGGAGTCGCTGTAATCGTTGGAACTCCCACTGGTGTTGAAAAAAATCCCATAGATGCCGCTGTCCATCTGATTGTTGAACCAGAGCACGAAGAAAGAACCTTTTCGTTGGGACAGGCACGCAATGTAAAACGGATACGAGGCTCTGTCTTAAGATAATTACGCTGTTAACCAAAAATTATTTTTATGTTACTATATAACAGATGATTACAGGAATTTTAATTGAAGGTTTAATATACGCTATTATGGTGTTGGGCGTTTTTATGACGTTCCGCATCCTTAACTTTTGTGATATGTCTGTTGACGGTACATTTCCCATGGGAGCATGTATTCTTGCAGCCTGCCTTAAAGCTGGAGTAAATCCTTCGCTGTCTCTACTGATTGCTTTTTGCGGGGGATTGTGTGCTGGTTCTTTAACAACGCTGATTTATTCAAAACTCCGCATTCCTGACCTGCTTTCAGGTATTCTTGTTATGACCATGCTTTATTCCATTAATTTAAGAATAATGTCAAATCAGGCAAATGTATCACTTTTGCGCTCAAATACGATATTTAAAACCTTTAACAGTTTTTTTCCAAGTTTAGGCAACTGGTCTGTAGTTGTTTTTATGGTTTTATTTATTGCCTTTCTTACATTTCTGCTGAATACTTTTTTTGTAACTGATTTCGGACTCACAATGGGTGCCTTGGGGTCAAATCCTCAGATGGTTATAAGTCAGGGTGTTGATCCCCGTTTTGTTCGTGCTGTCGGAATATGTCTCGGAAACGCTCTTGCAGCCCTTAGCGGTGCGATGTACGCAATGTATCAGGGCTTTTCTGATGTAGGAAGTGGCTCTGGGGTTGTAGTTTCGGGGCTGGCATCTTTAATGCTTGGAGAATTTATTATACGCTCCAATAAAATCGGATTGCAGACTCTACGCGTGATTCTTGGTTCTATTTTGTACCGGGGTCTTATGTATTTTGCCCGCCGCTACGGAAATGTAGTAGGATTAGGTCCAAACGATCTAAAACTTATCACAGGAATTTTAATAATCATCTGCCTTATTATTTCAAAAACAGATATTGTAACGTGGTTCAAAGAACACTTAAAAAGACCCGGGGTGGAGGCATAAAATGCTTGAATTACAGAATATTGGAATCACTTTCAATCCTCACACACCAGACGAAAACAAGGCATTAGCAGATATAAATTTAAAAATAAACAAAGGTGATTTTATAACGGTGATAGGCTCAAACGGAGCCGGCAAGTCAACTTTATACAATGTAATTGCCGGAACTCTAAAACCGACAGCAGGAAAAATTATCCTTGATCAAAATGAAGACGGAAATCAAAGAGATATAACTGCTGAACCTGAATTTAAAAGAGCGCGTTACATGGGACGTATTTTTCAAAACCCGTTATTGGGCACTGCCGGAAAAATGAAGCTCGAAGACAACATGGTGATTTGCAGCAAAAAGGGAATAAAAGGCTTAAAAATTTCACTGAACAACAAACTTCGGGAAGAATTTAAACGGCAGCTTAAAGAATTGAATATGGGACTGGAAAATCGCCTTAACGATAACGTTGACTTGTTTTCTGGGGGGCAAAGACAGGCTCTCACTCTTTTGATGGCTGTTATGAGTCATCCTTCACTTTTAATGTTAGATGAACATACTGCAGCTTTAGATCCTGCAAATGCCGACATCGTTATGAAACTTACATTGAAATTTACAAAAGAAATGGGTTTAACAACGATGATGGTAACTCACAATATGCAGCACGCCTTGGAATATGGAAACCGTCTGATTATGATGCATAAAGGAAAAATCATTTTAGATATAAGCGGTCAGGAAAAGGAAAAACTTACGCTAGATGATCTCGTTTCAAAATTCAGGCAATTGAGAGTTACAAATGATAACCTTATATTGCAATAATAAACTTGACAAATGTTTCTGTTAATAGTAACGTATAAAAGTGATGTGAGAATAATTTTGCACCGCCTTATATATAGACGGCAAAAAATTAAAACATCTGTTTTGGAGGAAATACTTATATGAAATTTACAAAAGTAATTTTAGGCCTTACAGCTGCTGCTTTGGTTTTTGGAGTTTCTTCTTGTTCAAAAAAGAAAGTTTCTGATAAAAAAGTAAAAATCGGCATTGCAAAAATCGTACAGCATGTGGCTCTCGATTCTGTTGAGCAGGGAATAATCGATTATTTAACTGAAAACGGTGTGTCTGCTGAATTTGATCTTCAGAATGCAAACGGTGATGTAAACATTGCCGCACAGATTGCAATGAAGTATAAAGACGATAGTGTTGATGTTGCAGTTGGAATTGCTACTCCTGTAGCCCTTGCTCTTGCAAACACAATTAAAGATATTCCTGTTGTTTTTGGAACAGTAACTGATCCTCTTGGTGCCGGTCTTGTTACAACTTTAGACCATGGCGAAGGTAATGTAACAGGTATGAGTGACGCAATTCCAACAGACCAGCACATTGCGTTGTTTAAGGAAATTGCCGGATTAAAGACCTTAGGTTATATCTATACTTCAAACGAAGCAAATTCAGTTTCGTCGCTTGAACTTGTAAAAGATGCCTGCCAAAAATTGGGATTAAATCTTGTTACACAGTCAATTACAAATTCAAGCGAAGTAAAACAGGCTGCAGAAACAATCGTTGACCGCGTTGACGGAATTTACCTTACAACAGACAATACTGTTTTCAGCGCTCTTGCAAGTCTTGTTCAGGTGTTTGAAAAAGCTAAAAAACCAATTTTCTCTGGCGACGTAACAGGTGCAATGGAAGGCGGTTGTTTAATTGCTTCTGGTTTTAACTACTACAAGGCAGGAAGAGCAACTGGAGAAATGGTTCTTGACATCTTAAACGGTAAAAAGCCTTCTGAACTTCCAGTTCGTTTTATGACAGAACCTGAAGATTCAGACCTTCTTATTGACCTTGATGCTGCAAAAAACTGTGGAATTGATATTCCTGCAAAATACTTGGATTCAGCAAACATGATTTTTGAAAACGGAAAACTTACTCAAAAATAGTTAAGTTTTTGTTCATACATAAGTTTGTAAAGGGTCTGTTTTACCTTAAGTGCCTCAAGCAAGGGTAAATCAGGCCTTTTTTTTGTGGTTTCGGAACTAGAATTTTTAACGGCTTTTATCATAAGATTTTTTGGTGTATCGCTTTCATCAATAAATTCAAGCATTTGCACGCTATAGCCTTCGTTTTCAAGAATCTCTCCCCGCAGGGCATCTGTAACAAGGGCAGAAAATTTTTCTTTAATCAGACCGTATTTTAATAGAGGAGCAAATTCTGAACTTGTTTCATCAGAAGTTTTTTTGAGTTGCAGGTTAATTTCGTGCTGACAGCAAGGAACGCTCAATATAGCTTTTGCACCGTGTTTTACGGCATAATCTAAGGCATAGTCAGTTGCCGTATCACATGCGTGAAGCGTAATTATGATATCAGGCTTTTTATCTTCGCCAAAAGAAGCAATATCGCCGACAGCAAATTCTAAATTTGAAAGATTCAGTTCATCAGCAAGGCGAGAACAGTATTCAATCACATCTTTTTTTAAGTCCAGTCCAAAAATATTTGCCTTTATATGTGCAATTTCATTCATATAGTACTGAACTGCAAAGGTTAAATAGCTTTTTCCAGAACCAAAATCAACAATATTCAGTTCTTTATTCTTAGGCATTTTTTTTACAACATCACTTAAAATTTCTAAAAAACGGTTAATCTGCCGGAATTTATGGAATTTTGCCCCAATCACTTTTCCCTGGGCAGTCATAATTCCCAGCCTTACTAAAAATGGAACAGGTCTTCCTTCCTGCAAAATATAATTTTTTATGTGGTTGTCGTTATCAGGGCGTTCCGGCAGTAAACTGCCGTCCCGTCTTTGTGCGTAGTCCTCGTCCGTTCCGTCCTGCGGTCTACTTACGGCAGCCGGTAACGCATTATTCAATTTTTTTACAAGTCGTGTAATTTTTCCTTTTTTATTTGTAAGAACAGTAATCTGTTCATCTTCTGTAAATTCAACTGCGTTTTTGAAAGTGATTCCCGTATTCTTATCTAAAAACTCCTGTACTTCGGCGGCTGTCATTTTTTTATGAAAAACCTGTTTTTCTGTAAAAAACTCAGCAAAATAAACAGTATCTTTTGATGAAGCAGAAGAAATTTTTATTTTAATTCTTTTATAGGCAAAGCCTGTAAGTTCTTCAATATTGTTAACTGGTTTAGAAAGTGTGGCTGATATAAGCATAGGTACTATTTTAACGAAAATATACTTATCGTGAAACAAATTTGTTTCTCAAAGTACTATATTTAAACTTATTTTTTACGATATATTATAGTATATGGGAAAAATAATTGTTTTTGTTAATCAGAAGGGTGGCGTTGGCAAAACAACTTCTGCAATTAATATTGGAGCTTATATAGCAAAAGCTGGTAAAAAAGTTTTGCTTGTAGATTTTGACTCTCAGGGTAATATGTCCAGTGGTGTAGGGGTATCAAAGGACAAACCGACTATTTATGAACTGATGGCAGAACAGTGTTCAACACAAGAAGCCGTTAAGCACACTTCAATCGAAAACCTTGATGTAATAAGTGCTGATAAGGATTTGTCAGGAGCAGCAATCGAACTTGTTGATCAGGAAAACCGTGAATATTTTTTAAAAAATGCACTTGCTCCCTTAAAAGACAGCTATGATTTTATCATAATCGACTGTCCTCCTTCTCTTGGTATTATTACATTGAACGGACTTGCAGCCGCAGATTCTGTAATGGTTCCTATGCAGTGTGAATATTTTGCCCTTGAAGGAATTACACTTCTTCTTCAGACGGTACAAAAGGTTCAAAAGTCAATCAATCCTAATCTTGTTATCGGCGGCATCTTTTTTACAATGTATGACAGTCGCACGCGTCTGGCTCAGGATGTTGTACGTCAGGTTCAGGCATATTTTAAGGATGTAGTATTCAATACAATTATTCCGCGAAATGTTCGTCTTTCTGAGGCTCCTTCTCATGGAAAGCCGATTTGTCTTTACGACCCGGAATGTGTTGGCGCAAAAAGTTATGAAAAACTGGCTCAAGAGGTAATTCGTCGTGGCTAAGAAATTTGGACTTGGTAACGGACTGGAGTCACTTTTAGGCGGTCCAGCCCCAAAGTTACAGGAAAAAACAGAAGAAACAAAAATAAAAAAAGCAGAAGATGAAACTCAAGATTTAAAAAAAACTTCATCAGCATCTTCAAAGCATAAAGATCTTCCTGCTGGAATTGAACAGGATGAACTTGGTCGTCTTTGGGTTAATCCTGAACTTTTAAAACCAAATCCACATCAGCCTCGTGTTGAATTTGACGAAGAAAAGTTAAAGGAACTTGCAGATTCAATTAAAGAAAACGGTGTAATCCAGCCTGTTACAATTGAAGATGCAAAAGACGGTACTTTTTATATTATTGCCGGTGAACGCCGTACAAGAGCTTCAAAACTTGCAGGCCTCGAAAAAATCCCTGTTCAATTATCTGCCTATAGCGAACAGAAAAAACTTGAAGTTGCCCTTATCGAAAATATTCAGCGTGCGGACTTAAATCCTGTGGAAGAAGCAAAAGCCTATTACAAACTCATGGAACTTGGCGGATTAAAACAGGAAGAAGTTGCTCAAAAAGTAGGCAAAAACCGTGCTACAGTTGCAAATGCAATCCGTCTTTTAAAACTTCCAGAAGACATTCAAAATGCACTTATTTCAGGACAAATTACGGCCGGCCATGCCCGTGCTCTTTTGATGGTAAAAGATAAGATGAATATGCAGATTCTGTTCGGCAAAATTGTCGGTCAGTCTCTTTCTGTTCATCAATCAGAAGTACTTGCTGCAGAAATCAATAATCCTCAGGCAAAAGAACCTAAGAAGGACTCAAAAGGTCCGACCCGCGATCCTGATTTAATTGACGTGGAAACTCAGTTAATCGAAAAACTCGGAACAAAGGTTATTATAAAAGGTTCATACGAGAAAGGCGCAATTGAAATTCAATATTTCAGTAAAGACGATTTTAACCGTCTGTTTGATTTAATCAATAAGTAATTTTCGTTTTTCAGTGAGTCCCTAAAAAGTTGCATAAACGGGTTTTTAGCGATGACTTACACCTTTATCTGTTCAAATACAGACCCAAGTCCTGCATGTATTACTAAATCAGCCATGCTGTCGGCTTGGGTTTCGCTTTTATTAATCATTACAAGTTTGTTGCCTCTAAAATATCTGATAAATCCAGCTGCTGGATAAACAACTAAAGAAGTACCTCCGATAATCAGCATATCAGCATTGGCAATTGCCCGTAAGGCTCCGTTAACAATATTGTCGTCAAGTCCTTCTTCATATAAAACAACATCAGGTTTTACAAGCCCTCCGCATTCACATCTTGGCAATGTGTCAGCGGAAGATGCACTTTGCACAATAAATGTGTCATCAAAAAATTTGTTGCAGTTCATACAGTAATTTCTAAGCGTACTTCCGTGCAGTTCATAAACGGTTTTACTTCCTGCCTTTTGATGAAGTCCGTCAATATTTTGCGTAACAACAGCTTTTAACTTACCAGCCTTTTCCAGTTCTGCAAGTTTTATGTGGGTTATGTTAGGCTTAACGTCTTTAATGATAAGTTTTTCTCTATAAAAACGATAAAACTCCTTTGGGTTTGCATCAAAAAAACTGCGGCTGATTATTGTTTCTGGAGGATACTTCCACTCCTGTTTATAAAGTCCGTCCTGACTTCTAAAATCTGGAATTCCGCTTTCCGTACTTACACCAGCACCACCAAAAAAAACAATATTGTTGCTTTCATCAATCATCTTCTGCAGTTGTTTAATCTGTGCGTCCATGGGCTTCCTCCGTTAAAAACATTATACCATAAATTTAAGGATATGGATTTTTACGGAGGAAAATCTGAAAATTTATATATTTATTGTAATGTATAGTAGTTAAATTTGGGTATCATGCCGATAATGATTATTGGAGTATTGGGCAAATTTGAGTTTTTAAATTTGCATAGATAAATAAATTGTTATAAACTATTTAAATATATAAATTGTGTTAATAGAAAAAAAAAGAGGATTGCAAATGATTAAAAAGGGATTATTCATTTTAACAGCGTTGATTCTTGTTAGTTCAGCTTTTGCACATGGAAAAGGTGATGTTGAAGAGCGTGAAGTTGCTTCCATGGACAGCTGGCAGGAAGAATTTGATATTGAAAAGAAAAAAGAAGGTAAATATAACGTTCTTGCAACAGTGGAAGATAAGGGTGGTAACACTGTAGTTGGAGGCCCTTACAATATTTACATCGATCCTGATTCAGATTATACAATTTCGGGAATTACCAACCCTATTAAAAACATGCGTGTTCCAGGTAACCTTAATATTGTCGGAACCTGTATTGATGATGATGGTGTAGACGAAGTCTGGCTTATTTTGGATGGTGGTGAACCGGTTAAGGCTGAAGGTAAAGAATTCTGGTCTTATTATCTTGATACAACGGGGCTTACTGAAGGTCCACACACAATAGAAGTTTACGGTATCGATATAAACGGGCTTTCATCAGCAAATAAACCAAAGAAAAAGGCCTATGTTACATGGAACCTGGACAGACGCCTTCCTGTAACAGAAGTAACTAATCTTGCACTGGGAACTCTTGTTTCAAATAAAATTACACTAAAAGGAAATGTTTCTGACGGTAACGGAATAAAATCCCTTCAGTATTCTATTGACGGCAGAAAAGAATTTTATGATTTAAAACTTAAAGAAGATAAAAAAACAGGAATCTGTACATTTGAACTTCCAATAAATACAAAACAATCTCCTGACGGAGCTGCTGTCTGCTGGTTTAAGGCGACAGATAAAATGGGTTCAGTTGGATATAACTCATTCCTCTATTTTATTGATAACACAAAGCCTGACGTAAAGATTGTTTATCCGCCGGAAGGTGAAGTTATGAATGGTCATTTTGGCGTAGCAGGTTTTGCAAAAGATGTAATTGGCGTTCAAAAACTTACATGGACATGCGGCACAAAAAGCGGTGAATTTGAATTGACACCAGGAAACCCTTACTGGTATCAGGAAATTGATTCAACAGGACTTTCAAAGAATGTGGAATTCAGCGTAACTGCAACTGATACAGTAGGTAACGTTGTAACTGTAAAACGGGTAATCCCGCTAAATCAAGAAAATGATAAGCCTGTTGTAATGATTGAATCTCCTGCACAGGATTCTGTAATTGAAGGAGATGCAGGAACTGTATTCTTAAGAGGAATTGCAAAAGACGATGATGCTGTTGCATCAATAGAATATAAACTTGATAACGGTGAAACAAAGATTCTGGAATGTCAGGGTGTTTTCTATGCTCTCCTTTCAGAGGATGCAGATTTAGCTGCCGGAAATCATACAATTACAGTAACTGCAATTGATAAATATGGAGTAAAAGGAAATCCTGTAACATCTACATTTAAATCAAAGGGTAAACTTCCTTTATTTGCGGCTGCAAAGGTTGGTGGCAAGGATGCATTTACAGGAATAACAGTTCATCCTGAGTCAAATCCAAAATACGAAACCACAGTAACTGCTGATGCAGGGATTTCTTCTGTTGCATGGCAAATCAACTGGGGTATAAACGGAATTAAAACAGGGGAAGTTGCATTAAAGGGCGGTGAAAAATCTGTTCCTGTAAGTATTCCTCTTTCTGGAGATGATATTGCCTGGGGTGCACTTTCTATAACAATTACTGCAAGCGATGTCTATAATCGCACGACACAACAGAAAGCAGTTGTAAAAGTTCAGGATATTACGGATATAAGTGTGGAAGCTCCAAGAGTTGTTTTTGATGACAGCAGAATAAGTGAGAATGGAGACATCATTAATGATATCGAGCATCCTGTAACTGGTTACTTTGTAGGTGGAACGATTAAGAGTGCCACTCTTTCTCCTTTAACACCTTTTGCTACAATTGAATATACGGAACATACAATTACACTTAACGCTACAGAAGCCTTAGGAGCTTCTTCTCCAGTAAAAGTTCGTGTAGTTTCTCAAGATAACATCGCATACGAAAGTCAGCCTTTGATTTTCCATTCAGACTCTCCGGCACCAACACTTTCTGTGGATATTGATGAAGAAAATGTTGTTCATGAAGTTGGAGAAGACGGAGTTGAACTTGAACTTCCAAAGATAAAGGTTACTGGTAACATCGCCTCTGAAACTCCATTAACTTCTGTGGGATACAGAATTATTTCTGTTCCTTCTAACTTTGACCCTAAAGTAAAAAATCTTGTAAGCGGTGCAGGAAATGCAAAATTCGGTTCTTTTGAAAGCCTGCCTGCTAAAGTTGGAAAATTCTCATTTGATATAGATCCGTCTACCTTAGGCTGGGGTATGCATATTGTAGAAATCGTTGCAAATAACGGTAAAGAAGTTGCAGGCTCAGTAAGAATCAGAAATCTTCCAAATCTTCCTAAAACCGGTGCAGATGGCAAAAAAGCTCCTTCCCCTGCAAAACCTGTTTGTTCATGGATTGATGCAGTTGATGTTTATTATGTAGTTACATCTCAAGCCTCTTCTTCTAATTTTGGTGGAACATATTATCGTGCTGACCTGCCTGCCGGCTCTCCTACAGTTTCTGTAAAAGACGGTTCAGGAAAGGTTGTTTCTTCATATACAACTAAAAAGAACGGCTCTGCAAAAGTATTCATTACAAACGTTGCAAACAATACTTATGCAAGCGGTATGCGTGTTGTACTTGCAAAGGGTGCGTCAGCAAAAGCAACTGCTGCAGTTGTTTCTGACTTCCCGGTAACAGCTATAAATTGGACTATCTCTGGTGAAAAAATTCCGGGTGGAGATGAAAAACAGTCAGGAAAAGTTGAAGGCAAAAATATCCGCCAGATTGATTCAACTCATTATGAGGCAGATATTCCTCTTTCAAATCTGCCGAGCCGTCTTACAACAATAAAAGTAACGGCTGACACTGCACAAGGAAGCGCTTCTTATAGTGGAACAATTGCCGTAGTTCGGGAAAAAGATGCATCTCTGATAGATAATTCTAAAAAAGTTTACTGGTCTCCTTCGGAATTGACTCCTTATGACGAAGCCCATTCACGCTATGTATTAAAGACTGGTACTAATTTTGGTGCATTTGCCAATGTTATGGCTCCAATTACGGTAGCCCTTACATCTAATCAGAGTGGATTAACAGTTCAGTCAGACGGTAATTTTGTTTATGTGATTGCAGAAAAAGAAGGTCTTTATAAAAATGTTGCAGTAAGAGTAACTGATAGTCAGGGAATATCTTATACATCTTCTCAGGTAAATCTTCTTGTTGATGATGCTGCTCCTGTTGCTCAGATTGTTGAGCCGACAGCACATAAATGGATTCAGAAAAATACATCGCTTTCGGTATCTGCATCAGATACTAACGGAATTGAAAGCGTTGAGTATTCGACAAACAAAGGCGAGAGCTGGAATATTGCAAAATCAAATGGCTCAACTTATACGGCTGCATTAAGTCTTGAATCTTTTGACGACGGACTTATTCCTGTTGATGTCAGGGTTAAGGATGCGGCTGGAAAAATTACATATACTCAGACAGTAATTCAAAAAGACACTGTTGAACCTGAAGTTACAGTTATAGAACCTGTTGCTGAGGATATTGTTAACGGTGAAAATTTAATTGCATTCTTGGTTTCTGATAACGGACACTTAAATAGAGTTGAATATGTTGCTCCAAAGGGCACAACGGGAATTGAAGTTCCTCTTGGACCTCTTGTTGTAACTCATGTAGGAACAACAGAAAAACCTATCAATGATTTGATGGTTTTCAATTTTTATGATGAAATCGGAAATACTGCTACAATCCGCAAATGGGACTTTATCATTGATCAGAAATCTGATCTTCCTGTTGCAGAAGTTCATCTTCCGGAAGAAGATTCAGTAATTACAACTGATTTTGTTATTTCAGGTGTTGTTATTGATGATGATGGTCCTTCAAAAGTTTACTATAAGATTGATAACGGAGAATATAAACTTTCTTCAGAAGAATATGGAACAAGTTTCTCCATTGATGTTCCTCTTTCTTCTATGACAGATAATGAACACACAGTTACTGTTTATGCTGAAGATTTGAACGGAGTTAAAGGTCCTGAATTTGTACGCAAATTTAAGATATCTCTTGAAGAACCTAAGGGTGCAGTAGAAACTCCGCCAATTGACGAAACTGTTCGTGGCTGGATTAAACTCACCGGTAATGCAACAGACAAAAACGGTATCAGTAAGGTTTATATTTCCGTAGATAACGGAAACTCATATAACGAAGCAACAGGAAACTTTGCTCACGAAACAGAACGCTCTAACTGGAGCTATGAATTTGATACACGGGTTGTTCAGGACGGAACACACGTAGTATTCTTAAAAGTTGTTGACTGGTTCGGAATCGAAGGTCTGTATTCTTCTTTAATAAACATTGATAATACAGCACCTCAGATTGACCTTGAACTGCCGCTTGATGATTCAAAAACAACAAAAATGCTGTTCTTCTCTGGTCAGACAACTGACAATATTGGACTTGAAAAACTTTATATTACAATCCGTTCTCTTGAAGGTAAGACTGTAAATCCAAAACTTGCACGCATTGATCTTACTCCAGGAGAAATCATTACTGAATCAATTGACCTTTCTTCTCTTGATAACGGATTCTATAACGTTGAACTTACAGGACACGATGCTGCAGATAACATTACCCGTGTATCACGTAATGTTCAGTTAAACAAAAAGGCTGCAATGGCTAAGGTTGATCTTCTTTACCCTCTTAACGGGGAATATGTTCAGGGTGTATTCAATATTTACGGTACTGCTGTAAGTGAAATTAATATTGAAAGTCTTGAACTTCTTCTAGACGGTGAGAAAATCGCTGACACAACTCTTTCTGCCAGCGGATACTTTAAGTTTAAGCTGACTCCAGAAATGATTACAGAAGGACAGCATAAGGTTCAGGTAAGAGCAAATCTTGCTAACGTTTCTGTAATTATGTCTAACGAGCAGTACATTAACTACAGTTCTATTGGTCCTTGGGTTACAATTGATAACTTTACTTACGGCGACTTTGCAATTGAGCGCCCATATATTATGGGAAATGCAGGATATTCAATTGCCGAAGAAGAATTAGTAGCAGCTAAGGCAAAAGGTGCTTCTAAAGAACGCAAGGCTGCGGTAGAAGCTAAGTCTGTTGAAAAAATAGAACTTTCTCTTAATAACGGTAAATCATTCCAGGAAGTATCAACTTCTGGAAAATGGCGTTACCGCATTGAGAACGAAGATATTGCAGAAGGTTATCACTTCCTTCTTGTACGAGCTACGATGAAGAACGGTGAAAAAGCAATTACAAGAACAATCGTACAGGTTGATAAAACAAAACCTACAATCAGACTTATCAGCCCTGGAGAAGGCGGACACTTTAACCAGAGCTTAGACTTTAGTGGTCTTGCTCATGATAACGTTGCCCTTAAAAATGTAACTCTTGCCCTTCGTAAGGGTGATAAAGCAAGTTATGAAGTACCTTCATTTATTCAGGGATTGTATTTAGACTGGCACTTCTGGGGTGCAACTCTCTTTGATATTGGATTAGGACTTTCGTTCTTTGACGATAACGTACGTCTTCAGGCTCAATGGGGACAGTTTACACAGACACAGTGGCAGATGTTTGCTGAAACAGAACGCCGTTATGGTGGTGAAAATGTATTTGGTATGAAGATTCTTGCAAATGTTGCTTACATACCATTTATGTACTTCCTCGGTCGTGATTATGAATGGCTTTCTGCAAACGTAACCATTGGTGCAAACTTCTCTCGTTTTGACTATAGTGGTTCCGGAAAAGCTCAAATTCTTTCAGCACTGCTTGCTCAGCTTGAATTCCCGCGTGTAACTTTCGCAAAGCAGAAGATGTTTAGAACAATTGCTCTTTATACAGAAGGTCAGTTATGGTTTATTCCATCAGATATTGGTGGGGACGATATTGAAAATCTTGTTCCACAGATTTCTCTTGGTCTTCGTGTAAACGTATTCTAGTTGGTTTCTTAAATTACTCATTTTACTAACTTGTAAAATGAGTAATTTATTTTGGTTATTTCTTATTAGAAAATCCTATTCTTTT
>JAZSJM010000175.1:0-3940 GCA_045534325.1 Treponema sp. | reverse complement strand
TCTGTAACAAGGATACAGGCCGCATAGGTCAGCGCCGCACAAATCATTAGGACAATGCCTAAAGCTCCATTGCTTTTTTCAAACTGAGTCAGAGATAAAAAGGCTACACCAATTATTGCAAGTAAGGCACAGATAATTGTTTTTATTTTTGGAAATTTTTTTGTAAGAACCGCAACATAAAGAGGTACAAAAAGAATCGCCATATTTTCAATCAGGGAACTTACTCCGGAATCTATGAGCCTTAGACCATACATTTCGAATATCATGCAGACTGTATATAAGAGCCCAAGAATGATTCCACCCTTCAGGCTTTTATGATCAAGCTGTCTGATTTTTTGTTAAAGATTAAAGACAGAACTAAAAAAGCCAGCAAAAATCTTACAGCAAGAATGCTCATGGGAGAAAGACTTGTTAGTAACTGCTTGGAAAATAAAAAAGTTTGAAAACTGAATATGGCAAGGCATTACTTAAATCTTACCCAAATTCCATCCCGTTTTTTGTAAGTGTTTTCTCCACCCAAAGTCCAGCTGCCGCTTATGCCATAAACTTTTGCCGTGAGCGAGTGGGTGACTTTCATGCGCGCGGTGTCACTGTTTACAATGATTGAATAATCCTTTGTATCCACTTTGAAGTAGTTTAGTGTTCCGTCCATGATTTCGCCGATAAACTCTTCGCGAGTCTGCTTTTTCCCGCTCATGTGGGTAAAGGTCAGGTTTTCGTCAAAGTAGAGTTCCATTGCGGTACGGTCTTTTTTTATCATAGCATTGTTTATTGCTTCGTAGGCAGAGTATACCTCTTTTTCTTCTGTGGTCATTGGCGGAACTCCATGTCTTTGTTTTGATTCCTGGCCCGTGCAGGCGGTAAGGGCCAGCACGAGCATCGCAAAAATTGTTGCAAGTTTTTTCATATCAGGCCTTTTCAAAGTCTGGCTTCCATGCAGCAAACTGAACCAACTGCTCGTCAGTCCGGTGGTAGTAGCGTTCGCCTTTGTCGAGTTTTGCGATTTCTGCCATTTCGTCGTCGGTCAGTTCAAAATCCATGATGTTCAGATTGTCTTTGATGTGGTCAACGTTCTTGCTTCCTGGAATCACCACAAAGCCCATCTGAACATGCGTCGCAAATTGCGTTGCAATTTGCTTACCGAGTTTGTCTTCGCCAAACTCGCAGAAATATATTACGCGAGTTTACGCGTAGCGGAAACTCGGTAAGCAAGCCGAAGGCTTGCGACGATACCAGCTCATCAACTTGATGTCATACTTGTCCAGAGTTACGCGCAAATCCTTCTGCGTAAAATATGGATGGGCTTCCACCTGAATGAACTGAGGGGCAGTTTCCCATTTAGTCTCAAGTTCCTGAATATATTTACCTTCAAAATTAGAAATGCCGATAGAACGTGCTTTCCCATCGCGGAGTGCCTTTTCAAGCTGACGGTAACCTGCAAGCCAGTTTCCTGCCGGCTGATGGATGTAGAGCAGGTCAACGTAATCTACCCCAAGACGTTCAAGAGTTTCGTCAACAGCGTTCGGATTTTCATATTCCGACGGCCAGAGTTTTGTAGAAAGAAAAACTTCCTTTCTTGCCACGCCGCTTTCTTTGATTCCCCGACCAACAGCGCGCTCATTCACATAAGCATTTGCCGTGTCGATAAGGCGGTAGCCCATTTTAAGAGCCTCGCGGGTGCTGTTCTGTGCATCTGCCGGTGAGAGCATAAAAGTTCCAAGTCCTATTATCGGACAAGTAATTCCATTGTTAAGTTTAATTATCTGCATACTGTGTCTCCTGTCATTCCGAAGTTGATTCGGAATCTTAATCTTGAAAAAATTGTAGCATGGAAATTCACATTTTCAATGTGCAGATTTCAGCTTTGTGTGGGAAAAGCGACAGATTTAGGAAATGTGCCTAGAAATTGACATGAAAAATTTGGGCGTTACCGCCACAAGTGGCGGTCGGGCTTTCCGCACTTCCGCTTTCGTTTTATTCCTTCGCTACGCT
The DNA here is from genome assembly GCA_045534325.1 of Treponema sp. Lineage (GTDB taxonomy): Bacteria > Spirochaetota > Spirochaetia > Treponematales > Treponemataceae > Treponema_D. The sequence goes on along the minus strand of JAZSJM010000175.1, from coordinate 1,948 downwards.
TCGGAATACCTTACGGCGGTGCTACAATCCCTAACGCATTTACTTTATTATCTCCCGATTTCGTGAGTTTTTATTGGAAATTTGAGAGATTTATGATATTATAATTACAATGAGCGCAAGTTACAAAAAACTCTGGAAAATCCTAATCGACCGCGACATGAACAAAAGTGACCTCATCAGACAGGCAAAGATTACAAGCAATATCGTAGCCAAAATGGGCAAAGGCGAAGATGTTTCTATGGAAAGCCTGCGAAAAATTTGCATTGCATTAGACTGTGAGATTGGGGATATTATGGAACTTAATGCAGTTGAGGGAGAAAAATAATTATAGTGTCATTCTTTGACACTGAGTGTATGGTAAAATTTGTTTTATAAAGGTTTTCAACGCTTATAGAGTGTTTTTCCTTTTATTAATACAATAAATAATATTTGGAGGTTTAGCGTATGTCAATGCTTAGAAAGAATCTTTTCGACAATATAAAAGCAAAACTTACTTTTCTCTCAGTGTTGATAACAAATGGTTCATCACTAAATCTCTTAGAACTGAATATACATTCAGAAAATTTCTACGCATCTCTTTTTAATTTAGTTTTTGACATTCACTTGCAAAATGTAAACACAACCACACATAATGTCGCCAGTATAGATTTGATAGATAACGAAAACAAAATTTTCGTTCAGGTAACTTCAAATGCAACAAAAACAAAAGTTGAAAATACTTTAAAAAAGGAAATCCTAAAAAGTTATAAGGATTATACTCTTTTGTTTATATTTCTTGGTTCAGATGATAACATCAATCTTATTGGAAAAAGCTATAAAAATCCACATAACATAAAATTTGATTCATCAAAAAATATTTATAATTTGAAAACTATTCTTTCACATATAATGAATCTTGAAACTGAAAAATTGAAAGATATATCAAACTTTATAAATAAAGAAATTAAATTTCCAATTGAAAGAGAAAAATTAGATTCTGATTTGACAAAAGTTATAAACACACTTTCTCTGGAACAGTTTTCGGATATAGAAACTCCGAATACTCTGCCGTTTCAGGTGGAAGAAAAAATTGAGTTCAATAAATTAAGACCACGATATGATTTTATAAAAGACTATGATGCCTATATGGGCATTTTAGCAAAAAAATACAATGAGTTTGATAGGGTTGGAAAAAATTCAAGTTTTGTTATTCTTAAATCATTAAAATCAGAATACAGGCATTTAAAGGAATTATATTCAGATTCGGTACAACTCTTTGATAAAATTATTGAGAATACTAAGGAAAAGGTTAGAGAAAGCAATAACATCGATGATGTTTCAGAAGAAATGCTTGATTTTTGTGTTTGGATTATCATTGTTGATGCTTTTTTGAAATGTCAGATATTTGAAAATCCAGAGGGGTATAAATATGCTATTACCTGATAATATAAGACCAGAATACAGCATTTATTATATCGGTTCTTTGATTCTAAATGAACTGCAATTGAATGGTTCCAAGTCTTTGTTAGATTTATTTGAAGCATTAAACAATAATTATGGAATCTCATTTGCATTATATTCATTAGCTTTGGATTGGCTTTATTTAATAGAAGCTGCTGAAATAAAATCTACAGGTGAGGTGTATTTATGTTCATAAAGTCATTGAAAATCATATCAAAAGATGGGCTTATCAGGAATATTCCTTTTCATTCTGGCTTGAATCTCATTGTAGATGACACCCCCTCATCTAATAAAATAAAAACAGGAAACAATGTTGGAAAGACTACTGTTTTAAAATTAATTGATGTCTGTTTTGGTGCAAAAATAAATAAGGTTTATCAAGATACAGAATCTAAAAAAAATGAAGATAAATTTGTCCGATCTTTTCTTGAAGATAAAGAAGTTTCGATATGTCTGGAGCTTTGCAATACTTTTGAAGATTTAGATTCAATAGTCATCGAACGAAATT
>JAZSJM010000120.1:0-1784 GCA_045534325.1 Treponema sp. | reverse complement strand
CGGAAGAAACGCCCATTTCGGGAAGAACATACCTTTAAGAAGTTATCCCTGTCCTTTTTGCGGGTATTATCATCTTACGAAGCAGAAAAATAAAAGGAGGCACAGATAATAAGATGTCTACAAAATAATACATATGATAGTTAGTTTATGAAAAAAAAGCGTATTTGTCTGAAAAAAAATAATTTTCCTTGACGGAAAATGCGAATTATAATATAAAAGAGTAAACATAATTTGCACGGACAAATTAACCTCTTTTTTGAAAATCTGAATTAGTGTGTTTTTTCAGATGATTAGATTGTATTTTCAGCCTGTCTGGTGATTCTAAACACGCCCCGAAAGGGAGAATCATCGGGCGGGCTTTTCTTTTCAAGAGGGGATTATGAACGAATTAGATTTGTTTGAAAAGTCAGAAGTAAATTTTCAGAAAGGTTGCATTGATATTTTTGAAAAAGATAATAAATTGTTTTTCAGATTATCTGATATAGCAAAAATTCTTGTAGTGGGAAAAAACACCGCTTCTATGTGGAAAGATTGGGCTGATGAGGATGAAATCGAGTTCAAAAAAAATGAACTCGGTGGTCATTCTATTCCTTACTGCTCTGAATCCTTGCTTTATAGGATTTTGAATCGTAGTAATTCCCCAAAGGCAAGACCATTTGAAAGGTGGGTAACAAAGGAAGTTCTGCCGTCAGTCCGGCAAAATGGCGGATATATCGCCAATCAAGAAAACCTTTCTGATGATGAGCTTATGGCAAAAGCCCTTATAACCGCACAAAAGATTATTGCAAACAAAGAAAAAATGATTTCAGAAATGAAACCTAAAGCAGAGGTTTACGATGATTTTCTTTCCAGGGATAAATTCTGTAATTTCCGTGACGGGGCTGCTTATCTAGGAATCTCACAGACTGAATTCATGGATATTTTGAAATCAAAATACATCTACAAAAACAATATCGGTGAATACCGTGCATACGCTGAATACACTGATTATTTCACGCTCCGACCATTTGCGAGGGGAACTGAAAGGACTGGTCAGCAGCTGATGTTGAACCTTCAAGGCCTCGAATATTTCGGAAAGTTGTTAAAAAGGGAGATTGCATAAATTATGAGAGAATCTTTTATTTTTCACGCAGAATATATAGACGACCTTCCTGAAGAGTTCAAATCAGTTTTCGCAATGTACGCTATCAATTATGGGATTTATGAACGAGAGCCGTCTTTGAGCGGTCTTGAATCTGCATTGTGGACAAAAATAAAAAGAAGGATTGATCACGACAAAAATGAATGGGAAAGCATTAAAAACAAACGAAGCGAAGCGGGGAAAAAGGGCGGCTTGAAATCAGTGGAATCACGAAGCACCGCCAAGCAAGAGCAAGCAATGCTTAACCAAAACGAAGCAAAAGCAAGCACCGCCAAGCAAGAGCAAGCAAATGAAGCTGTTAATGTATTTGTAAATGTTAATGAATTTGTTAATGATGATGATGATGATAATGTGGGCGAATCGCCCGAAAATTTACCACCACCACCGCCTATTTTGAGCGAGCCACAAGAAAATTACTCAAAAATCGTATTCGAGAAGTTCAAGAATGCTGGTTTACCGTGTCAGAACGGCGATTTTTTTAAGTTCCTCTCATGTGATTTCCGACTTGCCTTGCAAAAACTCAAAGGGTATCACCACAACGATATTTTGGCCGCCATTGACAACTACATCACAGAACTTAAAAACCCTGATTCGTATGTCAATCAGGAATTCTCGTTCGACAACTTCATCGGTACGAAGACCT
>JAZSJM010000165.1:0-4021 GCA_045534325.1 Treponema sp. | reverse complement strand
TAACTTTTTTATCAGTTATTCAATTGTTGAAAATTACCAGTCTACAGGACATTATTTTGACAATAAATCTCCTGAAAATCCGATGGATCGATGGATTATTTCTGTTGCTCAAAAAATGATTAGGGATGTTTCTCTTGCTTTAGATGATTATGATTTAAGCGGTGCAATTGATCCTTTAGTAGATTTTATTGATGAATTAAATAACTGGTATATAAGACGTTCAAGAAAGAGATTCTCTCGAAATGAAGCTAAAAAGGACCAGATTGAGGCATTTGAAACCTTATATCTTGCTCTAAGAACATTCAGTCTTGTTTCTGCTCCATTTATTCCGTTTATCAGTGAAGAAATGTGGCAGAATTTAAAACTTAGCGATGATAAAGAATCTGTACATCTGATGGATTTCCCTTGTTATAATGAAAAACTTCGTGATACAGAACTTGAATTTAAAATGTCCACAGTTCAAAAAGCTGTATCAATGGGACGCTCTCTTCGAAATCAGTTCAATTTAAAAAACAGACAGCCACTTGCTTCTGCTGAACTTGTTACAAGAAATCAGGAAGAACGAAAAGTTCTTGAGGCAATGGTTGATGCCATTACTGAAGAATTGAATGTAAAAAAAGTTCATTTCCATGAAAAAGAAAATGAACTCGTTCAATATTCTGCAAAGGCTAATTTTAAGGTATTAGGTAAAGAACTTGGTCCAAAAATGAAGGCGGCTGCTGCAGAAATTATAAAACTTTCTAATGAACAGATTTCAGATATTTTAAGCGGCAAGTCATTGTCGATTGATGTTGAAGGACAAAAACTTGAATTAACTGCAGAAAAAATTATTGTCGAAAGAACTGAAAAAGAAAATTTAAAAGTATTAAATGACGGAACTATTACTATCGGTCTTGATACAAAAGTTACTGATGATCTTCGTAAAGAAGGTTATGTACGTGATTTAATTCGTGGAATTCAGTCTTTAAGAAAAGATAATAAACTGACTGTTCAGGATAAAATTTCACTTAAACTTTCAGGAGATGTAGAATTAAAAGAAGCTTTTGATATGTTTAAGGAATTAATTTCATCTGCCACTTTAACAGAAAAACAGGAATGGTGTGATTCATTGACTGAGGGAAATGTTATTGAAGCAGATGATAAATCTTGGAGAGCATTAATTGAAAAGATTTAGTTTTTATTCTGCATTTGTTTTATTGCTTTCTTTAGTTTTATTTTCGTGTAAGTCAACTCCTGATGCACAGCCGGTTGAGCCGTTAAATCTTATTGATGCTACGGCTCCCATTATTATTTATATTCCGGCTACTTCCAACCGGTCTTTTGTTGAATATGCGATGGTTTTGATGGCCGGCATGTCGGAAAAAGATTCCCAGACTATTGCCTCAAGAACAAAAAATATTGCTATTTCTACTGATTCATCTGGTTCTTTTCAGATTGCCTTAGAGGGTAGTTATCCAAAGATTGGAATAAATATCGCTTTGTCTGAAAAAAAAGGGTGGAAATCTTCTCTAACAACTGACACTACGCTTCCTGTTACTTTTTATTCTTCTGAGCAGTATGGAATTCAGGCTGGTAATCCTGACAGCTCTACACTTGTTGCTGGTCAGTCAGTAAGTCCGATGTTAAAAAGGTATGAAAATGAACAGCATAGGCTTATTTTAGCTTCCCAGGGGGTTGAAGATTCAATAGAGGAAAATCCATTGGATGCTTCGATTTATGAGTTCTTAAAAGACAATAAGGATGTTGAAATTCGTTTTTATTCACAAAATCCTTCTGCATTTTTAAATAAATTTCTTGGTAAAGCCGTTAGTCTGGGGCTGAATAATTTAAGCGGATCCCTTATTGAATCAAAAGCAGATAAAACTTTCGCATTAAAATTGGATCTTGAACTTTCAACAAATGCTGTAGCAAAAGCTGCTGTAAAAATTCTTAAAATAGCACTTTTTCCGATTCCTGCAAAAATAATACAGACTGGTGAAACTCATGTTCAGGTTACAGATATTTCTTTAACATATAATCAGTTGATAAAACTTATTAAACGATAAACTAAAGGAGTATTTCCCATGAAAGCAAGTGACAAAATTATCTTAAAAGCAGAAGATTTAGATGGTTATTTAAAAGAACAGGATTTTATGGATATTAATCTATTAAAAAATATGTATGATGAGAACCTTAAATCTTTTGAACCGCTAGATAAAGATAAAGTCATTGAAAATTTTGATAAAATGGGACATGAACTTCAGCGTATTTGCAGAGAAAATCCGCGTATAAAAGTTTTTTCTTTTGAAACTGATGCTGGAAGTCACGCAGAAGCAAGCCGCGTTATATCTAAGCTTCGTGATATAAATACTGGACATCAGGAATTTTTATATTATGTTCAGCGTGCATATGAAATGCTTTTTCGTCTGGCATTTACAGATCATTTTGAAAGTAATAAAGGTCATATAGTTGTAAAAACACCAGTTAATAATCCTGTTCAAAATTATGCTGTTCATAAAATTCCGGATATAGATTTGCAGATTGAGAATTCTGTAATGTGTGTTATGTTGCGTGGTGCTCTTTTACCTAGTATTATCATGTCAAAAGAAGTAGAAGAATATTCAAGTCATAAATATGTAACTCCTTTTGCTTTGTTCAAAATTAATCGCGATGATTCTAAAAATGAAGATAATATGGAATATATTCTGGATTTAAAAAAGTCATTCTTTAATTTAGAAGATTTGGACGGTAAAGATTTAATATTTGCAGATCCGATGAATGCTACTGGTGGTTCTCTTGTAACTGTCGTTAAATATCTCTTGCAGAACGGAGTTAAACCAAAATCAATTAAATTCTTTAATGTAATATCTGCGTTAAAAGGAAGTCTGCGTGTTACCCGTGCTCTTGAAAACTGTACATGCTATACATTGTGGCTTGATCCTGTATTAAATGAAAAAGCATATATAATGCCTGGTCTTGGCGATGCAGGGGACAGACTAAACGGTTGTGATAAAAAAGATAATCCTAGAAACATAATCCGATTGATTGCTGATTATGGTTCAAATATTTCAGAATTATATAGAAATCAACTTGCAAAAATTGAAGAGACTGTTCTTGAATAAAATTATTTTTCTTACTTTTTGCTATCTCCTAACTTTTTCTCTTTTTAGCTGTCAGTCATCTAATTCTTTTAGGGTGCCTGGCGAAACAGGCTTGATTAGTAAAAACATTTGTAGTGAATATATGAATATTGCTGATTCATACTTTGAATTAAAAAAATATGATAAGGCAATTACATATTATAAATTAGCTATGAATGATAAAAATCTGAAACTAAGTGTTTATTACAAATTAGGGCGAACTTATGCTTTATCCAAAGACTATGTAAATGCTTCAAAAATATATTCTGATTTACTTAAACTCGATCCACAAAATAAAGATTTACAGATTTCTCTGGCATATGTTAAAGCGATGAGCGGTGAAGTTGATGAATCACTTGGAATGTATGAATGTTTGTGTCAGTCTTTTCCTAATGATTCCGTGGTATTTGAAAATTATATAAATATTTTATTGTTTTTAGAAAAAAAAGAAGAAGCCTATGCCCAATATAAAATTTTTGCACAAAAATTCCCTGATAATGCAAATCTAAAGACACTTGAGGAAAAAACAAAACCTGCACAAGAGTTAACCGCTGAAATTTCAGATAATGAAAATAATTAATTGACTAATTATTAAGTATAAATTCCTTGTATTTTTCTGGGCTTACCCTGAATGCGATAATAGGTGAGTCTGCTTCTGTATGTTTTTCAGCCTCGACTGCTTCTGTTAATAATCTTTCCCCGCTTATCATTCTTTGTGTTTTTGCAGAAATTCCGATTGTAACTTTAGCATCACTGGACAGCTCTTTTAATTTTCCGTTAATAACCGTGTGAAGATTTTCTGCCAGAGAAAGGGCATCATCAAGTTTTGTTTTATCTTCTAAAATTGTATATTTATCATTTTCATAAAAGTATATACTTGAATTATTATCAAGACATGAGAG
>JAZSJM010000032.1:0-6361 GCA_045534325.1 Treponema sp. | reverse complement strand
AAATACTATATACAAACAAGAGTGTTGTTTGAAATGGCAAACTTGAGATTCTTGTTTTGCGCTGAATTTATATAAAAGTAGTTTTCTAGGAGAAAAGAATGATTTCATGTGCAATGCACCAGCCGCATTATTTCCCGTGGCTGGGATATCTTAATAAAATGGCATCTGTTGATAAATTTATTATTCTGGATGAAGTACAATTAGAAAAAGGTTCTAATATGTACAGAAATAAATTATCTACGAAAGATGGTAAAGAAAAATATATTACAATAGGTTACGAAAAAGAAGGTTTTTTAGAAAAAAAATATAAAGAAATTAAAATAGATAATTCAACAGATTGGCAAAAAAAACAGGTAGATTTTATTGTTGACAGTTATAAAAAGGCTCCTTTTTTTAATGAAATCTGGCCTTACATTGAACCTGTTTTTAATGAAAAATTCGATATGTTGGATGATCTCGTAGAGAGGACAGTCCTTATTGAAAAAGATTTGTTTGACATAAAAACAGAAATTATAAAGCAAAGTACTCTTGAGTATGGTGAAGAAGAGAGAAATAATGAACTCTTGATACATTTATGTAAAGATATTTCTGCAGATTTTTATTTATCAGGAAACGGTGCTAGAAAATATATGGATTTAGATTTGTTTAAGAGGAACGGAATAGATGTGGATTATCAGCAGTTTACATATCCTGTTTATGAACAGAAGCATGACTTTGTTCCAAATTTGTCTGCATTGGATGTTTTGTTTAACTGTGGTATTGAAGGCTCACGTAAGATTCTTCGTAGTACGGTAAATAAGCATTATTAATTACTTAGATTCTATATCGGATATAAAAAATGAGTAAAAATAAAATACTATATTATCTTTCGCAGATTTCAGAGGAAAAAATTAAAAATAAAAGTAACGGTGTTTCAAAAAAAATAAGCGCACAAATTAATTTTTTTAATTCAATCCCAGACATAAAATGCGAATATGTCTGTTTAACACTTGCAGCAACGAGAATACAGAAGCTTTTCAATTTATTCAGTAAAAAACTTTATGATGCATATTTAGAAAAGCTTTCTGAAGCTGATTTTATTTATATCAGGGCAATCGTCCCAAATACGCAAGGTATGATTTCTCTTTTAAAAAATATAAAGAAAAAAAATCCGTCGTGTAAAATTATATATGAAATTCCAACTTTCCCTTATGATAAAGAGTTTGATACAATAAAAAAGAAATTTTTTCTTGTACTTGATAGGATAAATAGACAGAAGTTAAAAGAGGCCGTTGATAGAATTGTTACATTAACAGAAGATAAAAATATTTTTAATATACCGTGCATAAATTTTAAAAATGGGGTTGATTTTAATTCTATACCTGTATGTAAAAAGAAAGCTTATGACAAAAACTGTATTAATCTGATTGCTGTGGCACAGTTTACATTTGGTCATGGTTATGAACGTATTATTGAAGGCCTAAATAATTATAAAAAAAGTAATGTGTTTTTACATTTAGTAGGTAATGGCGAAGAGTTAAAAAAATATAAAAAGCTTGTAGAAAAATATGAGTTGGGCAATCAGGTTTTCTTTTATGGTCCGCTTTATGGAGAAGAACTTACAAAAATATTTGACATTTCTGATGCCGGTCTGTGTTCTTTTTGTGGACATAAGCAGCAGATTTTTGTTACATCTGAATTAAAAAGTCGTGAATATTTGTGCCGTGCTCTTCCTGTTGTAACTTCTACAAAGATTGATATTTTACCTGATGATTTTAAATATTGCCTTCGTGTTCCGGAAGATGACAGTCCGATAGATATTCAGAAAGTTGTTGATTTTGTTACTGATTTGTATTCTAATAGTGATAGAACTGCAGTTACAAAGGAGATTCGGACCTTTGCAGAAAAGTTTTGCAGCATGGATTATTCTATGAGAAGTGTTGCAGAGTATATCTTGAATGAATAGTTTGATTTTACTATTGCATAAATACTCCTGGTATGCTTTGTTTACGATGAAAATGGTAGTCAACTCCCGTTTTCATCGTAAATATTAAGTTCAGCAGATAAAGAACATTATGTATATATTACGTACTGTAGAAGACGCAATATCAGAAATCAGTAAATCTTTCCCATGCTAGTAGTTTATGGGCCAAGGCAGGTCGGAAAAATATATGCCATCCGAAGTGTGATATGTGGTTAGTGAAATGGCAGAGGTTGTAAGCAAATTTGACAATAAATAAATTAGTATATATACTAATTTATAGATAAACATGGAGGTTGTGTATGAGAGCCTTAAATACTGTAAATATCCTTGATTCGATAATTCCAATAAGCCGATTTAATAAAGGTGAGGCAAATAGAATTTTTTCAGATGTTAAAAAATTTGGTACAAGAATTGTTGTAAAAAACAATGTGCCAGAATGTGTCCTTATGAGTCCGCAGAAATATCAGCAGATAATGGAAGAATATGAAGATGCGCTTCTTGCTGCAGAAACAGAGAAGAGACTTTCACAAAAGGTAAAATATGCAACTCATGAGGATGTGATGGAGAAATTTGGGCTTTCGGATTCAGATTTGGATGACGTTGATGTTGACCTGGAGTAGTCAATGGAATGGAAAATTAAATATCATCCACTTGCTGTAGAAGATTTGTCTAAACTTGATGGTTCTGTAAGGAAAATTGTTTTAAAAGGTATTTTAAAAGTTTCTAAAAATCCAAAACCTCGAAATGAAGGAGGATATGGTAAGCCGCTCGGGAATAAAGGTATAAATGATTTAACGGGACTCTTAAAGATAAAATATCGGGATATTGGAATAAGAGTTGTATACAAACTGATCAAAGATGAAAAGACTCATGATATGTATATTCTGGTAATTTCTGCAAGAGCAGACAATGAAGTCTATGATATTGCAGCTAAAAGAAAATAAATTAGAGGTAAAATCGTGTTATTATACATAGACCCGGGAACGGGAAGTATGTTATTTTCGATTCTTATTGGAATCGTAAGTACGCTTGTTTTTTTTGGGCGCCAGTTATTCTTAAAAATAAAGTTTATTCTAAGCGGTGGTAAGGCAGAAAAAATTTCGAGTACTAAAATTCCTTATGTAATTTTTTCTGACCACAAGCGCTACTGGAATGTTTTTAAACCAATCTGTGATGAGTTTGAAAAACGCGGAGTGGATCTTGTATATTGGACTGCAAGTTCTGATGATCCAGCATTAAGCGAAAAATATGAGCACGTAAAGACAGAGTTTATAGGTGAGGGTAATAAAGCCTTTGCCCGTCTTAATATGATGAATGCAGGAATCTGTCTTAGCACAACTCCTGGTCTTGATGTATATCAATGGAAAAGAAGTAAAACATGCGATTATTATGTTCATATAAGGCATGATGTGGAAGAACCAATAGGATACCGTATGTTTGGTTGTGATTTTTATGATGCAATTTTACTTACAGGTGAACATCAAGAGTATTACATTAGAAAACTTGAAGAACTTCGTGGCCAGAAATCAAAGGAATGTGCTATAACCGGATGTACATATCTTGATGTTATGCAGACTCGTTATGAAAAATTAAAAAACAAAAAGAGCGGGGTAGAAGTCAATTCAACAAAAAAGATCATTCTTCTTGCTCCTACATGGGGTGCAAGCGGGATTCTTTCTAAATATGGTGAAGATATCCTTAATGCTCTTGTTTCTACCGGTTATAACATAGTAGTTCGTCCTCATCCTCAGTCTTATACTGCAGAAAAAGAAATGATAGAAAATCTTCAGAATAAGTTTCCTGAGACAGGAAACTTTAAGTGGAATCGTGATAATGATAATTTTGATATATTAAGTAAATCTGATATCATGATAACAGATTTTTCTGGAATTATCTTTGACTATACTCTTATTTTCGATAAACCTCTTATTTATGCGGACACGTCTTATAATAGTGCACCGTATGATTCCGCATGGATAAAAGAACCTTTATGGCGATTTGAAACTTTAAAGAAAATCGGTAAAAAGCTTGAACAGAAAGATTTTGCAAATATGAAAAATGTTATTGATTCTGTTCTCTCTGATGATTTGTATGCAGAAGCAAGAAAAAATGTTCGAAAAGAAGCATGGTATTATCAGGGGCAGGGTGCGCAAAAAACTGTAGATTGGATTTTAAATAAAACAAAAAAGGAGAATGTATAATGCAGGCAATTATTCTTGCTGCCGGAATGGGCAAGCGCTTAAAAGAACTTACAAAAGAAAATACAAAATGTATGGTGAAGGTAAACGAAATTTCCCTAATTGAGAGAACTTTAACCAGTCTTGATAAATTAGGATTAAATAGAATTGTTATTGTTGATGGCTATGCTTCTGATAAACTCAGGTTATATATTTCTGGTCTTAAAGTAAATACTAAAATAGAATATATAAATAATCCGATTTATGACAAGACTAATAACATTTATTCCTTATGGCTTGCAAAAGATGCTCTTACAGAGGATGACTCTCTTCTTCTTGAGTCTGATATCATTTTTGAGGACTCAGTTATATCAGGGCTTTGCAATGATGAGAGAAAAAATCTTGCACTTGTTGCAAAATATGAAGACTGGATGGATGGCACTTGCTTAAAATTAAATGATGATGATTCTATTAGACAGTTTATTCCAGGTAAGCAGTTTAATGAGAATGAAAAATCAGGATATTTTAAGACTGTAAATTTCTATAAGTTTAGTAAAGAATTTTCTCGAGATTTATATGTCCCAGAACTTGAGTCTTATAGGGAGCAGTTTGGTGATAACGAGTATTACGAAGCAGCGCTTGGAGAACTTATGAAGCGTGATAGCTCTTGTGTACTTGCACGTCGGCTTTCTGATGAAGAATGGTATGAAATTGATAATGCAGATGATCTTGCAGCTGCAGAAAAGATATTTAAATAGTCTGAAAATTATGAACAGGCGGTTTTTTGAGCTTTATGGGAACTCTCTTTTATAATATTGTAATTGCTCCAATTGAACTTGTTGTAGAAGTTGTTTTTGAATTTCTTTTTCGAATTATAGGCTTAAAGGAAACAAATCAGGGCTTTGTATTAATAGGTGTAAGTCTTACAATAAGTCTTTTAACTTTTCCTCTGTATCGTCAGGCAGATGTAATCCAGAAAAATGCCCGCGAAAAGCAAAAAAAAATGGCGCTCTGGCTTTCTCATATAAAGAATACGTTCCGAGGGGACGAACGCTTTATGATGACCCAGGCTTATTACAAGATTAATAACTATAATCCGCTTTCGATTTTAGAAAGCGCTGTTCCTCTTTTACTTCAGATTCCGTTTTTTACTGCAGCTTACCATTTTCTCTCTAATCTGGAAGCATTACAGGGAGCAAATTTTGGTTTAATTACAGACTTGGGTAAACCAGACGGACTTATAAAAATCGGTAGTCTCACATTAAATCTTTTACCTATTATGATGACAACGATAAACTGTGTTTCTGGTGCGGTTTATTTAAAGGGTTTTGCATTAAAGGATAAAATGCAGACTTACGGTATGGCCTTGGTTTTTCTTTTTCTTTTGTATAATTCGCCGGCAGGTCTTGTAGTTTACTGGACATGCAACAATGTTTTTTCACTCATAAAAAATGTTTTCTATAAATTAAAGCATCCTAGAAAAGTTATTGATATTTTAAGTGTGGCTTTTGGAGTTGCCTTTGCAATAGCATTATTTTCTGGTGAAACGTTGACCTCGCGAAAAAAATATGTTGCAGTAATGTTTATTACATTATGCACATTTATTCCGCTTATATTAAGTCTGTCTAAAAAATATTTTTCACGTATAAAGACTCAAGTACGTAATACCGTTTCTTTTGAAACTGGTAGAAGAACGGTCTTTGTTCTGGCAGGAATCTTTCTTGCTGTCCTTACAGGGCTATTGATACCTTCTTCGGTAATTTCAAGTTCACCGGCAGAATTTATTGATATCGAAAATTATAAAAATCCACTTTATTTATTAGTAAATTCTACTTGTTATTCTACAGGTTTTTTTGTTCTGTGGTTTGGAATTATCTATGCGATGCTTGGAGCAAAAGGACGAAATATCTTTACAAAGCTTTTGTGTGCGATCTCGTTTTCTTCATTGATAACTTTTATGTTTTTCGGAAGAAAACTTGGAGTTATTTCGCCAACACTGGTTTTTGATTTTGCACCATCTTTTTCCAGTAGGGAAATATTATTAAATTTTACAGTGGTTCTTCTAATTTTTGTCTTATGGTTTTTATTCAGTAATAAAAAAATTATAAAATTAATTACGCCTTATGTATTTTTAGTACTGATTATTTGTATTTCTGGTGTTGCTGTTAATAACATCCGAATTACTAATAAAAGATTAAATGAAATATCTTATGTAAAAGAT
>JAZSJM010000207.1:0-4120 GCA_045534325.1 Treponema sp. | reverse complement strand
GCTTGGCCCCGACTTCCTTAAAGACGCAGGGAATGTGCGTGCGCGCGCTGAACTGCTGAACCAGAGAATTGATTATAGAAATAAGTTCAAGCTGTGTGGAATCACCGTCGCTGTGGCTTGCAAGTTCCGCCGGCGTAAGGTTATAGCAGATGTTGCGCAGCTTGATTATGCAGTCAGTCGCCAAATCTTCAATTTTAGTCTGGCGCGCTTTAGAGGCATCGTCTACCACAAGATTTTCTGTTTCAAGACGCAGCACGCGTATGTCTTGCACAACTGAATCGTGAATGTCGCGGCTGATTTTGGCGCGCTCTTTTTCCTGAATGTCGAAAATCATTTTGTTGCGCTCGATTCGGGCAGCCGCCTTATTGCCCGTGCGCAGTTTTTTAAGCACAAGAATCAAGACCATAGCAAAAATTACAAGAATTGCAGCAAAGACTGCGATAAGCGACAGCTGCTCCAAAACTTTCTGCTTTGCTGTAAAAGCCCGGTCGATTTTTTCAGCCGCCTTTTTTGCAAGCTCCAGACTGTCATATTTATTCAGTTTTTCAGTAAGGCAGTTGAACACCCACCACGAAGTTTCGTCTTTGTCGCAGATTAAAAGCGTATAGTCTGTAAACTTGAAACACTGCTCATGCTCATATTTTTCTTTTGAGTTACTGCGCTTTTTATCCATAAAATTAAAAAAGGAATTGAAGCTTGCTTGCTTAGCTGAATCTGAAATTGAAAAAACAAAATTTCCGTTTGTATCTTCTATTTTATAAAGCTGACCGCTATGGTCTTTTGTATCATGTAAAAGCCATACACCAGTTTTATTAACAGCAAAATAACCGCGTTCACCAATCATTGGTTCTTGTAAAAGTTTGAGAGGGCTGTCCTTTATTCCTGTCTGTGATGCAATCCAAAGTCCGGGAGAATTTCCCCAGGCAGAGCAAAAATAAAACTTTTTTGAAAAAGGACTGAATACAACATTACCAACTCCACTACCAGAATCCCACAGCTTATGAATTCTTACATCTGTCATAAACTGACCGTTCTGAAAAAAGTAAACGGTATCGTGCCATTCTATACCATCAGTTATGTGCATTAAAAACAGAGAATTATCTTCATTACCAACACAGCTCCACACCCAGGTTTTAGACAAATCTTCGGTGAGAGTTTCATGAAAAGACTTGCTTTCAATCGGTGCGTCAGCTTCAGACGAAAGTGAGAAAACAACTAAAATAGAAAAAACCGCAATACAAAAAAGTTTTCTAAAATGCATGCGCTTATGTTACCGCATGATTGCAAAATGATATACAGAGTTGAACTCACAATTTTTTCAGTCATTCCCATGCCCGACACGAGAATCTTTTTTTGTAAATAGATTGAGCTGACCCAAAAGTATTGTCATGCTGAATTTATTTCAGCATCTACGCCAGATATAGTATTCAGATCCCGAAACAAGTTCGGGATGACGCTTTTGGTTATTCCCCTAGAAAAATGTAATTCTTCTTAAATTTTCCCCTAGAAAAATGTAAGATTTTCTTTATTTTCCCCTAGAAAAATGTTCCGCTGTATCTTGCAGGTGAATATTTGCGTAATTTGCCGGAATAATCTGAAAATTGTGAGTTCAACTCTGTATTTTTTTCACAAAAACTGATTGATACTGAATTATGCAGCGTTGCAAAGGCGATGTTGTCAGATGCTTTTATAGGAGTGTTTATGAAAAAGCTATTAATCAGTTTGTTTTTGGTTTGCTGCATGGTTGCGGCATTTGCACAAGAGAGACTGCCTTTTACAAAAGGCATAAATATGCTAACCTTTTTTGAAACCTGGAATAAAGGAGAACTGCCAAATCTGTATAAGCATGATGAAGCAGATTTTGCCTGCCTTAAAAGCATGGGTGTAGAGGCAATTCGTCTTCCTGTTCATTTTGATCTATTGATGGAGCCTTATGATACTGGAATTATTTATGATTTTGTTCTGGAAAAACTGGATCAGGTTTGTGATTGGGCAGAAAAATACCAGATTTATCTTATTATAGATGATCATTCTTTTAATACCGAAGAATACGATAATAATCCACCCTCAGTACAATTGTATCAGGAGCACCTGGAATCCGTATGGAGACAAATTGCATCACGCTACAATAACAGAAGTAAATATATCATTTATGAAATTCTAAATGAACCAAAAAGCAATGGCGAAATTGCAAGCAAATGGATTAAACTTCAACAGGAAATAATTGACCTGATCAGAAGCTATGATCCTGAACGTGATATTGTTGTAACAAGTGCAAATTTTTCAAGTATTGATACCCTCGTAAAAATGAAGCCTTACAAAGATCCAAATCTTATTTATTCCTTCCATTTTTATGAGCCTATATTATTCACCCATCAGGGGGCAACTTGGGTAGGAAAAGGTCTGGCTAATACAAGTGATATTCCATTTCCTTATGAAAGAGCTCGGATGCCTAAACTTAATAAAGCAGCTGCTTCAGATGGTTGGGTTCAAAGTATGTATAGTGAATATTATAACATAGGAACTGTGAAATACATAAATCAAAGAATTAAAAAAGCAGCAGATTGGGCAAAGAAAAATAAAGTTCGAGTCTGGGCGGGCGAAATGGGTGCAAATGTCTGGACAAATCCTGTAGACAGACTCGCCTGGATAAATGCAACAAGAACAGCTCTGGAAGCAAATAACATTTCTTACTGTTGCTGGGGCATGGATGGTTCATTCGGCTTTTTAAAATCAGATAAATCAGGTATGATTTTTCCTGATGATATTGATAAAGATGCCCTTGAAGCTTATGGCTTTACAATGCCAGACCCCAAGCTTTCAGAAAAAGCATCTCTTTCTATAACTTCACAAAAACCATATCTGGTTTATGATGGTATATCAGGAGTTGGAGTTGGTAAACTCTACTGGGGAAAAATAAAGGAAATAAAAAAAGATACAGGAAGAGATTACTGTGTGGTAATTTCATACCCAGCCCAACAAAATGGCTGTAAATTCCTTCTTCCTAATAAAGTTACTTCAATGATGGCAGAAAATCCACAGTCTTTTTCTGTAAGTTTTTCTGTGAAGTTTGCTGATATTAAACAGGAATTCCGTTTCCAACTTTCAGATACAGACGAAGGAGCAGAGCTTCCGCCATGGAATATTTCTGTTCCAATAAAAGCTGCTGATTATAAAGTCGGTGAATGGGTAACTGTTGAAATTCCAGTTTCAAAACTAAGTGAAAGCGGTTCATGGTCAAACAAGGCAAACAAATGGTTTAATCCGCAGGGAAAATTTGACTGGTCTCGTCTGGAATGCATCTATTTCGACTTTGATGATTTTGACAACAAAAATAAAGGCGACATCTACATCGACGACATAGTGATTAAGATGAAGTAAACCAAGATTCCCCGGTCAAGCCAGGTAAAGACATGCCGCTTTCCTTGTACCTTTGTGCAAAAGCATGCACTGTTGGTCACTTCGACTTGATTCGGCTACGCTCACCAACCAACGCTCAGTGACCGAGTTAATTCACAAAAGCGGAGTTCTTTTCGCAATAGCTTGTTCTACGGAAAAAGCTTGTCTGGCGAAAACCGGGTTTGCGATTGGGCTTTAGCTACAAAATAAGCAGTTTCGGCAAATCCTGCTAGTTTGCGTTTTGCATTGAGATTAATCCACAGCTTCAGACTATTTAGCAAAACGCAAAACTAGCAATAGCCGTATACAAAAAACAAAACCGGCAGCCTTTGTACACAACTCTCATTTGTAGCAAATTCGGGGTTATTAGGGGCGCGAAGCAAGCCCCTAAGCCGTGCCGGAAAAGCTCTTTTCGCAATAGTTTAATCTACGATTGAAGATTAATCCGCGAAAAGCGCCGCTTTTTGTTGACACAAAAACCGGCAGAATTTGTACACAACTGCTATTCGTAGATAATCCGGGATTCCTAAGGGCAGAGCCCTTAGGCCGTGGCCAAGGAAGGTGGGTTCAAGGGAGGAAACCAGCGGCCTTCGGACTCTGAACCGGTGTCCTCCCTTGGTTCAAAGAAGCGGTATATTGTTCTTTGCGCAATCGTCAATCATTGACTGCGGCTAGGTGCTTACCTGGGTTTCGCCGATATGGGCTTTTCTCAAGAAGTACA
>JAZSJM010000023.1:0-2326 GCA_045534325.1 Treponema sp. | reverse complement strand
ATATACTTCTTTTTGGTCTAAAGTGCATTATCATTACGGGATAGGTATTGAAAATGGTTTAAAAGGACTGATTATTCATGATGCCCCCGATAAAGTGCATTATGAACTTAGTCCGATAGGTGATCTTTTGTTAAAAAATATAGGTGGTAAATCGGGAAAAAGTCATGATTTACTTTCAATAGCAGAAAATGCTGGATTATTCTCGCAAAAATACAAACCTTTTAAGTATCAGCAAGATTTGAAGACACTAAGAATAGTGTTGCAACATTTATCAGACATGGTTATTTGGGGTGCCAGATACCCTGTTCCAAATGGTTCTAATAAATATTTTAAATTTGATAATAGTGTTCCTTTGATTTTGGTTTATGGGTTCCATATTCTAGATGTTATAGAACCTGTATTTAATTTGTTTGAAAAGGAACTGTTAAAATTAAATAAATAATGTTTCTGCGTTAGGGATAGTAGCGGCGGCGAAGACATTGCCTTTAGACAATGGAGCGATAGCGGAACCGCGAATAGCCCGACCGTCTGCTACAGCAGACGGGAACACCCATGGAATCAGCCTCACTTGCATCAGTCTGTTCTCGGCTTGGTGACTTTAATTCAAAAAGACAAACAGGAAGTCCGTTCAGGAAAAGCAGAATGTCCGGCCTCTTGTTTGAGTTTTCTATAAATGTCCACTGATTAGCAACAATATAAGAGTTTTTGTCGCCAGGCTTACCGGCATTTTCAAAATCAGCAATATAAATGATTTGAGATTTAGTTTCACCGTTTGCGCTGTAACTAACTTCAATACCGTTTTGAAGATATTCCATAAAAAGTGCATTCTTTTTTACAAGTTCAGCATTTTCAAAATTACGGAGTTTCAAGAGCGCTTCAGAAATTGCCTGCGCAGGAGCATTAGGATTCAAACGCCTGATAGAATCTTCAAGAACAGAATCATACAAAGGAGAGCGTACATCCCGTTCAACATCCGGCCCATAAACATGCTCCCATCCCATATTCTGGAACAACTCAATCAGAGCATTTTCATAGGCTTCTTCGTTGTAATCGGACATATAATCAAAACTCCTTATTCTTCAATTATAAAATTATACTACAAAATACAGAAAATACCATCCTAACCTGCCACAAACAAGACAAGCAGACATTACGCAAGACTTCTTTTTAGTGTTGACAATTCAGAATAAACTGATATATTATATATTACGTATAAGGTAATACATGGAAGTAAAGTTTGTTAATGACGAATTAAAAATGTTATACCAGACAAGTTCCTCAAAAAAATATAAGAACGTACCAGCACAAATTGTAAAAAAGCTTGTTCGTGCAGTCGATGTATTATCTGCGGCAACAGTTGTTCAAGATTTATGGAATTTTCCTTCGTATCATTTTGAACATCTGCAGGGAAATTATAGATATTCTATGCGCATGGATAGAACCTGGCGCCTGGAAATGGAAATTGAGTGGACCAATAATGAATGCACAATCGGCATTATTGGCCTTTATGATTTAACAAAACACTATGGAGACTAAGAACATGTCCAAAACATTAAAGCCTTTTTATAATCCTGGACCGGGAGACATTCTCAAAGATGCGCTTGAAGAACTTGGCTGGCAGCAGGATGATCTTGCAGAAATCTTAGGATTATCAACAAAGAGTGTAAATCTTATTTTGAACAATAAACAGGCTATTACTCCAGAAACAGCAGAGCTCCTTGGTAAGACATTTTCTACTTCTGCAGAAATGTGGTTGAATCTTGATGCAAAATATCAGCTTAGAAAACTGGAAGAAAATCCATCAGAAAAGAAAGAAATCACTCAGGCAAAAGCAGAGTTTAGAAAACTTATGCCAGTATATGAAATGAAAAAAAAGGGCTGGTTTGTAAATGATGTTTCAACTGTTTATGGAATAAAAGCCGAACGAAAACGCATTTTTGGCGATGAAGAAAGTGTTTCTCAAAATGATGGTATGAATTTCTGCGCCCGTCAGACAAACTTTGATTTTGATTACACTCTTACTTATTGCAATGTGTGGTATCAATTTGCAAAATTATATGCAGAACAAATCAGCCTTCCTTCATACCATAAAGCAGGCTTAGAAAAAATTGCAGAAAACCTTTGCTTTTACACTTTGCAGAAAGACGGAATAAATAAAATTATTTCTGATTTACATTCCTGTGGCGTTGGCTTTTTTGTTCTAAGTCATCTGCAAAAAACATATCTTGATGGAGCCGCTTTTATAACAGGAAAAAATCCTTTAATTGTTTACACTTGTCGTTATGACAGAGTAGAAAATTTTTGATTTGTTTTAGCTCATGAAATA
>JAZSJM010000236.1:0-3650 GCA_045534325.1 Treponema sp. | reverse complement strand
AACTCCTTGGCTCACAGAACGACATGGCTACGACCCGACTTCTCATCGTTGTTAACGGGTTATCTATATCATCACGCGAGAGTCTGTCGATATAAAATGCAAGCCCCATGGCAAAGAGAGCCATTACAAGATTAAGTACTACATAAATCATCTACTCTTTCCTCCCCTATCCCTGTACTTTTGCAACAAGCATTGTTAAGTCATCGTGGAGTCGTGTGTCTGCATTATATGCAAATACAAGATCTGTTATATCTTTAATAAATGCCTGCGGATCTTTAGAAGCACTTTTTTTAATTGTGTTTGTAAAAAGTTCAGTATCTCCCAGTTCAACCTTATCAGCATTCATAACTTCTGAAACACCGTCAGATGCCATCATTATAAGGTCTCCAGAGAAAAGGCGCTGTTCACTTACTTCTACTTCATCAATTGGAATAATACCAACAATTGAGCAGTTAGATGTAAGGGACTTAATTCTGTAACCATCAGGAGAGCGGGTAACAATTATCGGATCAGACATGGAAGCGTTGACATATCGTATGGTCATTTTCTGTGTATCAATAATTCCGATAAACAGTACGGTGTATTTATCTTGAAGGTGCATTCCTTTAATGGCTTTATCAATAGCCATAATCATTCCTGGCAGATCCTCTTTATTCTCCTTAATTTTAACCGTATTCATTACAAGTCCCATGACTAAGGCAGCCGCAAGACCTTTACCAGAAACGTCTCCCAGCATTACCAGAGTTTTGTGTTCATCAATTGGAAGTACTGTATAATAGTCTCCAGAAACATTGATTAACGGGCGGAAGTAAGCAGCCAGTTTCAAGCGCTTAGGCTCAGGCATTTTCTGAGGCAGGAATGAACGTTGAGTTTCTGCAAGCTGTTCCCACTCTTTTGAAAGTTCTGAAATTTCAGAAAGGCTTGTAATTGTCTCTGCACGAAGCTGGAATCTTTCTAGTTCTTCAAGAAGTTTTGGAAAAACTTCCATATCAAATCTTCTGGTATAACGGCAGAAAACATAAAAATGACGGCCATTTGAAGAAACAAAAAATCCGCGGGCTTTTTTTGATTTTGAGACAATGCCGTAAGTATCACCAAGAAAGAAAAAACCATCACCCCAGTCCAATGTATAATTTCGTGCAAGCTGATTCATTACATTCTGATCAGTTGTAATTCTATTAGGAGAATTATAGAGAACATAATTTGTTACACGGTTAACATATAAAACTGAACAGTCGGCTTTCTGCTCTAAAACATTGGCGATTAAGTTATAAAAATCTTCCATGGAGTAGCATAGACGAAGTTTTTCAACAAATTCGGTTAAAAACGCAGTGGCACCGCTTCTCATTGTATTTTTTTCAAGGGTGATTCTAATCATTGCATAAACTGTACTTGCAATAAGCATCAATATACAAAAAAGGACGGCTGTAACTACTGTCGGGAATGTATTTGAATAATCGATAAAGTCATTTATTTTTGTCTGAGGTACAAGATATACGGCTAGTGACAAAAAAATTAAGGCTACAAAGAAATAAACAATTGTAAAATAAATTCTTCTACGTGCTTTAAACATATTGACCTCATCTTTATCTGTTCAAATATTGAAAACAGTCTTATTGTTCATTATCGGCACAAAAGCACAGAAACATAAGACTGTCTCGAAAAACTCCCCTATACCCGATTTTTAGTTTTTAAGAAGATTTTTTGTTATTTTGTACACAGAACCGCAATTATGACAGACTATTTCGAGAGGTTCCGGATCACGGTTAATAATATCCTCAAGTTCTGCTGCTGGAAGATGTTTTATCTGTTGTGCATAATAATCTGTGCTGCACGGGCAATCAAATATAATGTCCCGGCTTAAAACCGCACTAGGATTAAACTCTCTAAAGAGTCCATAAATTACATCTTCCATATCTCCACCATCAGCAAACCACTTACCGATAGAAGGCATGGCTTTAAATGCATTTTCGACCTTTATAAGTAATTTTTCACTTTCCTCATCGCGGTCTTCACCTTCATTTTCAACCTGTTCGGTTTTTAAAAGTGATTTACCCCCTGCTTTCGGCATTACCTGTAAAAACATCCCTCCAGCTCCAATCACTCTTCCACTACCATCAAACTGAATACTTGTATTGAAAGCAGTATGAATCTGTTCACTCTGAGCAAAATAATGAGATAAATCCATTGCAATGTTTTTATAAAGAACAGAAGTCATTCCGACTTGAGGAGTTTTCATTCCCTCACCCATACGGCTGACAGTAAGAGTTCCTTCTCCAAAAAATGGAGACAAATCCCAATTTTCAAGAGGCTTTTCAATAGGAATAGGATTTTGTAAAAGATGACCGCGAACATATCCGGTGGAATCTGCTTCAACACCAAATCCAACGGCAGGTCCATTTGTTTCATAATGAAGGGTTACATGTTCCCGTCCTTTCATGGTAGGAATCATCAATGCCGCACAAAGTTCTGCCTGTCCTAAAATATAAGTTTCTAAAATTCCAAGATGATGATTTGCCCTCATCTGATTTACAAGACGGGTTCCATTTAAAAATGCTCCACGAATCTGTCCATCTGCCATAACAAAGATAGTCATTTCATCTTTATGAATTGAATCAAGATGGTTTAACAATTGCTTATCAGTTATTTCTGCTTTTACCATGCTTAATAATATAGTAAAAAAACAGTTAATAGTCATTTAAAAAAAATGTTTGTAATTCCATAAAAAAAATCCCGGCTGCAGGCAATAAAGTGTACACCAATTATTGGACACTTCAGCAGGCAACCGGGATTTTTATAAGAAAAAATTTGTTTACTATTTACAGAAGTTTTCTTTTAAGAAATTCAAATCAAGTTCAGGATAGAGAACAAATTTACTCAAAAGTGCCTGAACACGTTCTGAAGCCTTCGCTTTTACACCTTCATCAAGTTCAATCTTAAGTTTTGCTGGTTTTCCATCTTTTGTAACACCAGGTTTTGTTCCCTTAAGAACAAGGTCGATTATTGCGGCAACTTCTTTCATTTCTCCTTCTTTCATGCCAAGTGTTGTAAGGGCAGGAGTTCCAAGACGAAGACCTGAAGTATACCATGCACCATTTTTATCATATGGAAGTGCATTTGCGTTTACTGTAACACCAGCCTGAAAAAGTGCTGCCTCAGCCTGTTTTCCAGTTAATCCGTATGCTTCGTAAACATTTGCAAGCATAAGGTGGTTATCTGTTCCACCTGTCTGAAGAGGAACATTTAAGCATTCCAGTTCTTTTGCAAGAGCCTGAGCATTTTTAACAACCTGCTGTGCATATTCCTTATATTCTTTTGAATTAGCTTCTTTAAATGCCAAAGCCTTTGCAGCCATTACATGAGGAAGAGGTCCTCCTAAAACCATAGGACAGCCTTTATTTACATAGTCTGCAAATTCCTTTTTGCACAAAATCATGGCTCCACGTGGTCCGCGAAGTGTTTTGTGAGTTGTTGTTGTTACAATATCTGCCCATTTTACAGGATCATAATCACCCTGAAAAACTTTTCCTGCAACAAGACCAGCAAAATGTGCCATATCAACCATAAGTACAGCTCCGCACTTATCAGCAATTTCGCGGAAACGCTTAAAGTTGATTGCACGAGGGTAAGCTGAATATCCTGTAAGAAGA
>JAZSJM010000095.1:0-4830 GCA_045534325.1 Treponema sp. | reverse complement strand
CCAGCGGTAAATCGTAGGGGCTGAAATTCCCGATTTCAAGGCGGCCTGCTGTACGGAAATCGAATCCCAGTCCTTATCTTTTGCGGCTATGATTTTCTCAAAAATCTCCCGCTGTTTTTTCTCCGCCTCTTCTTTAATCTGCCCCTGCAAATTGTATTCTTTTATCATTTCTTCGACTGGCATTTCTTTTCTCCCTTGAAAACCTGCATGAACTCTTTAAGCTGAATCTCACCGCAGATTGAATCAATCAGTTTTGCGAACTGCTCTGCCGTGATTTTACGCTCTTTCATTTTTCCAACTCCTTGATAATCTTGGCCAGAGCGTCAAGAAACCTGTCAGCCTCTCTTTGCGTGATGCAGATGCCGAACATCTCGGCAATTTGTTCAGCAACCTCTCGTTTTCCAGCAAGTTTCAAATCTGTTTTCATAATCACCTCGAAAAAAAAGGCGGCTTACTGCTGTGTTGTAAGCCGCCTTTAAACTTCATAAGAAGCCCAATGCAAAAAAGCAATGGCACAACACAGCAAAATGTCATTGCTCTTTCTGATAATTCAGATATTAGCCCCTTTATCATAATTTGTCAACTATTTTCATAAACTTTTTGTAAAATAATTATGATATTTCATAAACTTTTATTATTATCATAATAATATATTGTATATTTTTGTTATTATAATTATTATTTACTCCGATAATTCGGTTATGAATAACTTTTACAAAAACCTTTACATTGACAATGTTACCTCATTTTGGGAAAGGGTGAAAAAACTCTGCAAGGAAAAGCAGGTGAAATTCAATGAGCTTTCAGAGCGAATCGGCTACAACGAGAGGACGCTCATTGTTAAGAAATCACAGAAAAACCTTCCCCCTCTGGAGAAAGTGGAGCAGATGGCGGAAATACTCGGCGTCAGCAAGGATTATCTTATTAACGGCATAGCGACAGAAAAAGAAGAGAAGGAACTTGAAAAAGGCAACAGATATTTCATCCCGATTATGCGTCAGAAATTATCCGCAGGGCAAGGGCAGCTGGTCTCAGATGTGACAGAGATTGACGGATTCATGGAAATCCCGCAGAACTTAAAGCCCTACAGGGAAAATATGATAATCTTTTATGTTGAGGGTGACAGCATGGAGCCGACTTTGAGCCGTGGTGATTTGGTTGCCTGTGACAAGCTGGGCTATGACGGTGAAGGGGTCTATGCCATACAGCGAGACGGAGATGTTTTCGTAAAAAGGATAGAAAAAGACTATAAGAAGTGGATTATCATTTCAGACAATCCCAGATACCCGATTCGGGAAGAACCTATAGAAAGCGAAAACCTTATGATTATGGGCCGTGTCCGTGGTGTTTACAAAGAACTGTAAAAATCCGCCCCTTTTGGAGCGGATTTAATCAATCCTTGTCGCTTGCTAAAAGCATAAACAGAATCAGGAAAAACATAAAACTTTCGTCCGTCACAGTTTCCCCCGGATTTCAGCAATTTCTGCCTCATAGCCTTTCAGCCGTGTTTTCTCATCGCCTGTAGGAAGCCTTGAATTTGCTTTTTTCAGGAGGATTTCGGCGTGCCTCAACTCATCGGAAGCCATTTCCTTGAAATTCATGTCGCCCGAATCTATGTAACGCTGAAAATACTTTTTCGCCCCCATAATCTCATCGGCAATCTCATCATCTGTCTTTTTTGTTTCCGGTTCTGCCATTTCGCAACCGTCAAGCTCACAGAGCAAGTGCCACATGAGACCTATTCTGAGGGCGTTAGTAAATTCCGCAGAGTTAGGATTATAGGCGGAAAAATTTATTTTTTCAAGCGCCGAATCAAAGTCAGACTTTACTTCTTCCCGAAACCGTAATTCATCATGCTGTTCCATAAGCCCGAATACCCCTCTTCCTTTTCCTTGTACTTGTCATGCAGCCTGTCGTCAACGATGTGCATATCAAGCGCAAGCCAGTCAGATTCAGAGAATCTTTTGAGATACCGCCCGACTTTCTCATAGTCATGTGTCAGCGTGGAAAGTGAGCAGTCCAAGACCTCGCTCCTCATGCCCGAAAGCTCGCAGTATTCTTTCTGCACCGTTCCGAGTTCCTGGATTCCGTCAAGGAGTGCCTTTTCCCATGAGCGCAGGTGTTCTTCAAGGCTTTTCGGCTCGTACGACAGTTCATACTCGCTGAATTCCGCCTTGATTCTGAATTTGTCATAAAGTGCGTTCGCAAGTTTTATTCCGCTGTCGAAAAGACACTTGCTGTTGCACCTGTGCCACCTCTTGAAGCCGTTGTAGCCGAGCGACTGTGTGGCAGCCATAGCCATTTTGTTCAGGGTGCAATGTACCCCAAGAACTTTTGAGGCATGGGCATAAAGAGACTTCACTTTCTCAGACATTACCTGCCCCTCTTCTGTCTGTGCATTGAGGTTGATCGTTTCCATACGCCCCCCTTACTTCTGGCACTGGCAGACGCCCTTGACTTTTAGAAGGACGAAATGCGGCGGGTCAGAGAAATACTGTGCTTCAAGCACTGTTCGGGCAAGGAGCGGGCGCGGGCGGTAATAGTTGCCGTTCTCGATGTACATTGGAATCGGGTCAGTGCCGCCGTTCGCTACCTCGACCTGCGTTCCGTTCGTTCCGTCTGGTATCGGGGAGAAAAGCCCGATGTCGTAGATGTTGCCGCCGACAAGTGCAGGTGTTGCAGGAATAGTCAGCGTTGTAGTGTCCGTGGCAACGGCTATACTTGTCGCCCGAATCTTAATCGGGTAAATCTTACAGTTACAAGCCATTCTGTATACCTCTCAAAAAGAAAAAGGGAAAAGACGGAGAGGATTGTCTTTTCCCTTTGTATGTCAACGCCAATACTGGCGGAAATAGTCACCTTTAAGGGAAAATAGAGCCGTTTTTTGCAGTTTTTCTGCAAAATCAGGCATTAAATCAGCGTTTTTTGCCGATTATGCCGAGTAACCGAAGTTACAGCCGTTTCCGCAGTTGCAGAAAGGGCTTGTACCCGCATTGTAGGCCATTGAGGCAGGGTATTTTACTACACCGTTCATAGCCTGCGCGAGTTCGAGACGGTTAATCTGATTCTGCATATCCGCCATGCGGTTGCCAGTAATCAAATCACGGTTTTTCTGAGCCTCTTCAACGATTGTCTTCTGGATAGCGGCGGTGTTGAGTGCACTGTTATAGTTCACGCTGTCGATTGCCCGGAGCGTCTTGCAGCAACATTCGTTCTGGTTTGACAGAGACTGTGCCTGTGATACGGCGATTGCGCCGGCATCACGCTGAAGCTCACCGTACTTGTCGTTGATTGTGCGATCAATGTCGTGGTAGACCTGGTTTGCAGCTGCGACAGACTGAGCCGTTCCGCCTGTGATTGCGTTCATAAGGTCACGGTTCTGGTCTTGAAGGTCGTTGAAGTTGAAACCGTTCTGAACGAAATCCTGTGTGGCATACTGCGGCTGATAACCGCCACGCCCAAAGAATCCGTTTCCGCCGAACATCATCGCAAAAATCAAGAACATCAGCACATTGCTGTTTCCGCCGAAGCCGTCTCCTCCGAGGGAGATTCCGCTTCCGTTTGTGTCAATGGTTGCCATTCGCTTTTTCCTCCTTTTCTAAGATTTTGCTTTCGTGCTGACAGCACTACATTTTCATTCCGAACTGGGCCGCAATCTCGTTGAGCGTAGTTCCACGCTCTGCCGCCATATTGTTGGCCATTTCAAGGAGCTGGTTTCCGCTCTTTCCGCTTAACATCTGCTTCACCTGCTCGAACTTCTGCGGGTTCTGCCGTCTCATCTGGTCGTACTGGTTTTGAATGAAGTCGTCCGTCAGAGTTCCCACAGGGTTCTGGCTGAACTGCTTGAATTTGCTCATTGCCTGAAACGGATTCATACAATCCCCCTATCTGTGATTCGATTTTTGAAAGCCTCTCGTCTATGAGCGCAAGCGGGTCTTTCTGTATGTTCTTCTCGCTCGTATCGAGATTATAAAAAAGATAGTCCGATTTTCCCGTCTCGGAGTTCATCTGTTTGAGATAGATTTTTCCGTTCGCGCTGTCAAGGAAAATGTAAATCTCGCTGGGATTCGGGATAATCCGCTTTGTCTCGTCAAATCCGCCAACTTCTTTTGCAAAATACTGCGTTTGCAATGGGTTCTGCGGGGCTTGCTGAGGATTCATCTGACTCAACTGATTAAGATTATTCAGCTCTGCTTGAATCGCCGCTTGCTGTGCAAGCAGCCTGTTTCTCTGATAGTCAAGCATGGGATTGTAACCGTTCATCATTTGCCCCCGAAAACTGATCTGAGTTCTTCCGAGAAAGTCTGCGGGTCTAGCTCATTCTGCCGTGCATAGTCAGCGCCGCATAAAATGCCGTGTGAGAGCATTGTCTTGATTTTCTCCCTGTCGGATTCAGAAAGAGACTTGATAAAATTGATTGCCGCTACCCTTGTTTCCATGATTTAAGGATAGCATTGAGAAAGAGGGGTGTTCTGTAATTTTTCGGTAAGGTTTTCTGAAAGTTTCTGTAATAAAACTGTAATCAATCAGAGGGCAAGAAGCACGGGGATGAGCTTCATTCGTATTTTTCGGAGTTCCTTGTTTACCGTGTCTGATGAAGTGCTTAGGCTGTCGGCTATGAAATTGATGTCGTTTTTCTTTATGTAGAACTTTATGAAGATTTCATTTTGTCTGTCAGTGAAAATTATGTCAGAAAGGATTTTATCCACTTCTGATTTTCTTGCGTTCCTGAAAAACTCGTTAATCTTTCTGCTCTCCGCCGACATTCGATTTCCGTCCTATTCTGTAAGTTGTCGTTATCGTTGTTTTTGAAGTCGGATCGTAGCCATG
>JAZSJM010000002.1:0-2220 GCA_045534325.1 Treponema sp. | reverse complement strand
GGAGGCCAAGCGGTCTTAGGAAGACAATACTAATGGCCATCTCCTTGGCCCACAGAACGACATGGCTACGATCCGACTTCTTATCAACAGCCATTGTTTCTACATAGCCTTCTGTCATTTCCAGGTAGCGTGGACCTGTTTTGCGTGTAGCAAACATAGTACCAACCTGAGAGCGGAGGTTTTTCCCCAGATCTTCAAGAGAAGCGCCAACTTTTAGACCATCTTTTGAATAAGCCGACTGAGTGCGTCCGTAAACAATCTGCATGAAAAGCTCACGCATAGCAGTGTTGATTGCGTCACAAACGAGGTCTGTATTCAATGCTTCAAGAAGGGTTTTTCCGATAAGGATTTCACTAGCCATAGCAGCTGAGTGAGTCATACCTGAACAACCGATTGTTTCTACAAGAGCCTCTTCAATAATTCCGTTTTTAACGTTCAATGAAAGTTTGCATGCGCCCTGCTGAGGTGCACACCAACCGATACCGTGGGTAAATCCCGATACATCTTCAATTTTTTTTACCTGAACCCACTCTCCCTCTTCAGGGATTGGGGCAGGACCATGATATGCGCCTTTAGCCAAAGGACACATGTGTTCCACTTCTGCAGTGTAAGTCATGAATTGCTCCTTACAATTAAGATGAGAAATTAATTTTGAATGGAGAACGAATCAGAAGGGAAAAACTTATTAGCCACAATGCGCCTGATCAAGGTACATTTGTTAAAATCCCTGATTCAGTCGCTCTGCAAGTTTCCTGTCAACAGTAAATTTGCAGACAGTCATTTCCTTATAAGACATCGTTCCAGTCTTTCAGTTAGAATAATGGGTTTTACGATGTTTTTCAATGGCTAGAACTTCACTGAAAAGCACTTTTACCCTTTTATATAAATCCTCCTGTTGACACAAAAAAGGGAAATCTCTATCCTAATCTTGTTAGCAATAACTAACACGACTTATTAGCCACAATCAGTCATGTTATGAAGATAAACCCTGCCCCTGTAAATTGCATAAATATATGACCTCAGTCAGGGTCTATCTTCTTCCTATCTTTTTCTAAAACATTGCCTAAATGGCACAACACCGCTAAGGCGGACTTTTTGGAGGCATTATGCTTAATTCAGTAAAAATTGAAAATGTAATCGGTCGTGAAATCATCGATTCCCGTGGAAATCCTACTGTCGAAGTGGATGTAATCCTTGAAAACGGCGTTCTCGGACGTGCTGCAGTTCCTTCTGGAGCTTCAACCGGCGAAAACGAAGCCCTTGAGCTTCGCGATGGAGACAAAAAACGATACGGCGGAAAGGGCGTTCTTAAAGCCGTTGAAAACGTAAACAAAATCATCGCACCGGCTCTCAAAGGCGAGAACGTTTTTGAGCAGCGCGCAATCGATATGAAGATGCTGGCTCTGGACGGAACGGCGACAAAATCAAAACTTGGTGCAAATGCAATTCTTGGCGTTTCTCTGGCAACGGCTCAGGCCGCGGCAAAGGCCCTTAACATTCCTCTCTACCGCTACATCGGCGGCGCAAACGCACATGTTCTTCCTGTTCCGATGATGAACATCATCAACGGCGGTGCTCACTCAGACGCTCCGATTGCCTTCCAGGAATTCATGATTCGCCCTGTGGGTGCAAAATCAGAAAAAGAAGCAATCAGAATGGGAGCAGAAGTTTTCCACGCTCTTGCAAAATTGCTCAAATGTCGCGGACTTTCAACTGCTGTAGGCGATGAAGGCGGATTCGCACCAAAATTCGACGGAATTAATGATGCCCTGGACTCAATCGTTCAGGCAATCAAAGACGCAGGCTACAAACCTGGCGAGGATGTAAAAATCGCCATGGACTGTGCCGCTTCTGAATTCAGCGTAGAAAAAGACGGAAAATTCTACTACAACTACAAGGAGCTTTCAAACGGAACTCCAAAAGACCCGAACGGAAAGTGCCTCTCTGACGACGAGCAGATTGCTTACCTTGAAGAGCTGATTACAAAATATCCGATTGATTCAATTGAAGACGGTCTTGACGAAAACGACTGGGAAGGCTGGAAAAAACTCACAGAGCGAATCGGTGGAAGATGCCAGCTCGTTGGAGACGACCTTTTTGTAACAAACGTTAAATTCCTTGAAAAAGGAATCAAAATGGGAGCCGGAAACGCAATCCTTATCAAGGTAAATCAGATTGGCTCTCTCACAGAAACTCTTGAAGCAATCGAAATGGCACACC
>JAZSJM010000280.1:0-3485 GCA_045534325.1 Treponema sp. | reverse complement strand
TATTCTTGTAGGGCGGGATGCAAACGAAAATGATGAACTTTTGCGGCACTATGTAAAAGGTGATGATTTATGGTTCCACACAAGAGATTATGCAGGAGGATATGTTTTTATAAAAGCAAAAAAAAATAAAACAGTTCCTCTTGAAATAATGATTATTGCAGGTAATCTTGCAGTTCACTATTCAAAAGCAAGAAAAAACGGAGAGGCTGACCTTTACTACACCCATGTAAAATATTTAAGACGCGCTAAAAACGGACCAAAAGGGCTGGTTCTTCCTTCAAACGAAAAAAACCTTCATATAAAATCCGATTCTGCTGTTTTACGAAATTTAGAAGAAAACCAGTTTTAATTCTTTTGCAGTTCCCTACACTTTTGTTTTGTGATAGATTAAAAAACATGAAAATAAGTGAAATTCTCAATTCAAAAAAAGTAACATTATCTTTTGAAATCTTTCCACCAAAAAAACAGGAAAGTTTTGAATCTGTTAAAGATACTGCAATAAAATTGTGTTCAGTTTCCCCTGATTTTATTTCAATCACCTACGGAGCAGGAGGCACAACACAAACAAATACATCAGAGCTTGCAAAAACAATCGAAAAATCTGGAATTACTTCTTTAGCACATCTTACATGTGTACGTTCATCAAAAGACAAAATAATAGAAACAATCAGCGATTTAAAATCAAAAGGAATTGAAAATGTACTTGCACTTCGTGGAGACCTTCCAAAAGATGCTTTTGAGGGCGAGAACTTATTTCCATCAGGACTTTTTCATGCCTCAGATTTAGTTCCTCTTTTAAAAGAGCAGGGATTTTGCGTAGGCGGCGCCTGCTACCCAGAAGGTCATCCAGAAAGTACAAACCGTGATACAGATATAGAAAACTTAAAATACAAAGTTGAAGCCGGTGTTGATTTTTTAACTACACAGATGATTTTTGATAATGACATGCTCTATTCATTTTTATATCGGCTTCAGACAGCAGGAATCCGTGTGCCTGTTCTTGCAGGAATAATGCCGATAACAAATGCAAATCAGGTAAACCGGATGATTGATTTATCAAACGCATACATTCCCCGCAAACTTCTGTCTTTCTGCGACAGATTTAAGGACGATCCTCTGGCAATTAAGCAGGCAGGAATTGCCTATGCAACAGATCAGATAATCGACATGATTTCAAATGGGGTTCGGGGAATTCACATTTATACGATGAACAAGCCAGAAATCGCGCTCGCAATATTAAAAAACATCGATTCAATTATTTCAGCCGTAAACAGATAAAACTTCATTTACGGCATCAAGAATTTTCTGAGCCGTAAAAAGCTTATAGGACAAGCGATTATCAAAAGAAGGAATCTCAACTTTTAAGGAAATGTTTTTTTTGTCCGAGCACACGGCAAAGTAAACAGTTCCCTGTTTTTTTGTGGACATGATTCCCGTTATGCCGATTCCAATGTCAGCCTTATAGAATTTTTTACAGGAAAATGCCATTTGTTCAGCAGTTTCTTTTGAATAAACACCTGCCTCTTCAATTATCTTTTTTGAAACACCGTTTAAGACTTTTGCTTCGTCGCAGTAAGTAACAAAAGCTCCCCTTAAAACATTGGACGCACCATCTGTATCAGTTATAAGGGAAGCAATCTGCCCGCCAGTGCAACTTTCCATTGTAGAAATTGTAAGTCGTTTTTCTATAAGAGATAAGGTTAATTTTTTGTACCCTTCTCTGACTGATTTTTCATCAACCATAGACAAACTCACCATAAATAGTTATTCCTGACTGGTAATTTCCTTGTAAAACTCAGCAAAATCCTTTCTTTTCTCTTTTGTAAAAGCAATCGCCGTTCTTGGATGCTGATTTAAAAGACCTGTAAGCATATACTGAATGTCATATCCCCAGCGTACGCCGCTTTCTTTAAGAGGATTCATATGCTCGTCGATAAACTGCAAAATCGGATAAAGGTTGTACTTTGGGTTATGCAAAAATCCTATAAGCTGTTCAATAGCACAGTTTCCCGCACCTCGCCCCATACTGTTGTAAGTTGCATCCAGATAATCAACTCCGTCTCCAACACATTCAACGGTATTTGCAAAGGCCATTTTCTGATTGTCGTGGGCATGGATTCCCAGTTTTTTTCCATATTTTGCAGCAAAGTTTCCGTACAAATCAGCAATACGAGCCATCTGCTCAGGATAAATTGCCCCGTAAGAATCAACGATGTAAACAACATCAACAGGAGATTTTCCAAGCAAATCAAGAGCCACCTGTATATCACTTTCCTGAGAATTTGAAATTGCCATGATATTGCAACTGACTTCATACCCTTTGTTTTTAGAGTCTTCAATCATTTCGACTGCCCCAGGAATCTGATGTAAATAAGTTGCAACACGGATTAAATCAATTGCGCTGTCAGATTTTTTTATAATATCATTCTTGTAATTACATCTTCCTACATCGGCCATTACAGCAATTTTTAAGTCTGTATTGTTATCGCCTACAAAACTTCTTATATAATCTTCATCTGAAAATTTACTAGGCCCAAATTTAGAAACATCAAACATCTCTTTATCGGCCTTATAGCCGACTTCCATATAGTCTACGCCAGCTTTTACATTTGTTTCGTAAAGGGCTTTAGCAAACCCCTGAGGAAAATAAAAATCATTTACAAGACCACCGTCTCTCAAAGTAGCATCTACAACCTTTATTCCAGGTCTAAATCCCATTAACTGCGAAAGTTCTTTCATTTTTTTCTCCAAATTAAACAATACTTAAAAAATTAAGCACAATTAAAATCTATCATAAACATTAAATATAAAAAATAACTTTTTTAGGATTTTAGAGCACAATTTTCTGTCTTACCCGCTCTTGCTCGTCGAGGGCGCTCGCGACGATCGAGGCTAAGTTTTTTTCCTCTTTCAGATATGCGCCTTTATTACACAGTTTTCCTACCTATCTACTAGGTAATTGATTTCTTTTTCTTTTTTTTATATTATCATCATTAACCATGAAACAGAGTTTCCGTGATTTTTTACAAAACCAGATTTCTCAGCACCTGCCACTTTTTATGGACGGGGGCATGGGTACGATGATTCAACGTTCAGGAATAACTGACTACGACATTCCTGAAGATGTAACGATTGAACATCCATCTGTAATAAAAGATATTCACAAACAATATCTTAAAGCAGGTGCAAATATCCTTACTGCAAATACATTTGGTGCCCTTCCATTAAAATTATCCAATGCACGCTATGATACAAAGCAGTATATAGATGCGGCTGCAAAAGTAATGAAAGAAGCTGTTGCAGAAATCGAAGCAGACGGAAATACAACTCCTCACTACATCGGATGGGATACTTCACAGATTGGTCGCCTGTTAGAACCAATGGGAAACCTTACCTTTGATGAAGCATACGAAACATACAAAGAAGCGGCAATTCTTGCTGAAAAAGCAGGATTTGAACTGGCAATTGTAGAAACAATGGCTGAC
>JAZSJM010000025.1:0-3382 GCA_045534325.1 Treponema sp. | reverse complement strand
TTTGCTGATTTTTTAAAAACTTGAACGGGAAAGCGGACTTCCTATCCAAATTCCCTCACTACCTAAATATTCTTTTTTCTGTCCTTCAATCAAAAACTGAACACTGTTTACAGTTGAAAATTCTGTCGCTGTATAAACTATCTGCATTAGCTGCGAGTGATATCCGTCCATTCCTATAGTATTAAACTCAAACTGTTCATTAAAATTTAAATATGCAGTTCCATCACGCACAGAAGCTGACAAAAGCCTCGTTCCTTCAGGAATAAGACTTCTGTATCCTTTTGACGCCTCAGAAGAATTAGGCCCCTTTAACAACAGATTTATATTCGTTACAAGAGGTGAATCATTTTTTTCAACAGCTCTAATTATCATTTTTCTGCTTAATGTACCATCTTCCCCAATATAAACAAAATATAGTTTTTGATTCACTGTTGTAATAGTTTTTGTTTCAGATTTTTGTCTGGATTCACTAGTATTTTTATCCGCTGTAGTTTTTGCTGGTTCTGTTTTTGTGGATTTCTGATTATCAGTGTCAGCAGATTTCTTCTCTAATTCTTCTTTTACTGATTGCTGTAAAATTTCCTGTTCACTTTTTTTAATCTGCTCAGAGGTTTGTTCAGTTTTTTTATCTTCTGTTTTTAAAGTTATAATTGTTTCTTTTTCTTCTACCGGTGGTTTTTCTTTAATCTCATGCTTTTCAATAAACTGCGGAGTTTTACCAAATAATCTTTCAAAAAATCTTGTTGTTTTTAAATTTGAATAAATATCATCCTGCTTAATTAAAAATACAATTAAAAGGATTAAAAAACCAAGAATCCAACATGCAAGTGCAAGTCCTGTCTGATTATTATTCTTATTTTCTCTTTTTGCCATACTATAAGTATAATTGATAGATGATTATAAGTCCATAAATCAAAATGTATGGATTAAAAAACAGCTTTTCCCCTTGTTCCACTATCTTTTAATCATTAAAATAAGTTTAGAGGTTTTTTATGGCAAAAGATGCTTTTTATGAACAAAAAGAATTTGATTTAATAACTTTTGGAGAAACCATGCTCCGATTGTCTCCAGGGGTAAATGAACTTATCAGTAAAAGTGATTCTTTTAAAAAGCATGCAGGCGGTGCAGAATTAAATGTTGCCTGCGGAGTTTCACTGCTTGGTTGTCGTTCTGGTATTATTACCCGTCTTCCAAAAAATCAGCTTGGAACTTTTATAAAAAACAGAATTCGTTCTTCTTCTGTCAGCGATGACTTTATTATTTTTGATGACTCTCCAGAAGCTCGTGTTGGAATTTATTACTACGAAAACGGTGCTTATCCTCGTAAACCTACAGTTGTATATGATAGAAAAAATTCTTCAATTACAAAAATTAAACCTTCTGAAATTCCAGAAGACATCTATGGAAAGACAAGAATGTTTTATACTTCTGGCATTACACTTGCACTAAGTGAGGCAACACGAAACCTAGCAATAGATATGATTAAAAAATTTAAAAATGCCGGGGCTCAGATTGCATTTGATGTAAACTATCGTGCAAATCTTTGGGATGAAGAAACTGCTCGCAACACAATAAAACTTATTTTACCTTATGTCGATGTTCTTTTTATTTCTGAAGAAAGTTGTAGACGAATGTTCCAGAAAACTGGAACTCTAGAAGATATGCATCGAGAATTCTGCCATGATTACCCAAACATTCAGCTTATTGCAACATCTCAGCGCGAAGTAATCAGCCCTAAAGTTCATTCATTTGGCTCAACTGTATACCTTAAACGCCTTGATACATTCTATCGTGAAGAACCTTACAAAGAAATTGATGTAGTAGATAGGATTGGTTCCGGAGACGCCTACTGTGCTGGTGTATTATTTGGATTACTAAAATACGATGATGCACAAAAAGCAGTAGAATTCGGCAACGCCACATGCGCCACTAAAAATACTATCTTTGGTGATTTACCTGTTTCTGACTTTAATGAAATTGAATCAATAATAAAAGCCCATCACACAAAAGGTAAACAATCAGAAATGAACAGATAAAACAAATCAGGGTTGTCAACTTCGGCTGACAGCCCTTTTTATTTTCTCATTTCATATAAAACTATGGCTGCGGCTTGAGCAACATTAAGACTTTCAATTGGTCTTTCAGTTTTTTCATTACTAGAATCCGTAAATGGAATAATAATTAATTCATCACAATTTTCTTTTACAATTTTCGATATTCCGTTTTCTTCATTTCCCAAAACTATTAATGAACCTTTTCCTTTTGATAATTCCTTAATTTTGTTTACAGTTTGCTTAGCATTTACATCAGTTCCAAAACGAACCATTTTACCTTTCATTGCTTCAAGCAGACGACTAATTGACTTAACAGAATAAATATTTACGTACTCCATGCCCCCCTGAGCAACACGATAAGAACTTGTAGTTATTGAACTTTGAGCTTCGTCTAATGGAATAATAATATTTTTTACACCAAAAAAAGCAGCACTTCTAACTATTGCACCTAAATTATTTGCATTTCCAACTCTATCCAAAAGAAGAGCAGATTCTTTATTATGTACCCACCCTGCTGTAATATCACTGTCCAAAGGTTGAATTTTAGGCTGCTCTATCATCGCAACAACACCCTGATGATGTACACTTCCGCATACCTTTTCTAATTCAGTTTCAGTTTTCACCTTATTGTATGGTACTTTTCTTTTGGCAAGAGATTTACAGAGGTCACCAAAATACTTCATTCTCTCTTCTGTATAAAAAAATCTTTTTATTTTTTGAGGATTTTCTTTTGCAAGGGCTTTAACTGCTTCAAATCCGCAGACCGCCAGTTCATTATTTAATGTGTTTTTCATAATAAAAATATAAATCAAATTTAAACAAAAAAAAAGACGGTATTTCTACCGTCTTTCATGGATTAATTTATATTACTAGTAAAGAAGGTTCATTTCCTTCATCTTAGCAATACCAGCCTGTTCCCAAGCTTTTCCACCCATGTTATTGAATTCTGCTAACCAAGCGTCCCAGTTAGCTTTTGTAAGCTGGCGTTTTCCAGTCATGAATTCAACTACACCCTGTTCATAGAAACGCTGTAAGTCAGCATCTGGAAGAGGGAGAAGAGAAGCACCAATTACAGGTGTCCATGGTTTAGACTGCATTGTGCGGAGAGCTTTCAATGAAGAAAGTTCTTTCTTTGAAACTGCAGTTGTATATGTTGGATAGCGAGCCATAAGTTCCATATCAGAGTTGTAGTAAACCATGTTGCGGAGCTGTGTAAGTGGCTGCATTTTTGGTTTAGAGTAAGCTAAGTTCTTATCAGGAACACCGTCTTTTGTTGGAGCACCAGTTTTTGGATCACGTACCCAGTTTACACCTTCTACACCGTATCC
>JAZSJM010000214.1:0-11328 GCA_045534325.1 Treponema sp. | reverse complement strand
TTTCTTTTTTCAGAATATGGGTTTTACTTCTACGCTCTTTATCAAAATAATAAAACAAACCAAGAATAATACCGGTTATCCCTACAATTGAGGATATTATCGAACTAACGATATTGTAATAGTTTCTAACCCAGTTTATATCTATTGGCGAAGAAGTATTATTCATTAATATAAATATTAAAACTGTAAGAATAAACAGAAGAACAAGATAAACAATTAATGCTGAAATCCATTTTCTTTTTTTCATTTTGAATACCCCGAATCTAATTCTTGTTGAATGATTAAATTCTGAACACGGCTAATATTTTTGAATTTTATATGCTCATTAAATTTCTTTTTATCCACATTAAATTTGCCCATAAAAAAAGCAAATGCTTCATTTGCAAAAGAAGGCCCTATTTTTATAACATCTGAAAAATCAAATGTTATAATTTCTCTCCCAGCCCAAAAATCTTCTTTAAGGCATTGAGACATAAACGAGTTTCTGAATTCTTCAGCAGTATGCTCTCCATCTCCCTGAGACTTATTTCGATTTGTTAATCTTTTGCAAAAATCTGCAACTTTTATATCTGCCATGCTGGCCTCCTATTCATTGGAATGATAAAGGAATACATAGTTCCTCCAAAAATAATTTCATCAAAATTTATTGTTGTTATATTATCACTTATATCTACATTACAGTACCCCTTATGTGAAATAATTGAAAACTCCATTTCCAAATTTTTACATGTTTCTTTTATTCTTCCTAAGCCATTACCTCTCCGTGCTCCCCTATTTGCTTTAGATTTTTTTGTAGTCGGAGTAGCATTACTTGCTCCACTAACATTTTCAGTAAAAGCATATTTTATTAAATCTCCTTCTGGGTAATTAAGCTTTTTAATATCTTTAGATTGAGGACCATTTTGTAATGTATTAACAAATCCAATGCCATTATCTGCAATACAAAGTGAAATAAATCCATGATGTTTGTGAACTTGAGCTAATACCCACCAACCTTCGTCTTTATTAACAATACCATGTTCAAGTACATTATTGAAGGTTTCTGTAAGTATTATACTATTAAATAATTCAAGTTGATCAGCAGAAAACATAGTATGTTGCCGCAATAAAGCAATAATTTCATCTTCTCTAACTTCTACAAGGTATTTGTCCTTTTCTCGTTGAATCTTTAAGATATCATTGCTCATCTGGTTTTGAAATTGTAAATTTCCTTGTCTGCCTACATATCTATAAAAACCACATTTATTTAAATATATATTAACATTTTCATAAGAAGAATCCGTTGAGGCTATATTCAACAAAGAAGAATACTTATTATTTATTTCTGCCCATTGTTTTAATGAACATAAAAATGTTATTGCAGAAGGCCATATTCTTTTACATTGTCGAATATCTAATATCAAGTGATTCTTTCTCGAATTGAGAATTTTTTTCGAAATATCAAAATAATAATCTCTATAATTTATATCCTCTAATCCAAATTCCGAATTAATTATAATTATAGTTTCACCAGGTTCGTATATAATTTTAGAATGTATTTCTTTTGCTATTTCCTTAAATCGTCTTTTGTAATAACTACTATCAAGACTTTTACTTTTCATTCTTGCCTTATATTTCCGGGACTTCTTAATCTGAGATTGCCTATAAATTTTTTTTATTATTCTTTTATTTCTTTTACAAAAATAATTCTCCATTTTGATTACCTTATACAAACATCTGCTGCAGCAGAGCTTTTTTGCGTTGCTGCCAGGTGGTTACTACTTTTTGTTGATTTTGGATTAATGAATCCAAACTAGAAAGACAGTCGGCAATTTTTTGTTGTTCTGCGAGACATGGAATCTGAATAATTGTATCTGCAATTACACTTTTATTAATAGATAACACTTTTGTTCCAACTAATAATTTAACTATTTGTTTATGATACACATTAGAATTCATAAAATATCCTAGATATTTTGAAGCAAATATTTGTTTAGGACGACATAGTATTGTATGAAGACCAGAAAGAGCTTTTTTATTATTTATATTATAAACCTCACTTACTTTTCCAGCACTTTCATCTTCAGCGGTATCGGCAATAATTATATCACCGTCTTTTAAGAAACTATCCGAAACAAATTTGTTTAATGTTACATCAGAATTTATAAATGGTATTTTGGAATTATCAAAATCAATATACGAACCAAACTTTACTAAAATATCACCATAATGAATATTATAAGTATCGCCTTCTTCATAATTTAACATATTTCTTGAAAAAGTATTCGTTTGATGATAAATGAAAACTTCAGAAAATTTCTTTTCTTCCCATGCAGGGAAATCTGTGCCGTCATCGGATTTGAAGCGGAGTTGCTGGGTGAAAAGTTTTTGCATTAATGCTTTTTTCTTTTTTTGCAGGGTGTTTAGAATCTTTGTTTCTGCTGTGATTATTGAATCTACATTTGAAAGGAAATCTGCGATTTTTTGTTGTTCAGCTTTTGATGGATATGTAATTGTTGTTTCACCGATTGCTTTTCTATTTATTGAGCAAACTTTTGTTCCAGCAACAAGCGGTGCAATTTGATTATGATAAGAGCCAGAATTCAGTTTATAACCAAGAAATTTCGATGCAAATTCAAACTTTGGTCGACATAAAAAAGTATGTAATCCTGATAAAATCTTATAATCTTTTACATTGCAAATTTCAGTAACTTTTCCAGCTGTATAATCTTCTGCAGTATCGGCAATTATAATATCGCCATTTTTTACATAACTCGTATCTTTATATTTTGAAAGATTATTCTCTAAATTAATAAACGGGAGTTCTTCTTTCTGGCAATCAATATAATCACCATATTTGATTAGAACATCACCATAATGTATATTTCTAACAATTCCGTTTTCATTGTTAAGCTGATCTCTTGAGAAAGTATTGTTTTGTAAAATATCAAAAACTTCATAAAAGTTTTTCTCTTTCCATTCCCCATTATACTCTGGGAATCTTAATCTTGGTGTATTGCTCATCATTTTAT
This sequence comes from Treponema sp., assembly GCA_045534325.1. Taxonomy (GTDB): domain Bacteria; phylum Spirochaetota; class Spirochaetia; order Treponematales; family Treponemataceae; genus Treponema_D. Next base: position 8,317 of record JAZSJM010000214.1, on the reverse strand, counting down.
TCCATCCTAAAAATCTTCGTTATTATCGTTTTCTTCTTTGAACGGTAACTGTCGGGTGCCAATTTCTTTTGCATTTTTTGAAGAAATCGCTTTTCCGCCTCGTTTTTCCAATGATTTACGGGCATCTCTTGCAACTTCTGCTCCGGAAATTGCAATTTTTGCACTTTCTCCCAAAGTTGTTGGATTTTCATTTTGAGAAAGTTCTGTTGCAGAAGCTTCGGCAAGCATGTTTAGAATCAATTCTATGTTTGTCATGTTGTCGCGAAGATTTTCTTTTTTTAGGCTTTTGTATTCTTTATACTCTTTTGCAGACATATCAGCCCAGGTTCGGTACATCAAATCTGTTAATGCGGCATATTCTCTGCCTTTTTTTACGCCGGCATTATCCCATTCGTCTGTAAGTGCTTTGCGAACTTCAATTGATTTTATACGCTGGTTAATCCAGTTTTCGCTGTAGCCTAGGTTTCTGTAATTCTGAATTGCTCTATCTATTGAAAGTTCTGGATCAACAGCTTCATCAAGAGCTTCGCTTCCAACCTTTGCAAGCCACATCTTAAAAGGTTCTGCTTTTTTACTTGGTACAGACTGAATAATTCTTAATAAGGCTTCTGTATTTGCGGCATCAGTTTCGCGCATTTTTCCATCTGGAGCCTGCATTTTCAACTGTCGACAAATTGTCGACAGTTCAATTCCGTCTTCAGAATGAACGCGTTTTTTCATTTTGAACCAATAGTCACGAGGATTCACGCTATCTGTTAAAACTGCAATAACATCTATAACAGAAAAATACCATTGTTCTTCTTCGGAATCCCATACAGAACGGATTTTTTTATCATTAAAAAGCTGAACTTTATTCTGAATATCTATTTCTTTATCTGCCATAAAATCCCCTTATATTCCTAATTCTTTGGCATATTTTTCAAATTCTTTCATCAGAGAATCTCGTTCTGCGGTGGCTTCTTTTAATTCTTTGTCGATTTCTGCTAAATCAAGTTCCGGCTCTTCATCAAAGGTATCTACATATCTTGTGATATTAAGATTGTAGCCGTTTTCTTCGATTTCTTTCATGCTTGCAACATGGCAGAACTTTTCTATATCTTTGCGGTCTTTATAAGCATTCAGGATTTTCTGGACATTTTCTTCTGTAATTGAGTTTTGATTTTTGCCAGGCTCGTATTCTTTAGAAGCATCTATGAAAAGAATGTTGTCCTTGTTCTGAGTGCGGTCATTCTTTAGAACCAGAAGACTTACCGGAATTGATGTTCCATAAAAACAGTTTGGAGCAAGACCAATTACTGCATCAAGATAATTAAGATTTTTTACAATATAAGTTCTGATTGCTTCTTCTGCACCACCACGGAACAAAACTCCGTGAGGAAGGAGCACTGCAATTCTGGCATCGTCATCTGCCATATGGAAAATCATATGTTCAAGGAATGCCATATCTTCATAACTTTTTGGAGCAAGTTTTCCATATGGGCTAAAGCGGTCGTCTTTCATGTATTTATCTGAGGCAGACCATTTTTGTGAATATGGAGGATTTGCAACCTGCACCTGATATTTTTCTTCCCAACTTGAACTGTTTTCTCCGCCCTCTGCAATTGTGTCTGTGTGGCGGATATCAAACTGTTCGTAATGAATATTGTGAAGAATCATATTCATGCGGGCAAGGTTATAAGTTGTAGGATTACATTCATTTCCATAATAGTGGCCAACTTTTACGCATCTACCAACCTGAAGCAAAAGAGAGCCAGAACCGCAGGCACAGTCGCAAACTGCTTTTGTCTGCTTAAGTCCGTCTGTTGCAAGTAAAGAAAGTAATTTTGAAACAGATTGTGGAGTATAGAATTCCCCGGCTTTTTTACCGGCTGTTGCAGCGTACATTCCAATTAAGTATTCGTAGGCATCACCCAGAACATCAATTTCTGTATTTTCGAGCTCAAAGTCTATAGTATCGATGGACTTCATTACTTTTGCAATTAAAATGGAACGGCTTTTTACATCGCGGCCAAGTTTGCTGGAAGTTAAATCCATATCATCAAAAAGATTTTCAAAGAGCTTTTCTGATTTGTTGCCAAGTGTTGAAGCTGTAATTGAGTTAATTGCTTTGTTCAGATAATCTACATCAAACTTTTCCTGTTCAATTAAATTAATGCAGCTGGTGAATAAATATTTGGGTTCAATAAAATAACCGTTGGCTTCAATCATCCAGTCGGTTATAGGCTGAACGTAGTCTTCATTTTTATAGGCTTCGGCAAAAGATATGCCGTCATCTTTTAAGAGTTCTTTTATCTGTAATTCTTCGTGTTCACTTAAGAAGCGGTAGAATAAAAGTCCTAGAACGTAGTTCTTAAATTCAGAACCCTCCATATTATTTCTGAGGCTGTTTGCCATCTCCCAGAGCTTTTTGTGTAATTCTTCCCGCTGATAAACCTGTCTATGAGTTGTATTGTTATCTGACATTTTTTCTATTCCTTATACTGCCATTTCTAATGAATACTTATCAGTAGTTTCAATTATAAATAATTTGATTTCTTTTACAACTTTTGAAAGTTCAAGAAAGCCTATTTCTTTATGAATAAGATTTTTTATTGAATCATTATTGAGTATTCCGTCGAATTCATATTCTTCAAAAACGGTATTCAGTTCTTTATATGTAAGATCATGTTCATTTGCAAATTTTGTAATTTCTTCCTGCTTTGCTTTTTCCCCAAAGCTTCTGAAGCGGTCTTCCAGATCTTCCGGGATTTTTAAGCCATCAATCAGGCTTTGAATAAAGGCAATAATCAAATCTGATTTTTTGCGTAAGGTTGGATTTGCAGATTTCTTTATTTTATCAAAGATTTCTGTTATATCCTTTTCTTTCTGCTGAGGATTTGTCATATCAACATTCTTTAAAAGTGTAAGAATGTAATCGACGTTTATAACGTCTGTTTCCAGAAGTTCAATCTGGAAATCAACTTCATCAAGGATGCTTGCCTTTTCGGCAGTATCTCTCTTGCTTAAGTTTTTATGAATATCCAGATACTGGCTCTTAAAATTATCAAAATCTTCTTCGCTTATTCCTATGAGAATTTCATCAAACTCGAATTCTTCAAAAGTTTTGAGAGTAGTAATAAGACGAATTACTTCACGGAAAGCAAGAATAAACTTTTTCTGTTCTGTTTCACTCTGGAGATTTGCAGCATCTTGTGGAGTTTCTGCAACCTGCCATAACATACCAAGTGCGGTTTGTAGACGGTCCAGATAGTATTCAAAACTCTTTTGAACAATTCCTTCTGTACTTGCAGAATTAGAATAGAGTTTTAATGCCTGATCTGTGTTGTATTTTAAATTGCGATAACAAACGATGTTTCCAAATTTCTTTGTTGCTTTTTCAGTTCTGTTTGTTCTGGAATAAGACTGCAATAAATCCTGATAAACAAGGTTTTTATCTACATAGAGTGTATTCAAAATTTTGCTGTTGTAACCGGTAAGGTACATACGGACAACAATTAAAAGATTGATTTTATTGGCCTTGAACTTTTTAGAAAGATCTTCGTTGTATTCTGCAAAGGTGTCTGTCTTAAATGATGTACCGAATTTTGCATTATAGTCGTCTATGATTCTTGCCATTGCATCCTGACTTGTTTCTTCTTTTGATTCTGCATCTTCATTTACGTCGTAAGTGAAAACTGCAGCAAAGGTAAAGTCAGGGTTCAAACGCTTAAAGGTGTCGTAATATTTTATAAGATTTTCTACGCCGCTTGTTGCAAGAATTGCATTGTAGTTTTTATTTACAGTTTTTGCTTTGAAATTTTGAATTATATTTTTGCAAACTGCTTCAATACGTCTTTCGTCATTCCATGCTTCTGCTGTATCTATTGCAGAAACCTCTGTAGAAGAAGAGGCTGCTTCATTCTCATTTAATTTTTGTTCATACACAGAGTTTTTAGCAACAATGGTTTTCATGTATTCAATTTTGAATCCAAGAACATTTCCATCAGCAATTGCCTGTTTTATCATATATTGATGAAGAGGTTTTCCAAAAAGAGTCTCTGTAATGTACTGTATTTCACCTTCTTTCTTTGCATTTTCTTTGAAAATTGGAGTTCCAGTAAAACCAAAATATTGAGCCTTTTTGAAAAAGCCTTTTACATCTTTATGCATTTTTCCAAATTGGCTGCGGTGACATTCATCAATCAGAAATACAACTTTTTCATTCGCATATTCTTCCATAATTGATTTATATTTCGAATCATTTATGGCATGAGACATCTTTTGAATAGTTGTAATTATGAGTTTTCGGTTTTTGTCCTTTGTCTGTTCTGTAAGGGCTTTTGTATCTTCTGTCTGGTCTACACTGTTTTTTTCATATTCATTAAAGTCTTCTGTAGTTTGTGTATCAAGGTCTCGACGGTCTATAAGGAAAAAGACTTTTTTAATTTCAGGATGTGTTATCAGAAGTTTTGCACATTTCCAGCAAGTAAGAGTTTTTCCGGCACCTGTTGTATGCCAGATATAACCGTTATCATCAGATGAAAGAGCTTTATCAAGCAGAAGTTCTGTAGCATAAACCTGATATGGACGCATAATCATCATACAGCGTTCTGTATCATTTAAAACGGTGTATAAATGCAGCATTTTGAAAAGTCTGTCTGGATTTAAAAATGCCGGAATAAAATCTTTTATATCATTAATTCTTTTATTCTCTTCATCTGTCCAGTAAAAAGCAGATGAATGAAGGAATGTATTATCACTATTAGCATAATATTTTGTATTAGTTCCATTTGTGATAATGAAAATCTGAATATACTTAAAAAGACCTGTATATGCATGTCGGCGATATCGTTCTGTCTGATTAAAAGCATCATCAAGAGCTACGCCTCGTTTTTTAAGCTCCATCTGGATAAGTGGAAGACCATTTATTAAGAGAGTTACATCAAATCTTGTTTCATATTTATTGATAACGGTTATCTGATTTGTAACCTGTACTTTGTTATTTGAATAATCATCATAATCCAGGAACTTGATATGAACTTTGCTGCCATCTTCACGTTCCAGAACATATTTATCTCTAAGCTGTTTAGCAGACTGATAAACTGATTTGTCTTTTAGATAGGTAAGAATGCGGTCGAATTCTGTGTCTGTAAATGGAGAATTATTCAAATCTTCTTTATTTAAGTTGTAAAGATTTGTACGAAAATTATCTTCAAGAGTTTCTTTGTCTTCAATTATTTTATAATATGAGTATCCGAACTGCTGCTGCAATTCATTAATGAGCCAATTTTCTAATTCTGCTTCAGATTGAAAACTCAAGATGGAAACTCCTTTTTTCGTTTATTATACCACCAAAAGTTCAATTTTACTAGAAAATCGACTGGTGATTATGACAGAAGATGGCTTTTTTAATGGCGCTTTGGTGAAGTTACAACATTGCCCGGTAATCTTATGAAGCAGTTCCAGTGTTGAACTTTCAAACATCTTCTTGATCTTAGCAGCTCCAAAGAATCGCTGTTTTCCGTAGGATGTTTGTTCATTTTTTTAATCCTTTTCTACTTTAACTCTTCAATCTCCGTCTTAATACGAAGCACAATCTTATTTTTCTGCATAAACTGCTGCTGAGCAGTTTTATGAATTGATGGGACGAATGGTCTTCTGGAATTGCAAAGATAAGCTCTTTTGTTTTCGTATTTATTTAGTTCATCACCAAAAAAGTTGATTGTATTTGTGAGTTGTTCAATTCCGTGATTAAGCCAGTCATTTCCTTTTTTATCAGCTTTCAATTCAATGAAACAAACTGTTTTTGGAGTATATAACATAGCATCACAGGAACTTGCAGTTTCATCTTTACCATTGATTTCTATTGTAAGAGGAACATTATTATCCACTGCGATAAAGGAATAATCAGTGCGATTATTACATTCTACTGTTGCATTCCATTTATCTGTAGTTTTGTCATAACTTACAAAAGCAGGTTTCTTTCCTTCTTTATCGTCTGGATCAACAAGTCCAAATTCTTTTACTTTGTTTACTGTTGTGGCATAGTCGTAAAAATTTATTTGCAAAACTTAGCCTCCAGTTCAAGAAGATCTGAGAAACTGTCGTTCTGTTCTTCCAATGCCTTGTTAAGTTCGTTGTCATCAGAAGGAAGATTTTCATACGGTTCAAGAAGCTTGATAGAACCATCTGCTTTTGTTTCATAAATATGAATCATTTCTCCTTGTACAGCTGCCTTTACAGGAATAATCTTTTCTATTTCTTTTTCTGGGACACCCTTTGCGAGTAACTCCGCTGCTTTTGCACTCTGAGTAAAGTAAGCAAGAATGTATGGACTGTGAGTTGTGATAAGAAGTTTGTTTTCATCATTGTTATTTTTACATTCAAGCAGTTCGTACAGTACTTTGTTCTGAGATTGAGGATATAAGTTCTGCTCTGGTTCTTCTACAATATTTATAAAGCAAGTGTTGAAGAAGTAATGAAGAAGTTTTTCTATATCTTTTGCAATACTTTCATTCAAAGTCTTTCCATAAATAAGCTGGTCAAAACTTGAAAGCAAAAGCTGATTCTTTTCTTCGTCTTTTGTATCTTTCTTAATCCATTCCTTTATTTGCTTTCGTTCATTTGCACTGAGTTTTTGAATATTGTTCAAGAAATTGGAAGAGACTTCTTCTGTTATATATTTTGACACAATAGAAAGTGGGGTAACAGACTGTATACCGCTTGATGCACTGTAAATAGAAATGCTTTTGTTATGCTCTGTTACAACTTTCATTGTGAGGCTATTTTTGTCATAAATCAGTTTTACATTAGAAATTGGTAAATCAAATTTTCCAGTTTTTGATGCTTTTTTTGCCTTTTCATATTCATCCATTAAAATGGAAAGCATTGATGGAAGGTTTTTAATATTTTCAGCATCTTCAATAGAAGTTAAAAGATTACGTTCTGCTGGAACATACATAATCTTTGGGCGTTTGTACTGTGTAAGATTTTTCTCCAAATCTATAGTTTTAGAAGAGAAGGTTCCATTTTGATAAATAAATTCGCAGGTTGTTCCTATGTAATGGATCTCAGTATGTTCATTAAAATATTCATCAATACGGTGTGGCTTACAAAGAGAAACTAAATCATCTATATTTTCGCTTGTTATTCCAAGTCCAGATTTTACATTTGCCTTTTCAAGCCATGAAAAAATAGAATAAAGCTTAGCAATTGTACTCTTACCTGTTGCCTGATTTCCACAGATTACTGTTACAGGAGAAATCTCTAAAAAACCGTCGTTTTCTGAAAATCCGTTCTGAATCGGACCAAAGTTTCTAATCTTTAATTTTGCCATTATCTAAAACCTTCTAAAATATTCTATCACATAATAGTGTCATTCAGCGACACTGTATTTATTTTTCTTCAAAAGTAACAATATCACCAATGTCACATTTTAAGGCCCTGCAAATTTTATGCAGGCTTTCCATAGAGACATATTCACCTTTATTCATTTTGGCAAGAACGTTTGTGGAAATACCTGCCAAAGGAATCAAATCGGATTTGTTCTTTATCCCTTTTTCAATCAGCAGAATCCATAATTTTCTATAATCTGTATTCATATAATATGATTATAACACACATTTTTGTTTCTGTGCAGAAAATCTCACGATTTCTCAAGAAATAAATATTTCCCCCATTTGGAAAAAAAACACTGTTATCCTAAAAGAATACCAGCGTTATAAGCAAATCTATTTTACCTCTCCCATTCCCGCTCCATTCGTAGCTGCCTTTCCGCTTCCCGGCCCAGTTCAAACTCCCTATACCAAGGGCTTTTCTGCATCCATTCCTTTACGTCTTTACAGCCGTGTTCTGCAATAACTCCTGCAATCTTACGAAGCAGTTCCGAAAAATTGTTTTTTACCGTTGGCTGTCTCCTTCGTGTACCCGTTTAGCTGATAGTCATAATCTTTAATCTGGCTGTCATATCCGTCTTTAATTGCCTTGTTCGATTTTGCAAAGGCTGAAACAAACATATCGACTATCGGATCCAGCTGTTCATCCCGATAGGTTCTCTGGGCATCCCGGCATCGCTCTTTGGTCCATTCCTTAAAGTTCTGAATATTTGGCATAAATTCATCCCACTTGGAGATTTCTTCAAGCACATCGATGTTCTTTTCGGTCAGTGCAGAAAGGAGAGGGGGCCATCTGCGAGACGGATTTGAGCGTAATAAATACCAGTATGGGCTTTAAAAATTAAATAGGGCTTAGCCATATTCAACTCACTAAGACCGTAAATCTCTTACTTAGAGTATTTACTTAAATTAGTAATTTGAATCACGCTAAGCCCTACTTGATT
>JAZSJM010000273.1:0-1758 GCA_045534325.1 Treponema sp. | reverse complement strand
GAAGAAATATTACCTTAAGAGAAGCATTGACAAACTCTGTAATACACAGTTGTGCTGCTGCAGTTTCGCCTCTTTTTATAAGGCGGGGATAATTATATTGTCCTGATTGTGACATCAGCAGAAGATTTCCTGCAAGTTTTTTCAGCCTTACATCTTCGGGCAGATAAGAAAGTTTTTTTCTTATCTCAGTTATCATTCCCAGATTGTCGCAGAAAATTTTTCCGCCGGTTGCTTCCAGAAGATACTGTTCGGAAATATAAAACCAACCCATTGAGGGGATTTTGCCGTTTTTATCACCTGTCTTCTGCTCAAAAAAATCAGATATTCTGATTACTCCGTGACGGTTCCCGCCAACGGGGCTCAGTTTGCTGCGTTTAAAACCCAGAAATTCTTCAGGGAGTTTTGCATATGCACGCTCCAGTCGGAATTCAGTTTTGGAGTCAATAATATTTTCGTCAGGAATAAAAATACAGAATCCCGGCTCGAAATCATGGTCATGGGATATTTCGTCATCGTATCCTAAACATTCGGAGCCGCTGCCGACAAGGCCGAATGCCAGATATTTTTCAATTTCAGAAAAGTTCTCTTTTATAAGTTTTTGTCCGTATTCCTCATAAAATTTTTCAGCAAGTTCAAGACCTTTCATAAATATTATTTGCCCTTTCACTCAATTCTTTTTTGTAAAGAAAATATCCGAAATAACCGAAAACAGAGGCGCATTTTTCACAGACAAAAGCATAATAACCGTCTTTATTCGGATATTCATCTAAAATTTTCATTGCTTTTTCTACATATTCTCTTACAAACTCTTCGCTTTCTACTGAACCGATTTCCCCTTCCTTCGCACTTGCAATATTAAGGTAAGTTATGGCGACCTCAAGCATACCATCTTCGGATTTTTCCATAACGGATAGGGCTTTGTTATATAAGTTATATGCTTCTTCAAATCTTTTAAGGTCAACAAAAGTAAGAGCCATATTATTATAAAGCCCGCCAAAACGCTTGTCATCATATGATAAATTTTTTTCGTAAATGTTTTTTGCTTTTTCAAAAAGGGGCAGTGATTTGCCGGCGTTGCCGAACGCTTTATATACAGTTGCACAGTTGAGAAAGGTTGTGGCAGCCCCTACATTGTTTTCTATACCCATTTCATCTATCAGATCAAGTGCAGCTTTTACTGCGTTCAATGCATCTGCTTCGCGTGAAAGTTTGCGATAAAGTCCTGCTAATTCATTTCTGATAAGTAACATACAACGTTTATCGTTTAAAATTTCAGCTTCACCAAGCCAGTATAAAAGATGTTTTTCAGCAGAGTCATAGTCGTTTCTGCCAAGAAGCTCATCAAGCTTTTCTATTATGCGGTCAGTTGAAATGTTTGCTTTTGCCATACAATCACCTCGTTGCAAAGTGTGTTTTAATTATATCATATCCGCATGCTCATCGCAATAACATAATAAAAAACACACCACATTATGTCTGATATCAGGTGAAAAGGAAAAATATTAAATTTTTATCAAAGTCTGCAAAATATACTTGCTATTTTACAAAAATCGAGTTATAATGTATGAGCAGGGCATATGTTTGCTCTATCAAAAACAATTTTGGAGGAAGATCAGAGATGAAAAAATTATTAGCAATGCTTATGGCAGGCGTAATGCTTCTTTCATTTGCAGCTTGTGGCGGCAAAGGTGAAGAAGAGACTACTGTGGCACCTGAAGAAACAACAGTCGCAGATGTTGCAGGAGAAGAAGCAACTGA
>JAZSJM010000171.1:0-10853 GCA_045534325.1 Treponema sp. | reverse complement strand
GTAATGAATAAGGTGCATCCTTATTGTCATAATTCAGATGAATTTATAAAAAGTTTTATTGAAAATCCACGAAGTAAAAAGATTTTATTATGGGAGCTTGATAAAGAATCACCAGATTATGAGAAAACAATTGCCCTTTATCCTGTGATAAAGGAATATTGTGAAAAATGGGATGAGCCCTAAATTAATTTTTTTGTTTCCTCCGGTTACGCGATTGAAGTACCTGCAAAGCAGTCCCGAACAAAGAGAGGGACGAGCCGCGGATAGACGGCGAGGTACGAAAAGCGCGACCTGCCGTAAGGCAGGTAACCGCCATAAAAAATAAAAGCAGAATTGACTTCTGCATGATATGAGTATAACATTTTAGGTAGCATGGACGTTAAATACGATGCATCGTGCGCCAATGGCGCACTAGTAAATAACTTCTCTGAACGCAAACGGAGCGTAGCGACGTACAGACTTGGTCGAAAGACAGAGCTTTCTACAACCGATGGCGGAACATACTGGTATGAGTACGATAAATCATCAAATGTAATTTCAACATCAAACTCTCGCCTTTTAAATGAAGGACGAAGGATAAACTTTGTCTACGACAGCTTAAACCGGCTTACAGAAAAGAACTACGAGGATAAAAACGGAGCTCCTGTCGTAACGAAGTTCCATTACGGAAAGCCAGACTCAGGAAACTCAAGCGGCCGCCTTGTAAGGACAGAGGATGAAACCGGAACAGTAGAAGTAGAGTATGGCTCTTTAGGAGAAATTAAAAAAGAAGTACGCGTAATGAAACAGCATGATGTAAACGGAAAGGACATAGAAGCCGTAATGGAATACGCCGCTAACTATCTCGGCCAGATGGAAAAGATGAAATATCCTGACGGCGAAGAAATTACTTATGTATATGATGACGCGGGACAAATCTGTTCGGTACTCGGATCAAACGGTGACTACGTTGACGACATCGGCTACGATGAGTGCGGTCAGAGAGTCTACATCAAGTACTCGAACGGAGTTTCGACAGAATATAACTACAAAAAAGAAACACGACTGCTTGATGTTATAAAAACAAAAAAAGATTCGAAATTCTACCAGAACATAAAATATGACTTTACAAAGGCAGGAAACATAAAGCAATATACCAACGACTGTCTTTCTGACTCAAACGGTGGAAACTACAGGACAACCCAGAGCTATGAATACGACGGACTTTATCAGCTTACAAAAGCAAGCGGAACGACAGAGCTCAACCGTCACGGCTTTACACATCCCGAAGTATTAAGTAAATACGAGCAGAACTTTTTATTTGATAAACTCGGCAACATGAAGACAAAGAAATCAAGCGAAGTAACTGTCACAGGCTCTAAAAAAGGCGACGACCTTAATTATGAATTTGATTATGAAATCGAAGAAAGTCATGCGCATCGTTACTCACGCATCGGTAAGCGGTACTACAAGTATGATGAAGTTGGAAACATCATCTGTGAACAAGACGTTCCGTTTACAGAAGATTACGTGGCTTACACTAAAGTCGAAAAGCTCAAAGACAAGGTGTGGGGCATGGATGAAGGCTGGGGATACTTTAGCGATGCAGGAAATTCAGAAAGTTCCGGTGGCGTTTCAAGAAAAAAGATAAACCGCAGAACTTACGAGTGGAACGCAGAAAATCAGATGACACAGACAAGTGATGAAAGCCTTACGGTAAATTATACTTACGGCGCAGATGGAAAGAGGGCAAGCAAATACACGCACTCAAGCGAAACCCTTTACTTTAACGATTACTGGGTATGGCACATAGACAGTGCAGTAAGAAGCCGCGGTGGAAAGGTTACAAAGAACATCTATCTTGGAACAGAACGCATTGCGTCACGTATCGGAAGCTACAACACTTACGATGGAGAAGAAAGGGAGAATACATTCTTCTATCATCCTGACCACTTAGGAAGCGCACAGCTTGTAACAGACTACAAGGGAGACGAGTATCAGCGCCTTGAATACACGCCATACGGTGAAACCTGGATGGACTTAAAGGCAGAGACCTCTCTTATACTAAAGCTTCCGTATAAGTTTTCTTCTAAAGAACTTGATGAAGAAACAGGCTTGTATTACTACGGCGCAAGATACCTCGACCCTAAGTATTCAAGGTGGATAAGTGCAGACCCTGCGATGTCATATTATGTTGAAGGTAAATCAAACGGTTCTTCTGGCGGTATTTATAACCCAATAAATTTAAATCTATATCATTATGCAGGAAATAATCCGGTACGCTATTCAGATCCTACGGGCTTGTTTGACTGGGATACAAATACAATTCAAGAAGGGGATACATTAAGCCAGATCGCAAAAGATTGTAATACCCGCTATGGAACAAATTATACGGCCGATGATTTGCAGGGATTAAATTCAGATACAATAAGTGACAAAGACAAAATCTATGCAGGAAATCATTTGAATCTTGGTAAGGCTGAAGATGTTCAGAAGCGAGCTGCTGATTATACGAATAGAGCAACAACACAGTATTCGAATGAACAGGTAACACCGCCATCTCAAAAATCTAATGATGTTGCATTTTCTTTCGGTTTTGGAGGAAAATTAGCTTTGGTTTTAGGTTTAGGAGCTGAAGGAGGGGTAATCTTGGATACATCTGGAAATATTTATGCTTACCTTTCAGGTTCTGTTGGATGTGGAATACAGACACCATCAACAACAAAAACAGATTTATCAACACTTCAGTATTTAAAAAAATCAGTAGGACCAACAGGAGGTTTCTCGTTAGATCCGACACAAGTAGGAACATCATCTTCTCTTACAGCTGATATATGTTTAGGTGTTACTGGAACCTATGATTTGAATAATCAAAAATCTTCAGGTTTGCCGAATTCATGGGGATTTGGAAGTGTTGGTGGTGGTGTTTGGAAAACAGGAACTGTAGTACTTCCGGTTTACAGGAAGAAGAGATAAATATGTTTAATTTCTTTAAGAAGCATATAGTCTATAGAGCTATTATGTTAGTGATATTAGAATTAGTTTCCTGTATTGTTAATACTATTGGTATTGAATATGTTTTTGGCTTTTTACTTTCTCTTGGTTTTGCAGTTTTGTTTTTTTTCTTAGAGTGTAAAGTTTTTAATAAAGGTTGTATAAGTGATAAAACTGTATTCGTACTGTTAGGAATTGGAGTACTAGGTATAATTTTCTGTGTTTTAAGTTTCATAAAAAGTAACGGTGGATATACACTTATATCATTATCAGCCAGCACTATATTTATTACAGAATTTGTTCTTATTAAAATTTTTGATATAAAGGAATTTTAGGGTTTTGTAATAAAATTTTTCAAACCCCGTAGTTTTCGAAGAAAACTGCGGAGTCGCTGCCGCAGGCTCCCGAACGAAAGGCTTTCACCGGAGAAACAATCTTCCGGCAAAGAAAGCACCGTCGGGAGCTTTTTTTTCATAAAAACATTACTTCCAGAAATTAAAACCGCAGGCCGGTGTTCCGCCCTCCATGGCTCCACACCTAAACAGAATGTGCGTTATAGTCAGCAGCCGTCGTGGCTGCGGTCCGTTCGGTCGCACAGCTCCCTCACACTATAACGTACATTCTGTTCACCTGCTAATTGTCCAACTGAAAAATTCTGATTCACAAGACTGCCAGCCGGCGCTCCCGCTTTTTTACGATGATGCAAGCGAAGGTGAACAGAACACTCATTATTTTGTGAACGCGAAGCGTGAACGAACAGCTGCCAGGACGGCGGATGAAAATAATGCGTGTTCTGTTTAGCAGTTTTACAGGGAGGTAAAACTGCGTGCCGAAGCGACATTCTGGAAAGATAAGCAATCATTTTGTACTATGCCCTGCGGGAGCGACTTTTGCATTTTCCTGGCGGAAAATACAAAAGTTTAAGAATTTACTTGACGATATAACAGAGAATGTAATACACTGTAATACAGAAGGAGGCGGATATGACTAATTCAGCAGTAATTAATTTCAGGTCAAATCCTCAGAGTAAAATCAGAGTTGAACGTCTCGCAAAGATGACAAAAAGACCGGCATCATTTTATTACAACTACCTTCTGGACGAATACCTTGATGACCTTGAGGACATTTTTCTTGCAGAAGAAGTAATAAAGAATGTAAGAAGCGGAAAAGAAAGAACCTACTCACTTGCCGAAGTTGAAAGCGAGCTCGGTTTATGAAAGTTGAATTTACAGAAACAGCCTTAAAGACATTAAAGAAACTTGACGGCAGTGTACAAAAGCAGATTTTAAAATATGCACATGAGGTTTCGGAATTGAAAAATCCACGGGATCGAGGTAAAGGCCTTTCGAGTAATCTAGCAGGCTTGTGGCGTTACCGTGTCGGCGACTGGCGGCTTATATGTGAAATAAAGGATGATAAGCTTTTGATATCAGTCCTTCGCATAGGGCACAGAAGCGAAATCTATGATTAAAATGAAAACTGGTCTAACTGGGCAAAACTGGTTCTGACCAGTTTTTTTATTTTAAATGCAGTAAATACAAGGACTTATTAAAACTGGTCAGAAAATCCTGCGGGGAAAGAGAGATAAAAAAATCAGACGTTCTTAATGAACTCATCAAGAATCTTAATAACGGTTCTTTTCTTCTCTTCCGGCAGAGCTTCCAGATCTTTCAAGCGTTTTGTAAATCTGGTGTTTACGGATTCAGAAGGAATATCAGCTTCTTTTAATCCAAGTAAGGCATCTGTAGAAACTTTCAGAACCATTGCAAAACGAACGAGCATTTCATTGTTCGGGCGGGCAATATTTCTTTCATAGTCTGCAATCTGTTTTCTTGATACATTAAGGGCATCCGCAAGAGAATACTGAGTGAACCCTTTTGCTTTTCTAATTCTTGAAAGCTGGTCACCGAATTGAGGAAGTTTTTCAGGAAGCGGAATAGGAACAGTTTTTGATGCTTTAGGCATATCATAATTATAATATAAATAATTGACAAAGAACATAAGATGTTCTAAAATAAATCAACTTAGTACTTGACAAGTTTTGTCAGAAAATAAAAAAAGCCCTGAATCTGAAATGCAATCCTGGCAGATCCTTTCAGAAACAGAGCCCAAAACACAACGGAATGAACCGTCATTTTTATTATAGTAACATAAAACCGTTTATTTTAAAAGAGGCAGTCCGTTCCGCAAAAACAAAGGAGGACTTGCCATGTCCGCACAGAACACTTCTGCTTTTCAGGTTACTGACCTGTATGAGGCAGCTTATCTAATTCTTTCAGGCTGCAGTCTTGAAAGAGTTTCCTGCATTCCCATTTCCAAAACACTTTCCTGCCGGTTTGATTTTTCAGGCGAAAGCATTGAAGAGCTTTTAGAACAGTTCCGCTCAAGAAAAGCCGTAGTAAATCTTTTTTCTTTCAGGACTTCCTACAGCCAGATCAACAGCTACGTTCACGAAGCAAAGAAAAGCTATGAGCGTGAAATGAGAAAAACAAGGCCGGAGGAAGAAGCATGAAAACAATTGCAATCGTCCAGAGAAAAGGCGGAAACGGAAAAAGCACTTCATGCCTGAATCTTGCCCGGAGCCTTTCACTTAAAGGAAAAAGAGTCCTTATCGTAGACCTTGATGACCAGAAAAATTCAACACAGTCAATTCCATTTGAAAATAAAATATTACATACCGTAGATGAACTCCTAGTTAATGACGAGCTTTCAGCAAAAGATGCCATAACCAGGACAGCCTGGAAAGGAGTAAAAGTAATTGCCGGAAGTTCTAACCTCAGCGGCGTTATAAGGGAACTTGACGGAGAGGTTGGAAGCCATCTTGTCTTAAAAGAAAAGCTTGATGAAGTAAAAGATGATTTTGATTTCTGCCTTATAGACACTTCCCCTTCACTGAATATCCTTGTCGTAAACGCCCTTTGCGCAGCAGACTATGCATTCATTCCGCTTTCATCAAAATATTTTTCCCTGCAGGGACTCGGCCAGACTTTAGAAAGCATTTCAAAAGTTCAGAAAAGACTCAGCCCGAACCTAAAGATTCTTGGAATCGCATTTGTAATATATGACGGAAGGGCAAGTCTTTCAAAAGAAGTTGTTTCAAAGACAAGTGAAGAATACAAGTATTATGTCTTAAAAACCGTAGTAAATCAGAACGTCCGGATAGAAGAAGCACAAACAGCAAGAATGACAATCTTTGACTACAGAAGAACTGACCGCGGAGCTTTGCAGTACGATGCATTGTGTGAAGAAATCTTATCAAGAATGGAGGCTTAGAAATGACTAAATCATTTTTGAAGGATTACACAATCGGAAAAGACATCATAGACAATGTTGAGGAAGAAAACTTTCCGGCCGTTTCTGAACCAAAAGAAAAAGAAGCAGAACAGCCGGCCGGCGCAGCTGCAGAAGAGAAATCATCTGACAAAAAGGCAAAAATCACCGTAAGAAAAGAAGGCCTTTTTACAGTCTTTGAAACGGGCGGAACAAGCTACAGAATCGGAGGAGTAAAGCCGCTTTTTGTTACGAGCCTGCGTGTGAACATCCGGGCAGGTAACGGCAAGGTAAGCTATTATGATTCAATAGACCTTTACGCAAGCCGCGGGCGTGCAGGTTTTGCCCAGGGACTTTACAGAACCTGGGGGATAAGCCCTGAGCGGGTTGAAATGGACTTAATAAGAATCCTTGAACTTTTGGAAAAGGAACGCGATGAACGGCTCATTGCCAAGAGCCGCACTCAGAATACGGAGCTTACGGAAGAAGAAAAAGCTCTCGGAATGAACCTTCTTCGGGACCGGAATCTTTTCCGCAGGATTACAGACGACATGACCAAGCTTGGATATGTTGGAGAAGAACTGAATAAGATCCTTCTTTACCTTTGTGCATCAAGCCGTAAGCTTGATGACCCGATAAGCGTTCTTATAATCTCGCAGTCGGCAAGCGGAAAAAGCTATCTTGTGGACACAGTCCGCCGCCTTATGCCGCCTGAAGAAGTAGTCGCAGTAACAAGCCTTTCAGACCAGGCCTTGAACTATATAGATGACCTCATGCATAAGTTCATGATCTTAGGTGAAGCCGTTCACTCAGATACGATTGAATATCAGATAAGGGAAATGCTTTCGGGAAAGGAGTTGAGCCGCCTTGTAACGGTAAAAGATCCGGAAACAGGAAAGATGCAGAGCGAGGTTGTGCGTACTCCTGTTGTGGTATCAAGCGTGATGAGCGGAACAAACAACGCAATAAACCCGGAAAATGCAAGCCGATGTTTTGTCGTGAACACCGATGAAAGTGCTGAGCAGACGCGTCGCATCCAGGAAAGCCAGCGCTATAAATATTCCCTTGCAAAGCTCAAAGGCGGAAACGAAGAAAAAGAGAGGATAATAAAGACCCACAGGGCAGCACAGAAACTTTTACGCAAAGTGAATATCGTAAACGACTTTGCTCCATACTTAAACTTTCCGGTAAAGCTCATGCGCACAAGGCGTGACCACGACCGCTTTATGGACTTAATCGCCTGCGTGTGTTTCTTAAGGCAGTATCAGAAAAAGGAAGAAGCAGAAGACGGCATAAGCTTTATAAGATGTGACCTTGAAGACTACAGCATTGCATACAAAATCATGGTTGAAGGAGTTCTTTCTAGCACGATGAGGGAACTTCCTTCTGGAGCGCAGATTCTTTACGAGCAGATGAGAAAGCTTGCAAAAGAGGAAGCAGAAAAGCAGGAACTTTCCGTAACGGAAATCAGCATGACGCAGAGACAGATACGGGAATACACCGGCCAGAGCCAGACTGCAGTAAAGTATGCAGTCCGCCAGCTCATTGACTTTGAATACATCAATGTCGTAAAAGGCGGCGGCGAGAGGAGCAAGGGATTTTACAGAATCAAAAGCGATGAGGAAATCCGCAAGGTTGATTACTCGATGATTCCGACTCCGCTTGAGATGAAGGAACTTTTGAAAAATCACAAACTGGGCTGACTGGTCAAAACTGGACATGACCAGTTTGTCAAAGCTAAATCCTTGTAATTAAAGGACTTTGTAAAACTGGTCATAAAAAATGACGGAGACATACACCCCATAAAATAAGGAATGAAAAATGAGTTATGTATTAAGCGAGCCGTATGCAACGCTTTATGAAGAATATCTTGAATATGAAAAACGTGGTTTAAGCATTCAGGCATATGAGAGCCTTCAAGGACAGACGATGCGTTTCCTCAAATGGCTTGAAGAAAAGGAACTTGCACTTCAGGAAGTAAAAATAGTCCATGCGATGGAATTTAAAAACGATATGGCAAAAAAAACAAACATATACGGAATGAGCGTGTCGCAGGGAACTGTCTGCAACTACATAAAGACTGCAAGAAGATTTTACAGATGGCTTTTGGAAAGAGAAGAGGTAAAAACAAATCCGTTTCTTGAAATCGATTACCCGAGGATTCCGGAACACATAAGCCGTAATGTTCTGACAGAAAGTCAGATGAACAGGCTTCTTGAAAGGTTGAGGCATTTTAATGAAGCCGGAAGTAAGAAAGAAGCGGCAAGACTTTATGTCTGTCATGTGCTTTCTGAGTTCATGTATTCAACAGGCTTGAGAATTGAAGAAGCAGCAAAAGTCAAAGCCTGTGATATAAACTTTCTTTCACGTTATGTTTATGTAAGAAACGGCAAAGGCGGAAAAAGCAGGACAGCGTTTCTGTCCGAGTATGCAGCAGGTGTGTTAAAGCTTTATCTTGCAGAGGGAAAGGAAAAAGCAGACATGATCCTTTACGGAGAAAAAAGGGAGACTGTTTTTTCAGGGATATATACGTCTCTCATGCAGATGTTCAACTCCCGCCTGAGAAAAACATGCATTGAGCTTGAGCTTCCTGTAATTACAAGCCACGGCTTCCGGCATTCACTCGGGACACATCTTTTGCGAAGCGGCTGCGACATGAGGCACATACAGGTAATACTTGGTCACGACAAACTTTCTTCGACTCAGATTTATACAAAAGTTTATGCAGAAGATTTAAAAAACAGCATAGATAAATATCATCCGAGACAGTGGATAAAATCAGGAGAAGACAGAAATGAAAAGCGAAGCTGTGAGGCAGTTCATTCTTGATGAAGTAAATGCCATGATGAGTTCCAACCGTTACAGTAAAAACTACATAGATGAAATAAACCGGGATGTAAGACAGTTTTATTCCTGGGCAGTAAAACGGAGTCTTGGAGACATTACAAGAATCGGGAAAAAGGAACTTCTTTCATATAAAAAATATGTGGAGCATCTGGAATCAAAGAATCCAGGAGGCGGAGCATTGAGCGTTTCAACAATGAACACAATGCTTACTGCAGTAAAGCATGTTTATTCAATGCTTTACCTTCATGATTTAATAAAAGAAAATCCCGTTCATTCGCTTGAATACAAAATAAAGAACGGAAAGGAAAACAAAAGGCGTCCGCTTACTAAGAATGAAATCACCTTCTTTCTTGAAAGCATCGATACATCAACTGTTTTCGGACTTCGTAACAGAACCATTTTTGAGCTGATCTATTCATCAGCCCTTCGTGTAAGCGAAGTCTGTTCATTAAAAATCGGAGACATAGATTTTGACAAGAGGGAAGCAATAGTTCGCGGAAAGTTTGACCGGGACAGAATCGTTCCTATTTCTCATGTTGCAGCTGACTTCCTTAAACTTTATCTTGCAGACAGAATTAATAAAGTTGACGAATATGTGTTTTTAGGAATCCAGTCAAAAGGATATTTACGGCCTATGAGAAGCGTTCATGTAAGCAGAATATTCAGGGAATATCTCCGGAAGTTTGATATGAACAGCCCGGATATTTCGACACACTCAGTAAGACATTCAACTGCAACTCATCTTCTTGATAACGGAGCAAGTGTCCGACATGTGCAGGAGCTTTTAGGGCACAAGAATATTGAGACTACGGTACGATACACGCATGTTCAGACAGACGGACTTTACAAGATTTATAGAAAACATCATCCCAGGGAACACGAGCTTTTTGAAATGGTTGATGAAGAGTATTTAAGACAGCTGGATCTTTTTATAGAAAAATAAATAAAACTGTGTTATAATTAAACTATCCTAATGAAAAAAGTAAATGCTGTAAGACCTAAGATTGAAAATAATTTTCTCAGACTGCTTTTAAGTTTAAAGCTGGCAGAATACAAAATTGCAGCAGAATCTTTTTCAGAAATTGTTTTTTTTCTTGTTCAGTATTCATTTTTATTTGAGGATACCGAAAAAGTCCTGAATTCCTGCGGTACAGAACAGAGCCAATTATATGCACTGCAAGAAAATAGAGACTTAGGCGCAAGATACCTCGACCCTCGTATGAGCCGCTGGATTAGCGCAGATCCTGCATTAGCCGAATATATCCCTCAAGCTCCGATTAACGACGAAGTGAAGAAACACAATCAGAATCTTCCTGGTCTTGGTGGAGTTTTCAATCCAGTTAATTTAAATCTTTATCACTATGCTGCAAACAATCCGATTAAATATACGGATCCAGATGGAAGGGAAGATAAGAAAACAGAACTTGTTTTAATAGGTAAAGGTAATATTTGTGGATATGGTTATATAAGTGATACGATGGGAGGCAGTCTTAATCAATCTAATGATTTTTTATTTAAAAATTTTGTTTTTGAGTACATGACTGTTATTCCTGATGAAAACTTTGATTTACAACTTAAGGAACTTAAAAAGCAGAGTGGTCAATCATATTCTGACAGACCTGCTGGAGAAGTGAATAAGAATACACAATTAAGTAGAGCATTATTTGCTGATGAAATAACTTATGATGATTTAGAATTTTCAAAGAGTACAGGTGGATTTATTTTTTATTCTACAGATAATAATCCAGATAATTTTTCTGGAT
>JAZSJM010000115.1:0-3272 GCA_045534325.1 Treponema sp. | reverse complement strand
CTTCATTAATTCTAGTTTATCAGATACGGTGATAAGAGTACAATAAGACGATTATTTGAATTTTTATCATCACTGCCGATTCTTGCTTTTACGTGAATGCCATCTTCAAGCCACTGTTCATCAAGCAGAATTCCGCTTTTTCTGATATCATTTAGCAGCTCTTTTTTTTCCAGGGGAATAATCATCAATTTAACACTTCCTAATAGTGAATCGCATATTGAATGTGTAAGATTTTCAAAACCATAATGTGTTTTGGCGCTTATCTTAATTGCCTCAGGAAATTGCCAGCACAGCTTAAATGCCATGGGGCTGTCAGGCTCAAGGTTATCTGTTTTATTTAATACAACTATTCGTTTTGAATTGCATGCATTTATTTCTTCCAGAACTTTAATTACAGTATTGTATTGTGAAAAAACTTCCGGATCACTTGAATCCAAAACAATCAGCTGTAAATCAGCATTTTTTGCTTCTTCAAGAGTTGATTTAAATGCGTTTACCAAAGAATGAGGAAGATTTGAGATAAAACCAACTGTATCAGTTAAAAGAATTGAACCGCCTTCTTTAAGGTTTAATTTTCTTGTTGTGGGATCTAATGTGGCAAAAAGTTCATTTTCAACAAAAACATCTGCCCCGGTTAAAGCATTTAAAAGAGTAGATTTTCCTGCATTTGTATACCCGACAATTGCACAGGACGGGCAGGGTGTTTTATCCCGTTTTTTACGTTGTGTCTGTCTGTCTTTTATAACCTGTGAGAGTTCTTTTTTAACGATTGAAATTTTTTCACGAACCTGTCTTTGATCCAGTTCAAGTTGCGTTTCGCCGCTTCCTTTTGAACCGTAGTTACCACCGCGCTGACGGGCCATATCTCCATACATATGGGCAAGACGTGGAAGGGAGTATTCAAGCCGTGCCAGTTGAACTTGCAAAACAGCTTCTTTAGTCTGTGCCCGCTGGGAAAAAATGCGTAAGATTACTTCCTGACGGTCAAAAACTGCAAGTTTAGAAAGTTTTTCCCAGTTCCGCTGTTTTCGAGGCTCAAGAATATAGTCAAAGATAATTGCATCAGCACCTAATTCTTTTGCAAGGGCAGATATTTCTTTTGCTTTTCCACTTCCTATTCCATAAGATGGTGTCGGCTCAATTCTTGTTAAATTGAGAGAACGCAAAACTTCTACACCAAGTGTCTGGCAAAGTCCTTCAAGTTCTTTAAGAGAAACTTTTGGCAACCCTACGAGAATAGCTTTCGTTTTTTGATTCTGTTCTTTTTCAACTTCTATCATTTTTTCTTAAAACGTAGTATAAAGATAACCTGTAAAAAATTCAATTTTTAGCATTTTCAGTTTATTTAATATTAAGGTTTATATCTTTTTATCTCAAAAATAATTTTGTAAAAACAGTGAATTATAGCGGTAAATATACCGAAAATAAAAAGAATAGATTTATTTAGGAGAAGGCTTGACTTCCAGTCAGAAATTTTCTGTCAGTTTATTGATTTCTGTTGTTGCATTTGCGGTTTTTTCCGTATTGGCACTCTCGGGACGATTTGACTTTATAGAAGCTAAATTTTATCAGCCGGCAGTTCGGCGACCTGTTGAGCAGAAAATCAATGAACTTTGTGAACAGAAGAAACAGTATAATCAGATTCTCATAGACCGTTTTACTGCTTTTGTCAGTGAACAAAGCGTGCAGACATTTACAAAAAGTTCTGCAACTGACAAAGAAGTTCAGGAGCGTTCAACTGTTTGTGCCCGATTGTTTTCAACTTCATCTTTTCTAACGGGTTTAAGGATTATTGATGGAAACGGAAGACGCATTCATTATTCAACCTTTGATTATGACAAAAAAAAATATGACAACAAAAAAGTTGTATATGAAGACTATAATACTATAGAAAAAAATGGAAATGAACCTTCTTTTTCAAACCTCCTTTGTCCTCCTGAAAAAAAATTCATAGTTTATAGTGATTTTTTTCGTAAAAGAATTATTTATAGTATTCCTCTTGGGGGAAATGAAAAGGCTTTTGCTGTTTTTTATTGTGATACGGATGATTTTTCACGTTATTTACTTTCAAAGAATCTGCTGACTCTCAGCGAAAAAGAAAATTCTGAGTATACATTTCTAAATTCATTGAATACCTCTGGCGTTATTTTCGGGCTGCCATACAGAAATCTGGATTTATCAAAATCTGGTATTGAAGTTCTGAAAAACGGCGTTATAAAAAAAATTGAAAATTACGTAAGCGAAAATACAGATTACATAGCTCAGGATACAGTCTTACTGAGTGGAAATTATCAGTTGCTCGATAAAATTGATTCTTCTTCCACTGATATTCTGGCGGAAGATGATGAAACTTTTTCCACAGAAAAGAAAAATGAAAAATCGCTTTTAATTTCTGAGCATGAGTATGTTGTATTTACAAAACTTGTTCCTAATGGAGATGGCTCTTCAGGTTTTATTTCCTTAGTTTATGATTCAGAAATTTTTGAAGTTTCTACAGGTTTGAGAATTCTTCTCTTGACTTTATTATTCATAACCTTATTTTTAGTCATCTTCCTTATCTTTAACCTCCGCCACGATGATATGGTTGTTATTCGTGATAGGATAAGAAGATTCCAACTGGCATTTATAACAGAGTATGTTGATAAAATTGATAATAAAGAAAGTCTTTCCAATAACATTTTAAATCGAAAAGAAGAATTGTCTCAGGAAATAAAAAAGAGTCTGGGAAATAGGGGAAAAAAGCACAGTAAGGAAGTTGATGCTCTTTTAGAAAAAAACTGGAATGAAATTCTTTCAAGTCTCGGTGTTTCTTCTGTTCCTGCAATATCAACTGCAAAAGCTTCAATTGACAGTGATGAACTAAGAAGTATTCTTGAAGAAATTTTGGGAAGCGGAAAATTAAAAATAACTGCTGAAAACATATCTGCTGTACAACAACATCTTGAAAAAACGGCAGCTGGCGGCAATGTTGAGCATGGTAATCAAATTGCAGAACTTGACGAAGTAGAAGACGTTGAGGAAGCAGAAAAAATAGAAGAACTGGATGATGTAGAAGAGATTGAAGAAGTAGAAGAAGTTGAAAATCCAGAGAAGATTGAAGAAGTAGAAGAAGTTGAAAATCCAGAGAAGATTGATGAAATAGAAGAAGTTGAAGAGGTAGAAAGTGCTGAAGAACTTGAAAACGAAGAAGAGCTAGAAGATATTGAAGAAGCGGAAAGTGCTGAAGAACTTGAGAATATTAAAGAAGTTGAAAATGCAGAAGAAATTGAAGA
>JAZSJM010000203.1:0-8745 GCA_045534325.1 Treponema sp. | reverse complement strand
TATTTATTAAACAAGAATTCTATTGCTGAATACCTAGTTCTTACAAATTCTTCTTATGCAAAATCACATCCAAATGCTGTATTTTTTTATTTAGATAAGATAAAAGAAGGGGCGAACTGGATTAAAGATAATAAAAATATGACTTTAATTTCCTGTCAAAAAAACGGTATTTTTGTTACAAAACAAAATGCTGTTTCTGCCTTCGATAATTTTAATCTGGTCATAGAAGATGGCGAAAACTGTAAGAAAACTGTGAACGATTTTTTAGACTTTTGTGATTTAGAACAATTTAGCCCATCTATTTTCTATTCTTTTTAGATATCCTTTAATTGTAAAAATCTGAAATTGCGATTAATATATAATAAAAAGGAAAGTATATGACAAAAGAATTTTTACCCTACGAAATAGTTCGAAACGATGCTATTAAACTTGCTGATAAAATACTTCAGGATGGCTTTATTCCAGATATTATATATTCTTCTCTTCGTGGCGGAGCATACATGTCTAACGTTATAAGTGAGTATTTTAAGCTTGCTCTTAAAAATAAAAAGCCTGTTCTGTATGCTGCTGTTGTTGCCCGTTCATATACTGATATTAAACAGCATGATGCAATCAGAATTGACGGATGGACATATTCTCCTGAGTTTTTGCGCCCGGGAGACAAGATTCTGCTTGTTGACGATATTTATGATTCTGGCCGTACACTTAATTTTTTAGTCCAGTATCTTCTGGAAAAAGGTGTTCCTCGCAGTGATATAAAAGTTGTTGTCCACGACTATAAAAATTTTACCTATAAGGAAACTCTGCCTATAAAGCCTGATTATTGGTGTCGAAAATTTGATATAAAAAGCGAGGATGATGACAGGTGGATTCATTATATGAGTCATGAACTTGTGGGATTAAAAAAAGAAGAACTTGAAGAACACTATTATAAGGACGATCCAGAGTTAAAAAATATTTTAGATCCGCTTTTTTAAAATAAGGAAAATTTTTATATGAACAAAAAGTTTTTTATATTTTTATTAGCTGTATTTTATGTTTTTACTCTATCTGCCCAGAGAGTTATTTCTCCATTTGCAGGTAATTTTAATAATAAGCAGGTTCTTGTCTTAGATACAAGTGATGGAGCCGAGTGTTATTATTCACTTTCTGGTACAGACCCTTTAGTTTCTGGTTTTACGTATGATGGTCCGGTTTTAATTGACAGTATTGGAAGGGTAAATGTAAAAGTTACGGCTGTAAAAGGCGATATAAAAGAAGAAATAGAAATAAATTACAATGTGCAGGAATCAAATCCTTTTGAAAAAGATTCTGCTGAATTCAACTTTATCGAAAAAACAGTTCTTCCTGGTGTATTTACATACAGTTTTGACAGTGAATTTAATATTCCCCAAACCTTTTTCTATAGTTTTGGTGACGGGGATAAGCCTTTCTTGAAGGGAAAATCATTGTCTTTAGATGTCGAAAACCGTTTAATTCAATATATTCCATGTAATATAACTGATGGAAAAAATAACTGGCGCTTTGTTGTCTTTGTTACAGGCGGTCAGATTGGGACCTTGTCTAAATATTCTGTTCCATTTGAAATATCAGACTGGAATACACTAACTTTTACCGGAGAAAAACTAATCTGGTGTTTAGATGATGAGGATTGGTCTGCCTCAAAAATTCCCGTTACTTTAGACAGATCTGAAAAACATGTTGTAAAGTGGCAGAGTGTTGCTTATAAAAAAGGAAATCCTGTTCAGTCATTTGTTATTCCGCCAGAGCCACAATTGATTGTAAAGCAGAGCCCTTCCGGGACTGTAAATTTCAGCATTGATGGCGATTTACGATATAGAATGGAAATTGTTTCAACAGGATTACAGGGAAATAAAGATAGCGGAGGTGGTCTTTTTACTACCGCTTCGTTTGATACATTTGAAGGAAATAGTGTAGGCGGTGAGTGCGTCTTTGCTTTTTATGCTGATGGTGTTTTTATGGGAACAAAAACGGTTCCGTTTAACATTGATAAGCAGCCTCCTGTTCCTCCAAAATTCTTGTCTGATGCACAGGGCTTTTATGCACGCTCACTTGTAGGGCTTGAGATTGCCTGTGAGAAAGATTGTGAAGTTTTTTATGCAGTAAGTTCACCTTTAAAAATTTCTGAAGAACTGGCATCTTCTGGAGTTGAGCCCCAAAGTGCTGAGTTTAACGAAGTAGAAGCAGGAAATTTTAAGCCTTATTTAGAAAAAATAGAATTAGCCAGCGGAACTGATTCAGCGGTTTTCTATAAGGTGCGTGCATATAGTGTTGATAAAAATAATAATTTTAGTGAAGTTGCAGAATATCGCGTTGTAATTGATGAATATAATTATTATCTGGATTCAACGGCTTCTCCAGCAGGCGCAGATGGAAGTGCTAAAAATCCATTTACGACCTTTGAGCAGGCTGTAAACGTAATTAATTCAGGTAGATTTGCTCATTTTTTTGTGAGCGGAACATTTAAGATTGAATCTAAAGAACTTATTTTAACTTCAAATTCATCATTTACTGCACGCAATAAAACAGAAGTCATTTTACCTCCTGACGGGCTTATTATCGTTAAAAATTCAGGTTTTGAAGCAGTTGATATTGTTTTTCAAAAAGAATGTAACAATGATTTTGGCACTGACAGCAGATTTTTTGTTTTTGAAAATTCTACGGCAAATTTTAGTGGCTGTGAAGTTGTTGGTATTTTTGCTCAAAGCGGAACTGTTTTAGATTTATCAAATTCAGTTTTACAGTTTTATAATTCAGGCTTAACATCTCAGGCAGATTCATATACATGCGGTGTAAGCAGTCTTGAATCAAAAGTATATGTAAAAGACAGCAGAATTTCATGTATAGCTCAGACAGCGGTTGATTTTTCGGTTAACGGCGGGATTTTTGAAATGAAAAATTCCTCATGCCGTGTAAATGCTCATTTAGGTAGAATTGCTGAATTAACAGGAGTTACTGCAAAGTTTAATGAAAACTCATTTACCGGAAAGTTTGATAAAAAGATTCGCGGCATAGTGCCAGTTTGGTCTGACAAAAATACAGTCATCCTGGAAAATTTAAAGATTAACGTGTCAGGGTTTTAGCGAATGATTCTGACCTGTGGTTTAGATGAAGCAGGCAGGGGACCGCTGGCAGGTCCTGTCAGTGCTGCATGTGTTCTTTTGCCAACTGATTTTCCAGTGGAAATTTTAAATGATTCTAAAAAACTTTCAGAAAAAAAAAGAAATGAAGCCTTCTCCATTATTATTGAAAAATCATGTTGGGGGCATTCCTTTGTTGACCACGATGTTATCGATAAAATAAACATATTGCAGGCAAGCCTTCTTGCAATGAAAAATGCATATTTTCAGATGATTGATAAACTTCCCTTATGGTTGAAACAAAATTGCATTGATTGTAATGACTTTAAGTCATCCCTAAATGCAATTGTTGATGGTAACAAGTGTCCCCAGCTTGATTGTAAAACAGAATGTGTTGTAAAGGCGGATTCTAAAATTCCCCAGGTGATGGCGGCCTCTATTATTGCAAAGGTTTTAAGGGATAATCTTATGATTGAATTTTCAAAAAAATATCCCGAGTATCGATACGAAAAGCATAAAGGTTATCCGACTAAAGCTCATAAAGATATTTGCAGACGACTTGGTCCTAGTCCTATTCAACGCCTTTCTTTTAAGTTTTAGTTTTTTTTGTTATTTCTGGGAAAATTGCTTTTTTTGCAGGTTTTTTATAAAATATTCAGAGTATGGCAAAAAAGTTTTATAAAAGTGTAAAACGAAATATTTTTTCTCTTTTAAAAAATCCATTTTTTTATGTTGTAATAGCGTTTCTGGCTTTGATGATTGTTTTAGTTGACGTAATCTATCGTTATGAAGCTGGTGTTACTATGGAACATTACGGTGACAGTATCTGGAATTTTCTGATTGCTTTTGTTGCCGGTTATTATGATATATGTGTCGTTACTCCAATCGGTCGTTTCTGTAGTTTTATAATATTAATTTCAGGTATTTTACTTTTCAGCACAATAACAGGTAAAATTGCTTCCGTTTTTATGGATATTCAGCTTAAAAAGAATAAGGGGCTTAAAAAAATGAAAAATTTAAATGGACATTTTCTTCTTTGCGGATACAGGGATGGTTTTGAACGCATTTTAGATACAGTTCTGCGATCTAATCCAGATATTTCTACGGATATGATTGTTTTAATAAATGATGCCCCATATGAGAATATCGAACAGCTTCGAAATAATCCAAAATTCAAAGATATTCAGTATGTCGCTGGAGATTTTAGTGAAAAAGAAACCTTGGATCGTGCTTTAATAAAAGATGCAGAAAGAGTTTTGATAATGGCTGACAGATCTAAAAACTACAGTCAGATGGAAATGGATAGCCGTACCGTACTTGCCGTTCTGACGATGAAGAACATAAACCCAAAACTATATATTGCGGCGGAACTTTATGATTCAAAATTCCAGAATCATCTTGAAATGGCTCATTGCGATGAAATTATTCTTACAAGTGATTATGAGCACGCACTTTTGGCAACGGCTTCTAGCGGTATGGGATATTCAAATGTAATTCGTGAACTTATTGGCGATGATGCTGACTCAGGAATAATTATTGAAGATATCTCATCTTCTTTTGTTGGCAAAACTTATGGTGAATTACGTTCTTCAATGTCAAAATCCTCTGTATTAATTGGTCTTTTACAAAATACAGGAAACTTTTATATGAGAAGACAGGATGCTTTACGTGAGGCCCAGCGAAATCCAGATGTTAAAAAAATAGTAGGAAATCTAAAGAAAATAAAAACATTAAAGAGTAATGATCCTCTTTTAGTTCCGTCTGACGATTTTATCATACAACCAAATACAAAAGCGATTTTTGTACGCGGTAAAACAACTTCAAAAAAAGTTATGGAGGAGGCTTAAAAAAATGGCTGAAAATGAATTGAGTTATACTTTTGAACAGGCTCTCCCAAATCTGATAAAACTCCAGCTTTTTGCGGATTTTCGGGCAGATAACGAAGACGATGTGCGAATTTTAAAACTTGTTTATGCAGAATTAAAAGAACAGAATTTTAAGACTGGCGAAGAGATTATAAAAGAAGGTGAAGTAGGTGAAAGTTTTTACATTTTAACAAATGGAAATGTAAAAGTATTGCGAAATACCATGGCTGGAGATGCAATTGCCCTTGCCAATTTAAGTGCAGATATGGGGATATTTTTTGGTGAAACTGCTTTAATTGGTTCTGATAAGCGTGCAGCCACTGTTGTTGCCGTAACAGACTGTAAAACAAGAAAAATTACCGGAAAAAAATTCAAAGAACTCTGTGAAAAAGAGCCTGTTTTAGGTTACAGGGTCATGCTTTGTCTTGCAAAAAGAATGAGTTCTACAATAAAAAAGACAAACAGTGATATGGCTACTTTGTATGAAGCTCTGTTTGATGAAGTATTAAATTGATTTTTCATAAATTTTGATAATAAGATTTACGAGTTGATTTTAAAAACTAAGGAGAATAATGATTATGAAAATTGCTTTGGTTGGATATGGCAAAATGGGACACATGATTGAAAAATGTGCAAAAGATATGGGACATGAAGTTGTTGCAACTGTTGATGTAAGTGCACAGGATGCTACTGACATTGTTAGTGCTGGAGATTATGAAGCCGTTGCCGAGGCTGTAAAAAAGAGCGGAGCGGAAGGTGTTATTGAATTTTCTCATCCCTCTGCAGTAGTTGGAAATTTAAATGCATTGATTCCCCTTGGAATTCCTGTAGTTTGCGGTACAACGGGCTGGGCTTCGTCTGAGGGAAAAATTGAAAAACTTTTAGCTTCATCTAACGGAAGCTGTATGCGTTCCTCAAACTTTTCAATCGGTGTAAATATGTTCTATAAAATTGTGGAAGAGGCTGCCCGCCTTATGGCAGAATATTCTGATTACGATGTTGCTGTCTGGGAGGCTCATCACAATCAAAAAGCTGACAGCCCTTCTGGAACAGCTCTCGAAGTTGCCCGTCGCGTAATGAATGGCAATAAAGCAAAAACACAAATGGTTTTTGATGCATTTCACGAGCGTCCTAAATCAAATGAACTTCATGTATCTTCGACACGCATAGGCTTTGTTCCTGGAACACATACTGTGTTCTTTGATTCTCCTGCTGATTCAATAGAACTTACCCACCGAGCACGAAGCCGTGAAGGATTTGCAAAAGGAAGTATCATTGCTCTTGAAAAACTTATTTCAAAACTGTCAGCAGGAAAACTTTCAAGAGGTAAATTATACGGCATGGAAGATTTATTCTAACTTTTAGGAGCGGATAATAAATATCCGCTTTTTTTTATCTGTTTAAAACTTTATTTTGAAAATTTAATAAATTGCTTTAAAATATAGTATTGTATGAATTATGTACTTGCATTTGATGTCTGCTCCTCTGTTCTGTTATTTTTTCTTGCAGTTTCTTTGTTTTTACGAAAAATAACAAAAGGGCGTGCCAACAGACTTTTTCTTGCATTGCTTTTGATTGTATTTTTTTCAAGTATAATTGATATTATATGTACAATTTTCCCTAATACATGCATGCCTTCTTATGAAAATTATTTTATTCTTACAATCTGTACATATCTTTATTTTATTTTGAGAATCAGTGCAATACATGTTTATTCTCTTTATATTTTTGTTGAATGTACATACTGGCAGATTATAAGAAAGAAGCTTTATATTAAAATTTCATGGCTTGTTTTGTGCAGTTTTTCGACTCTTCTGCTTCTTCTTAATATGTTTTTTAATAACATATTTTATGTTTCCCCAGATCTTGTGTATCACAGGGGAGATCAGATTTTACTTTTATATTTATGTGCAATTTTAGTACCTGTAATTGTATTGATTAATTTAATGAAAAGCCGGAAATTTATTTCTCCAACAAAAATCTGGGTT
This sequence comes from Treponema sp., assembly GCA_045534325.1. Classification (GTDB taxonomy): domain Bacteria; phylum Spirochaetota; class Spirochaetia; order Treponematales; family Treponemataceae; genus Treponema_D. The sequence goes on along the minus strand of JAZSJM010000203.1, from coordinate 1,791 downwards.
TTTATAAGCCTTTTCGTTTTTGCATTGGGAGGAACAATAATTCAATATTTTTATCCTCATTTATTGCTTGAAGTATTCTGTTCTACATTTCCAATGCTTTTAATCAGTCTTGTTATACAGCGCCCGGAAGAAAACGTAGACGCGGAAACGGGACTGTTAAATTATTTTGCCTTAAAAAATGAACTGACTAAAGTTTTTGAAACAAAAGCCTCTATTAATATTATTTTTATACAGATTGTAAATTTTAAAAATCTTAAAAATAAGTTTGCCTCAAAAATTATAAAGAATTTACTTACTCAACTCATAAATAAATTTTATCTTTTATGCTCCTCAACAGAAACGGAAATATATTACATTGATGAAGGTTTTTTTGCACTTATTTCATCGGCACAAAATCGTGAACACTTTGATGTAGTCGCCGAAGGGTTGTGCATGATTTTAAAAGAAAATCAAAAAGTAGCAGATCTTGAAATTCTTCTTGAATCAAAAATCTGTGTGGGTAGTTGTCCTGACGATTTGCATGACTTTGGAACGGTTATTAATTTTAAGACAAATTTTACAAATATTATTCTTGAAAAAAATGAAGTTATTTATCTTTGCGATGTGTGTGCTTCAAAAGATTTTTTAATAAGAATTAATTTGGATGATATTATTAAAGATGCAATTTCAAATCACAAGTTTGTAATGTATTATCAGCCGATTTTTAATGTTAAAACAAAAAAGTTTACATCGGCAGAAGCTTTGATTCGTCTTATTGATGACAAATATGGTTTCGTTTCTCCTGGTCTTTTTATTCCTGCTGCAGAAATTAGTGGGGCAATTCATCAAATCTCTGATTTTGTTTTTGAAAGTGTCTTTAAATTTATTTCTTCGGTGGATTTTAAGAAACTGGGCCTTGAATATATTGAATTAAATCTTTCCGTTGCACAGGCGATTGAGGATAACCTTACCCAAAAAATTGAAATGTTTATGGATAAATATGCAGTTTCACCAGATAAAATAAATCTGGAAATTACAGAAACTGCTGCTGATTTTAATCCGAGTATTTTTGACAGGAATATAAACAGCATTGCTCAAAAAGGCATTTCTTTTTCTCTTGATGATTATGGAACAGGGTACTCAAATATTAAACGCGTTATACAATTACCTTTGGATATTATAAAACTCGATAAAAGTTTTGTAGACGAATGGAAACTAAGAAAGATGAATATAATAATTCGAGAATCTGTCGCCATGTTCAAGAAGTTGAATAAAAAAATTCTTGTTGAAGGGGTAGAAGACGAAGATGTAGCACAGTTTTTTATGGATTTGGATTGTGATTATATTCAGGGATTTTATTATTCAAAGCCGCTTCCAGAAAAAGATTTTATTGATTTTCTTTATAAGAACAACATTTATACAGGCGAAGATGAGGTAACAAAATGAATGTATATTATGATGTATGTGCGCTTGTTACAATTATAACTTTATTGCTTTCCTCGCTTTTAAAAAAATCATTACGCGGTAGAACTAACCGGATTTTTAATTTTTTAATGCTCGTTCTTTTTTCTTCAATTCTGTTTAAGGTTGTTTTACAGCTTTTTCTGTATTTTTTTGATTATTCACCGGCTGTAATGTTTTTTTCGTATACAGCGGCGTATATTTATCTGATATCAAAGAATCTTGTTTTTCCTGTGGCAACTGTTTATTTATTTTCCTCAGTGGGTGTTTATAAAATTTTTACTCAAAATAAAATAAAAACTGTACTTTTTAATGTTTTTACAATTCTTCCTGTTATTTTTATTTTTTCAA
>JAZSJM010000232.1:0-13981 GCA_045534325.1 Treponema sp. | reverse complement strand
AAAAATAAAAAAATCCCGTAAAATTATAAATTTTACGGGAACGTTTATTGATTAAAACATGCTTTTAATAACTTTTCCGACTTATTTATTATGCAACTTACTTGGAAGTCATATTCATTATGCCGTCCCAGTGTTCAGGTAGTCCGTTTTCAAGATAATCACGACAGCGCTGAGCATAAACCAAAGGAGATTCATCTTCTGGAGTAATCTTATTCGCTTTTACAAAGAGTTTTCCAGCTCCCGCAAAATCTTTTTCCAGATATTTATTCATCGCTTTTTCATACACCTCGAGAGCTTCCAATGTTTTTTCATCAAGTTCATTTTTAAATCCCAGGATGTTCCATAATTGAACAGGTTCATCGCGACCCACAACACGTACACGGTCAAACTTACGTGCAGCAATCTTTCCAAAATTATCACCAGTGTTTGCATCACTCCATGTACTGTCCGAACATAAAATCCAGGAATGATAGACTTTATTTACACCTTCAAGACGGCTGGCAAGGTTTACGGCGTCACCCATGATTGTATAATTCATTTTTGCGCTTGTACCCATATTTCCTACAACCATGTCACCTGTATTGATTCCGATGCGTGTCTGCAGCATACGAGGAATGTTTCCTGATTTTAAATTTTCATCATTAAATTTTTTCTCTTCCTGTTTCATTTTTATTGCAGCAACACAGGCATTCCATGCAGAATTTTCAAGGTCAACAGGAGCTCCAAAGAAACTTACAATTGAATCTCCGATATATTTATCGATTGTACCCTGCTCACTTAAAATTCTGTCAGACATACTTCCTAGATAGTCATTCAGGATTGAAACCAATTTTGTCGGTGTTACAAGTTCAGAAAAAGAAGAAAAAGCCTTTATGTCAGAAAACAGTGCACTCATTCTTTTTTCATCCCCTCCAAGTTTCAATCTGGACGGATCTTTTATAATTTCCTCAACAACCTGAGGAGCCAGATATGTAGAAAAAGCATTACGCAATACACCTTTATCCTGTTCAGCCGTAACAAAGCGAATAATTACAGCAACAAGATATGTGGTTACTGTTACTAAAACAGGTGCAACCATAGGAACATAAATTTTAAATAACAAAATCAACAGAATCGGAACAAAAACTGCGATAATTATTGTTGAAAGGCCGAAAAGATTCTGCATCCACGCTTTTTTATTTACGGTATAAACAACTGCCCCATACGCCAAAATCGAAGCAATAACAAATCCCCACAACCAGTTAAGTTCACGGATAAAATTTCGAGTCATTATTGTATTGTAAACATTTGCATGAGTACCAACATTAGGATAAGCACGGTTAAAAGGTGTTGTTCCAAGATCGGTGGTTGAACTTGCAGTGTTTCCGATTATACAGAATGAATTTTCATAAGCTTTTTTCTTTTCGTTAAAGGTACTGTGATATATCTCATCTTCATTCAGCAGATTATCGTAAAGATTTTTTATTCCCTCTTTGGCTTCTTGATAACTTGTTGAATCCAGCTGACTTTTCATTTCATCAAGGCGGTCATTTATTTCTGAAAAATATGAGCCATCGATTAAAGAACTTACCCTGTCAAAGAAATTCTTTCTGGCGGTAAAGTATTCAGCATATTCATCTTCACTGATACCGCCGTTTAATGCAGTTCCATTTTTATCAAGTCCTTCACACTTATCCAGAAGATAATTTTTGTAAAGTCTTATTTCATTATAGTCATTTAGAATTTCAGCAACTTCTGACTTAAACGGAAGGGGATTACCGGCTTTATCCCACAAATTAAAGGAATCCAGAGTTTCAAGAAGTGAAATGATTTTACTTTCCGCCTCATCAAGCTGATACAACATTACAACGCTTTCTCTTCTGAATGAATCAATAAAATCACTTTTCAGCCAGTTAATCAGCATTCGTCCGTGGCGATCCAAAGGTATGGTAAGATTAATTCTTCGCTGAGGATTATCAGGATCAACTGCATTTACAAGTTTTAGCGAGAACGGAGTTCTTATTACATTCTGAGGATCAAGTTTTTTTAAAATAGGAGCAAAAACAAGCTGCCCCACATAAGCACCGTTTTGACTGCTTAAAAGTTCAACCCTTCGTCTAGTACCATCGCTATCCAGAACAACGTTTGTAAAACCTGCCCCTTTAGCACTTTTCAGAAACTGTTCCCGGGCAGGACAAAATCCAAGTTTATTATCTCCATCTTGATCGACAAGATAGTATTGATTTCCTTTTTTAATTCTGTCTCTTTTATCAATTATATTTTTATAAAGACATTTATCTCGTACATATTCAAGGTATTCAGGAGAATATTTTATATCCAAATCAAGAATGTTTATTGTTAGCCAGGTATCCCCAAAAAACTCAATGGCTTTTGCAAACAGGGCATCATTATCCTGAAAAGATGAATTAGTTATGTGGTCGCGCAAAGCATCAAGACCAGGATTAACCCATTCTTCAATTGCATCATGAGCGAGTTTTACAAGATCGTTTTTGCTATACATTCCGCTGTTTGCGGCTGTGGCAAGTTCATTTATAACTTCTGCCATATCCGACTTCTGGGTATCAATTGCCTTGTAGATTTCTTCTGAAGCGGTAGGACTTACAGCAAGACTAGAAGGTGAAAGATATTCAATATCGAATACAGCAGTAGATGCGCCAAGCTCCTTCATTCTCAGCAGCGTATTTGCAAGAATATCACGACTCCACGGCCACGGACCTAAATCTTCCAGAGATTTATTATCAATCTCAACAAAAAGAATTTCCTGCCGGCTTTCACTTTGATTTCTAAGTCCTAAAAGTAAGTCATAGATACGATAATCAAATTTCTGCAGCAACCCCAAAAAAGCTACTGCAGCCCATATTGTAATGATTACACATGCAGCAATCCTGTCTGCATTCTTTTTTAACAATTTTCTATAAGTAAGTTTTGTCATATGACAAAAAGTATATCACATGTTATAATATTTTAAGTATCTTTAAGATAAATATATGGAGAAAAAATTGAAAAAATATCTGCTAATTTTTACAGTTGCAGCATTAACAGCAACTGCTGCGTTTTCCCAGAGTTCTCAAAAACTCTCCGAAATCATAAACACTCAAAAAGCAACATACGGTCAGGTTGCTTATCTTTCGGCTGTTTATAGTTCATTAATTGACGAAGGAGCAGACTATTCTCAGGCCGTGGAAAAACTGAAAGAAAACAATCTTATCAAAAGTGATACAGATGCAGATTCTCCTGTAAAACTACAGGATTTATCATATATATGCGCTAAAACAGCAAACCTTAAGGGAGGACTGTTTTACACCCTTACAGATTCTCCACGATATGCTTTAAGAGAATTAAAAGCAAAAGGCATAGTTCCTGCAGTAAAAGATCCATCTTCTTATGTAACAGGAAGAGAAGTTATCGCCGTTTTTAACGAATTGCTTTCTCAGGATAACGAGGAGGAAACAAACTAAATGAAAAAAATCATATTATCGTCAGTGATTGCAACTGCCTGTCTTTCACTTTTTGCCGTTGATTTTGGCGGTGCACTGGGAAATTTTTCAAAATTTGCAAACCAAAATTCAGAAGATGGAATAAAACTCAATCAAAGAAACAGTGCTTCCCTATATGTAAGGGTTCCATTCGGTCAGACAGACAACTATTTTTTTACACAGGGCTCGTACCAGTTTGAACGGGATTTTGGAGCAGATACAAAAATCAACTCAGTAGATTTAGATACAGCTCTGGCCGTTTTTAATGAAGGACCATTATCAATAAACATAGGTCGTTTTTCATCTTCCGACATAACGGAAAAAATCTATAATCAGGCAGGAGATGGGGCAAAACTCACTTACTCACTTCCAGGATTTTACTCAAGTGCAAGCTTGATTTATACAGGATTACTGAACTCTCAGTCTGTTACAATTATTGATCCTGATTACATTGCTGACACAGACAAACTCTACGATTTGAATGCACGGTATTTCATTTCAACACTCAGGGCAGATTTACTGAACTTCTGGAAAGAACAGACAATAAGTGCAGAACTTATCTATGCAATCAGACTAGAAGGTAACTCATATTCAAAAATCTATACATCAGGAAAAATCGAGGGACCGCTTCCTGTCAGCGGAGTTTATTACGATGCTGTAGCAAGTATTGAATTTTCAAAATATGATTCATTCGAAAACCAGATTGATTATTTGACGGGAGCAAACCTCTATTACTATCCAGGGATAAAAAATTCTCAAATTACACTTTCATGTATTTACGCATCAGGAGCAGACACAAAAAGCACAGATGGTGCAGTTGGATTTTTGGGAATTACAAGCATGACCAGTGTTAATTCTCTTGAAGAAAATGAATACAACAGTATATTTTTAGCTGGACTTAATGCATCAATAAAACCTGTTTCTTCACTCCTTTTAAGTGCAGGAGGAGATGCTGTTTTTAGCACTCTTGACAACAAGTTTGAATACGAAGGATTCCAGTGTAACGCGAATATCGACTATCAAATCGTAAGCGATGTTTATACAGGACTTGAATTCACTCAATATATCGGAAAAGAAAATTCTGACATAGATAAAACATCAATAACTGTAAAGGCAGTCATTTCATTCTAAAACTAATTCGGAGGAATAAAAAATGAAAACATTGGTTAAAAAGCTATCAGCTTCGCTTATCTTTGCGGCCATTTCAGGTTTAACATGGGCAGCAACATTAAATGCAACAGTTGTTTCAACAAAAGGAAAAGCTGAGGTTCAGAAGGGCTCTTCATGGTCCGCACTATCTGTAGGAAGTGTACTGAGCAAGGGTGATGTAATTCAGACGGGTTTTAAATCTGAATTAATTTTAAAAATAAAAAACACAACAGTTACCGTAGCACCTTTAAGCCGTGTAACTATTGAGCAACTTGCCTCAAAAAGCGACAAAGACGAAACCAGACTTTTTTTGGATACAGGCTCTCTTAAGTCAGATGTAAAAAAGACAGAAGACCGCCGTGTAGGTTTTACGGTACGCTCTCCTGTTGCAACCGCTTCTGTTCGTGGAACAAGATTTGGAGTTAGAAATACATTTTTAGGAACGATTGTAAAAGGATATGAAGGAGAGACAGCTACCTGGTCAACAGCGAAGGTACAGACACCACATATTGAACAGGCTTCTGAAGAAACACAGCAAGTAACAGGAAATGATGCTCAGGCGGTTTCCGACGGACTTTCTGGAGCAGGGGCTGTGCTTGTAAGACAAAATATGACTTCTTCATACTCAGGTAATTCTTCAAGTTCCAATCCAAAGACCAATTCAGAAAAGGCATCCGGATTGAACGGTGGACTTTATACTCCAACAGATACAACTGCTAAACACAATACAAAAAATGTACCTTTTTATGTAAAAGCATATATTATTGACTAATATAAAAGAATGAAAAAATCAAAGGACTGTTGGACAATAATGCTCCGACAGTCTTTTTTTTATCATAATTGTAAATTCACCGCGCGGAATAAAATTCCTACTACTCAATTAAAATTTTTTTTGATAAAATACTGATATGAAAAAATCAAGCACACCTTATCTTATAACACTATTATTTTTATCATTAATTTCTTACAGCTGTAAAAATAATAAGCAGCAGACAAATACACAGCCCTTTGAAAAATCCTCTGCACCCGTTCAAAAAACAGGAGTCAAACTTAAGCATTTGAATTCACAAACAAAAGAATATATAAAGGGAAAAACTATCGCTGTAATTTTAGGACACAGCTATAACGATGAAGATACAGTAAATCGCTTTACACAGCTTTTAAACCTTAATTACGGTCTAAAAACAGAAGAATCCCAGGGGTTAATAAAAGTTTTGGTTTATCCAAGAGATTTTATGGTCGCTGGCCGGGAAAGAATCAGTTCTCTTTATTCTTCACTAGAAAATGATAACCTTATGGGACTTATCACATTCGGCTCACCAGAAGGCTTATGCAACGCAATTGCAAAACTGGAGGATTTATCAATAAAAAAACAGACTGAAGAACTTGAGAATCAAAAAAAACAAAATGAATCAATAAACGCAGAATCCGCTCCATCACAAGATGGAACTCCTGAAAACCCAAAAATTATAAGCCGCAATTATCCAGTTTTTTCTTATTTTCAGCAGGATGACTCCTTAGGCTCAGAATCAACTGCAGACTTTGTCCTTGATTATACACCTCCTACGACGGAACTTGCATTAGAGCAGAGTGGTATAATTCCAAACTTTGACTCTACCCTCCTTTTGATGAATTCGATTGATGCCATGCTGAATTTAAGAGGTCCTGTTCCAGCAGATAAAAATCTAATAAATTTTGTTCAAAAACTTGTCGGAAAGCAAAAAACGATTAATAATTATAATGACTACGAAACAGGATTAAAATCTATTAATCACTTTATTTTTGAATAAATGATAGCAGAGCAGGACGAATTAAATAAACTGTCAGAAAAAAAATCAGCTCAACTTCTTGTCATTTCTGACAGCCACGGACATAGAGAAAATTTATACGATGCATTGCTCCAAAAAGGAAAAGAATGTGATGCATTAATTTTTTTAGGCGATGGAATTGAAGACCTGTTAAATCTGATTGAAGAAAATCATAATTTAGAGCAAAAAGATAAATTTTTACCTTCTGTAATAGTTTTTGTGCAAGGAAACGGTGATGATTCTTATTACAGCTACTATACGGACGAAATTAAAAAAATCGACATTCCTGAAATACAAGAAATCACCGCAGCAGGAAAAAGAATTTTTATCACACACGGACATCGCTTTAACGTTTACTACACTTTGCATCGGCTGGAAGAAAAATTAGAAACCGAAGACTATGATATCGTGCTTTTTGGACACACCCATGTTCCTTTTCAAGAGCGAATTGGCTCAAAACTTCTTTTAAATCCTGGGAGCATCTCTCTTCCCCGAAATCACTCAGACAAATGCTTTGTCGTGCTTACCGTTGAAAAATTTTCTCCTCAAATAAAATACGAATTTTTTACTGTGAATTAAGCTTAAATCCAAAATAATCGTGTCCAGGATAAACAAGAGCATTTCCATCAACGCGATTTTTGATTTTTCTTAAACTTTGCATTATCAATTCTTCGCTTCCACCTAAATCAGTGCGTCCCCAGCTTTTGTAAAAAAGCGTATCACCACTTATTAAAACATTTTCCTTTTCATTATACAAACATACGCTGCCCATAGTGTGTCCTGGAGTATAAAGAACTTTCCAGTCTTTTAAGCAATCACATACAGACGGCAAAAGATTATTAGTGGGAGTATTTTTACACGAACTTAAACACTCATATAGATTTTTTTCATCGTCTAAAAATCCGTCACAATCACAAAGATTACAAACACTGTCTGCAAAATCATAAAACCCTATATAAGAAAGCTGTTCTCGCTGGATTTGAATACCTTCAGCACCAATGTAGGACTTATCATTTTTATGAATCAAAACACTTATATCAGGATAAACTTTTTTTAAAAATGGAAGTCCTGCAACATGATCAAAATGTCCATGAGTGAGCACGATAGCAACAGGTTCTAAATTATTTTGTGCAAGAAACAAAGTAATTTTCTTTTCATCTCCACAAAAAGAACAGCATGCAGGATCTACAATAAATACTTTATTTTCTGAAAGAGGAACAACTAAAGAATTTACTCCTAAAGGACCAGTTTGAATAACTTTAATCATAATCTATACCACAAAAAAAACCGGTACAATCTTATTGCACCGGCTCAATATAAAAAACTCAAAATATTTTATAACTGTAAGTAAAAACTTATAATTATAAATCTGCTGAAGAACTTGAGCGTGGCTTTCTTAAAGCCATAATTTCTTCATCAGTCATTTCTACAGGAGCCTTTTCCATTTCTTTTGCAAAAGCAGCCTGCTGTGCAACAGTATCAGAATTTGAAGAAGTAAAACTGTCCACAATTGGAGCTGATTTGTTTTCTACATCAGGAATTCTTTCTTCTGTGATTGCTTCTTCTTCGTTTTCAAAAGATGCATCTTCACCGTCTTTTTTAGTAGAAAAACTAACAGTAAGTTTACGTCCACGCCATTCAAAATCATTAAGTGCAGAAATTGCTTTGTCAGCATCTTCCTTAAATAATTCAACAAATGAATAATTTGTAAGAACCTTTATGTTTCCGATTCTTTCGCGCTCAATTCCAGCTTCATTGATAAATAAACCCAATAAATCACGAGCAAACACACGACGGTTACGTCCGATACTTACAAATACAGTTGCTGCATTTTCAGGATCAATTTCTACACGCTGATACCGTTCCTTTGGTTCCTCAGAACGTTCACGGCGGTCTTCAAAGCGGCTGCGACGATTTTCATCACGGCGAGAGCGGAAGTCATCACGCTTTTTATTAGGATTGAAACGGAAAATAGAACCGCTTGCACATTTTAAAAGATATGCTGCAACATAAGAACGTCTGGTTAATCCGACATTTTTCTTAAATACAGCCTTAAGTTCTTCATAAAGTTCTGGATTAGATTCAACTTTTTCAACTGCATCTTTTAAGAAAGCAGCTACCTGATCCATATTAAGTGTTTCATTTCTTCTGTTAAAAGCCATTGTAATACTCCTGTTAAAAAATAGCACATATTCGGCTAAAAGGCTTAATTAATTTTTTTGTAATTCGTTTACAAATGCAAAATCATTTTCTACAAATCCCAAACGGGTCAAAGTGGATTTTAACACTTGAGGAACAAACGAATTGTTAATAATAAAAAATTGAACTTTATCTTCGGTTAAAGAGGAAATGCATTTTTCTAATAATTCTCTAGCAATTCCTAGACCCCGAAAGTTCTTATTTACAAAAAGACTGGTTAAAAATACAGTTTTTTTGTTACTGGACAAACAATCAGAATATGTTAAGCATCCGGCAAATTCATCTGTTAACGTACGGCAAGTAAAACCGCGAGATTCAGATAAACTGCTAAAAAATTCGTACTGAGCATTCATAAAAGCACAAATACTCTGTCCCAATTCACCGGAAAATCTTGTTTTCAATTCATTAAAAAAAGCACCTGCCTCAAAAGCAGCATTTTCACTGTCCAAATTGTGATTAAATGAGCGAAAGGTAAAGTCTTCTAAAACCAGGTCATCGTATTCATAAAAATCCTGATCTAATGCTTCAAGACCCCACGATTCACGCAGTGCATTGTACCACTCATAAATTACGGATTTTAATTGATTTGATTTATATAAATTAAAACGCCGCTCAATTTCTGGATACTTTTTTAAAATATTTTTAAAGTTCTTAAATACCCCCCTTCCTTCTGCTAAAATCTTTATCAGTTCAGCACACGCCTTAACTGTCTTATACTTATTGACAAAAGATTCAAGCACATTGTAACCGTCTGCACTTGTCCATGCAGGCAGCGAATAAATATTTTCTTCGTCCACATCTTCTTCTTTACACTCAATAACCTTACTGCTGGACACATCAAAGGCGCAAAACTGCTTCTGATTTTCCATTGCATATTCTATCTGCGCACAAAGCGAAGGTGTTAACTCAAAAATCATTATTTCTTACAATTTAGCACAGTTTTATTTTTCTGGCAAATCTTTGCGGCTTGAAACAATTTTTCCAACAATACCATAATCAAGGGCCTCGTTTGCCGTAAGCCAGTGATCACGTTCCGTATCTTTTTTTACTGTTTCAAAATCTTTTCCTGTTGCTTCTGCAATAAGACGAGTAAGAGTTTCACGGGATTTTGTAATCTCGTTTGCAGTAATTTCTATGTCAGTTGCAACACCGCGGCTAACCCCACCGATTAAAGGCTGATGAATCAAAAAATGACTGTTTGGAAGAGAAAATCTTCTTTCTTTTGGAACAGACAGAAAAAGCGTTACTCCCATGCTTGCAATAAGCCCCATTCCGATTGTATAAACCGGTGCATTGATAAAACGAATCATATCATAAAGACCAAAACCATCGTCTATGGAGCCTCCAGGGCTGTCAATGTACATATATATAGGTTTATCGCTGTCAGCATCCAAAATTAAAAGCTGCTTTACAATTTTTTCTACAAGTTCTTCGTTTACTTCGCCGCTTACGACAACCTGTCTTGTCTTTAAAAGTTTATCCATTAAGCCGTCAGAGGAGGCCTTTTTTTCTTTTTTTTCGTCTTCGTTAATAAAATAATTCATATGTTAAATATAGTAAAATTTTGCCTTAAAGTCTATCAGAAATTTAAGGGGACAGGTCTTTCCCCTGCGCCACACGTTGTTGTGTCGCACCCCTTTCTGCGGGGGCAACATCAAGCACTAAAGCCCCCGCAACGCCCCCTCAAAAACTCATTAGAACAGGTATTTACAACTGATTTGGGCAAAACTGTTGCGGCGGAAATTGTAAAATTCTGAATTTTCGTTATCTGTTTTTATGAGCATTCCTTTCAAAGTAATAGAAAAATCATCAACTGCACGGAGAGAAACAGAAGGCATTAAAACAAAATCTTTTGTTTCAACTTCAAAAATTCCTTTTATGTCCAGTTTTATATTTTCATGGTTGTACGCATCTGTTACGGCAACAATTATTTTATTATTCAAGTATTTATCATCACTGTTGTAGTCAACATCGTATGCAGAATATTCCCCGTCCTTAATTTTGTCAGAATTAAGTATGTACTTTCCCTGGGTTTGAACATTAAGGTTCATGTTTGTCCATGGCATATCCATATCAAAACCTGCCACCCACTGAATACTGTTGTTCTCAATCCATGGATTATCTCCTGCAGTGTCTTCCGTTAAATAATATGCTGCTTCTGTGCGGACATTAAATTTCCAAATAACAGTGGCTGCTTCAAGACCAAACACCTGTAACTGGTTGTAGTTAAGGGTCGGAAGGTCAAATTCTGCTCCAGCCATTTCATAGGCAATTTCTTCTCCATGGTCATTTACAGCCTTCATATAAGCCTGCTCCTGTGCTGTCGCAGCATCCACACCATCATTGATTAATTTTATTGCAGTTGCAGTAATTTCCTCGCTGTAGGCGGTTGAAATTTTAGGACGCCCTTCTGAAGAACCTGCATAATTTATTACTGCGTTTTTAAGAGAATCAATATATCCGCTTAAATTAAGGCTTGGCTGCTTATAGTGTCCATAGTAATAACTAAAACCTAGATCAAACTGTCCTAAAGTAAAGGTAGTGCGTGCACCTGCCTGTCCATACTTAAGGGAATGGATATTATCTTCAACAAGGTCAGAAGAAGAAAAATTTGAAGCATTCATTATTGCTTTGATTGCACCAGCACTTTCCTCAGAAGTTATAGCCTCATTAAATTTAACTCTCAGATTATTCTGAACAATTCCTTCTACAAGCGAAGTTAAAGTTTTATAGGCAGCCGGTTGCCAGATTCCGTCTTCAGCAAGGCGGTCAGCAGTCATCATGGGAGTAATAATTCCTTCGATTTTTACATTTTCCGGAGTTGAATAAACAACGCGGAACATAGGTTCTGCAAGGCGGCGATCAATATAATCCATCATAATAAAATCTGTGTAATCGTTTGCGTTAAAATTATCAACTACGTGAATTTTATCGCCTTTTCCCCATACAACCTTCATTTTTCCTGCTTCAATCTGAAAATTTCCTATGTAAGCACGAGCTGTAAATTCATCCAGAATATCTTCTTTATAGTCACCCAAAGAAAACCTATCAAACTTAAGTTTAAATGCAACATCGGAAGAAGAGCCACTATAGTCGAAATTCAATTTTGCCGACGGTCTTCCCTCTGCCGTAAAATCCTTTACATCACCACGTTCATTTTTATCATCACGTAAATCTGTATAAACGCGACCTGTCATCTCTGCACTACCACTGATTGTAACCTCAGGTTCAGAAGAAATTCCAAAGTCTTCCCCGCCAAAATCATCCCAATCATCAGCGTTGGCAAAAAATACAACACATAACGCAACTAAAAGTGCAACTGTCTTTTTTAAAATATTCATATTATTCTCCTTAAAAGCCTCGGCGACAACCGCGCACCATGGAGGGCGCAAATTGCAATTGCAGGCTTTAGAATGAAATTACCCATGATAAAGAACTTCGCACTAAGCGGTCGTGCAGGAAGCACGTAAAGAGTAATTTGCCGTTTATTTTGTTTGCAAAGTTATCTTAGACTTTATTTTACAGGAATGCCACATCCATTGTGGTCTTCTTCCCAGGCTTGTGCAAGTTCAAGAATCTTTTTTTCACTGAACATTGCACCTGCAAACTGAATTCCTACCGGCATGCCGTCAGCACTAGAACCAGCAGGAACAGAAATTGAAGGGATACGTGCAAGGTTAACAAAAACTGTATATAAATCGCTTAAGTACATTGCAAGCGGGTCATCATATTTTTCGCCCAACTTAAAGGCTGGTGTCGGGCATACAGGGCAAAGGATTATGTCATAGCTTTCAAAAACCTTTGCAACTTCCCTTTGTATGCGGGCACGAACACTCATACCTTTTTTATATGTCGTTCCTGAAAACTGTTCAGAAAGAACGTAGTTACCGATTATGATACGTCGTTTTACTTCTGGTCCAAACCCTGCGCTTCTTGTGTCAATATAAAGCTGGTCATATCCAGCCTCATTATCAACGCGTTTACCGTAGCGGATACCGTCAAAACGGCTTAAATTTGACGCAGCTTCTGAAAGGGCAATTACATAATAAGAAGCAATAGATGCATCCAATACAGGAAGGTCAATCAGTTCTATTTTAGCACCCTTTTCAATAAACCATTTTTTTGTATTTTCAAAAACTTTCTTAACCTGCTCATCAAGACCTTTTGCCTGCTCAAACTGTTTTGGAACGGCAATTTTTAATGATGAAAAATCTTTAAAGGCTTTTAAAGAAGCTAATTCTGTAGCATCAGGTAGGTCTGCACTCGTATCATCGTAAAAATCAACTCCAGCCATCAAAGAAAGAGGTAAGGCAATATCAGAAGGAGTATGACCGATAATTCCCACCTGATCCAAAGAAGAACCGTAAGCAACAACTCCCCAGCGGCTTAAAACACCGTAAGTAGGTTTTAAGCCGTAAACACCACAATAACTGGCAGGAAGACGAACCGAACCACCTGTTTCTGTTCCCAGACCAAACAGAGCCTGATTTGCGGCAACAGCTGCAGTTGAACCACCAGAAGAGCCGCCTGAAACATAATCACGGTTAACAGGATTACGGGTTGGTCCGTAAACGGAATATTCAGTTGAAGAACCCATGGCAAATTCGTCCTGATTACAGCGGCCAAGAGGAATTGCACCTTTTTGAACAAGGCGGGCTATAACTGTAGCGTTATAAGGAGCGTGATATCCTTCTAAAATTTTAGAAGAACAGGTCAAAGCCTTACCTTTTACCGAGATATTATCTTTATTTGCAAAAGGAATTCCTAATAGTGGTTTTTCCTGGAACAATTTATCGATAGTGCCGTTTTTACGGGCTAAAGAAATTTCTTCATCCGCTTTTTTTGCAAGTTCCAGAACATCATCATAAATTTCCAGGAATGCATTGAGCGGTTTTTGAGATTTTTTATCGTTTTCGAAAGTATCAATTGACTGCTGAACTAATTTTTCGCTTGTTGTTTCGCCACTTTTTAGAGCAGCAACAGTTTCTTTTATTGTATAGTACATAATAATCCTCGCGTTAGGGATTGTAGCACCGCGCAAGCGTTGGTGTGGTTAATCTTTGATTAAGCACACCAATGAAGCAAAGCGTAAGTGCGAAAAGCCCGACGGCGTCAGCCGTAACGCCCTATGCGCCCTCCCCTAAAACTTTCGGTACCTGGAAGTAGCCGTCCATAAATTTGTCAGTAACCTTTTTAACATCAGGAATATCAAGTCCTGAAACAACAGTGTCTTCACGAAGTTTTTCAGCCTCTGTGGAAGGATAAGCATCGTAAGGATTTTCTGAGTCGTCATATTTAGAGAGAATATCAAAGTAACTGACAATCTCATCGACCTGTTTTTTTAGAGTC
>JAZSJM010000101.1:0-4810 GCA_045534325.1 Treponema sp. | reverse complement strand
ACATCTTGTGTTAGTCTTTACTAACACTATGACGCCGGATACATATATACGCCATGGGTTGCTCATCTTTCCGGCAAAAATCTAATTACATTTATACGAGGTTTTATATGAATCTTAAAAAAGTTTTTAAGGCATTTACAGGCGCTCTTGCTTTATGCCTTTTGTTCAGTATGGCATCCTGCGCCAATCCGTCGTCTGGAGGCTCGGGTAACGGCGGTACAGTAGAGACCGAAGAACAGAAGTCCCTCTACGGAACTTACTGGGGTTCTCTTACCGTTGCAGGCCAGAGTTACGACATGGCTCTTGTTGCAAACGGCACAACGGCTTCTCTTTACAGCACTATGATGACACAGAGCTACCCTCTTGTAAAATACGTTAAGAATGCAGACGGAACATACACTCTCCACTGCTATAACTCAGGTGAAAACACAGCTGTTGATTCAACTCACGTAAAAGTCACTTTCACGCTCGGCGAAAACGGAGCGGTTACATGTGTTCCGCTTATCGTACCGATGGCAGCAATGGCACAGTTTTCTACCTGTACTAAAGGCAATGCCTACAACGGAGAATACGGCTGGGGCGACGGTCAGCAGGGATAGCAGGGCGGAAAAACTACTTACCCGGATGTTGCACAGAGCACGCTTTACGGAAGCTACTGGGGAACTACAATGGGATATGACAGCTGTTGGGTTGTTACAGAAAATTCCTGTACACTTTACAGCCGAATGATGGGCGGTGAGTATCCATATGTATTGTATGAAAAAGATTCATCAATAAACAAGTGGACAATGAAATGTTTTAAAAGCGAAAAGGATTATAACACCCGTAATGGTTATCCGCGTTTAATTCTTGAGTTTGACACTTCAAAAGATCCTTATACAGTTTTAGGAACTGTTAATGCCATGGACTCACATGACACACTTGTAAAGGGAAAGGATTATGTAAACGAATTTGGAGAATCTTCTACAGAAGGCTATGCTCCCAGAGCTGTAACACTTGATGAAGCCGCAACTGTAATTCCTACAATTACCGAAAGTTCTGCAGTTAAACTGAGCGGAACATACACAACAGAAAAACTTACCGCACTCGTTAATGCAATAAACTCTATGAGTACAAGCGGAGGCATATACTTTGTCCTTGATTTTAGTACTGTTACAGGTTTTACTGAAATTCCTGAAAATGCTTTTAACAATTGTAAATTACTTACAGGAATCATAATTCCTTCTACGGTTACAAAAATCAATGACAGTGCTTTTGCAAATAGCGGACTTGTTTCAATTGAAATTCCTGACAGCGTTACACAACTTGGGACAAGCACTTTCTCAAGCTGTGCAGATCTTCGTCAAATTTCATTTGGAAGTGGAATTACCACATTATCTGCCAATACACTGTCTTTCTGTACCAAGCTTGATGGTGAAAACATATCTTTCGGCGCATATCTTAAAACAATAGAAGACAGAGCCCTCAATTATATGTCAGGAGTCAAAAAACTTGTAATTCCTGATTCTGTTGAAACAATCGGGAACAATGTTTTTGAAGGCAATCAGTTTATGGAAGAAATTTCTATCGGGAAAAATGTTTCTTCCATAGGTTCAGAAGTTTTTGAATCCTGTATTAAGCTCAGAAAGATTTCGGTTGCGGATGGAAATAATTATTTTGAAACTTTGGATGACGTCCTTTTTACAAAGGGAAAGGAAACTCTTGTTCAATATCCTGCATATAAGGAAAATGCAGTTTATACAGTTCCAGATGGTGTAAAGACAATAGGAAGGATGGCATTTACTAGATTAAATGCAAATCTTGACCTTTATTCTAAAATAATTGTTCCAGATTCTGTAGAAACAATCGAGAGAGATGCATTTTACAATGCAAAAATCAAGAGTGTCGTGCTTGGAAACGGCGTAAAATTCATTAAAAATGGTGCATTTTGCGGATGTCAGTGGCTTGAAGAGGTAAATATTCCTGTTGGTGTAGAAGAAATTGGGGATTCCGCTTTCAGCCAGTGCTATTTGTTGACAGAAGTACTCATTCCTTCATCTGTAAAAACTATTGGTAAGAAAGCTTTTAATATGTGTAAAAAACTTGAGTCCTTAACAATTAATGCAGATATAAATATTATAAAGGAGAGGACATTCTACCAGTGTACGGCACTTAAAAGCATAAACATTCCGAAATCCGTCACAGAAATAGAAAATAGTGCATTTAATATGTGCTCTTCACTTGAAACAGTTTCTTTCGAAGATAATTCTCAACTTAAGATAATTGGAGCATCTGCTTTTTCTGGATGTTCCAGTATAAAAGTTCTTGTCATTCCAGATTCTGTTGAAGAAATAGGTGTTGGAGGATTTGCCGGTTTGAGTTCTCTTGAAGACCTTACAATCGGATCAAACGTAAAAATAATAGATAAAAACGGCTTTGTATCTGCAACTTCATTAAAGAGCGTTACCATTCCATCAAGCGTAACAAAAATCGGTCAGAATGCTTTTTCAGTAACAAAGAAAAATGCCGTTTCTATTCTCGAATCCGTTACCTTCTCCGACACAACCGGCAGCTGGTATGCAACTTCAAGTACCGACTACACCGGCGGCGAAAAAATCGAAGGCTTCCCGTCTAGCACAGACAAAGCTGCAAACGCTACAGCACTCAACACAACTTATAAGGGAAAGTATCTTTATAAGGTAAGCGAGTAACAGAAATTACTTTTCTTAAGTCCTACAGCCCTGCTGTCTTTATGGCGGCGGGGTTTGTTTTTCAGTTTCGGGCAGGAGATTTTTTGCGTACGGGTATTTTAAAAAACTTCTCCATTCTTCATAAGTTCCGGCATGTTTTTATGAATGATACCGTTACGGTGCTGGATTGGATCGCTTCGGGTCAGAATGTATTTCGGGAAGTTATCTTTTATTGTTTCCAGAGGTTTGTATTCCCTTTCCTCAGTTTCAGCATTTGCCATCATAGTCATGCAAACCTGAATGTAACTGTAATCGATGTTATTTTTCCTGAGAATAAAATCACATTCGAACTGTCCGATTCGCCCTACGCTTACAGAGTAATCATTTCCCCTTGCATAAACATATGTAAGATTTTCCATTACAGGACCATAATTAATACGGTTATCCGTGTTCGTGGCATAATAAAAACCTAAGTCTGAGAGATAATATTTCTTTTCTCCCGAAATTGATTTTCTGGATTTTAAATCAAACCGATCACATTCATATAAAATTTTTGAATCACAGAGAATCTTTATGTATCGGTTTAAGGTCTCACGCTTAATTTTCATGCCTGATTTTTCTAAATCCAAAAGCATGTTTGTAAGGCTCGTTGTTGAACCAAAATTATTAATAAGATACTGCTGCACTTTATTAAACACAGACGTATTTTTTATTTTTACGCGTCGTTTAATGTCTTTTTCAAATATTTCTGAAATAACGCTGGAAATATAAGTTCTCTTGTCTTGAATCGAATCAAACTGTATGGCCTTGGGAAAGCCGCCTTCAATAAGATAGCTGTCAAATTCTTCCAGCAGATTCGCACTGACATTTTTTTTGAAAAACTTTTTCATTTCAAGATACTCATTGAAATTCAAAGGAAACATTTCAAACTCAATATAGCGTCCTGTCAGTTTCGTAATCAATTCGCCGCCCAGAAGATAGGAATTTGAACCTGTTATAAAGATTGAAAATTCTCCGTCATCGCGGTATTCGTTTAAAACTTCCTCAAAATCCTTTACGTTCTGAACTTCATCAATAAAAAGATATTTCAGACCTGGCACTTTAGAGTTTTCATCAATAAGTCTTTCAAGTTGTTCCGGAGTTTTTACGCTTCTATATCCGCGTTTATCCAGATTAAGATATATGATGTTTTCCTGGTCAATTCCTTTTTCTGAAATTTCATCTGCAATAGTTTGCATAAGACTGGACTTTCCGCATCGGCGGACTCCGGTTATTACTTTTATTATTTCTGCCTCATCATAAAAACCACGTATCTTTTGCAAATATGACTCGCGCTTCAAATATTTCATTTTCACCTCAATCTTGGCATAATTATATGCAAAACACCCGTTATTTGCAAGTTATGGGGGGTATATTTTTTACTTTTTGTTAAATTTTATCCTCATAACTATCTTTTTTCTTGTTTTATAAACTGCTCTGCGAAGAATGCAGGTCACTGGCAGATTATGTTCATGAACGCATATTAAAATGTCCTTTCATGAAAGAAAAAACATTCTGCTCTCTTTGCCGCGTTCACTGTTACAAACCAGAATACCGTGAAAAAATCAGAAACGTCATGCGCTACGCCGGAGTAAGAATGTTAAAATACCATCCGATTCTTGCAATAAAACATGTAATTATGACGATTAAAGGAAAGATGAAAAAATAATTGTTAGCCTCTACTAACCTATTGACATAAAATTATAAATTTTGTATCTTAAAGTCAGTTAGTACATACTAACTTTAAGTTTCCACAACGTTAATTTATGCAGGCCTGTTAAAAGTTAAAAACCTTCTGCAGTGTAAATTTTGGCTAAAACAGGTCTGCATTTTTTTTGGAGGTTAAAAAAATGTTAAATAAAGTTGCAATCAGCAATGTAATCGGCCGCGAGATTATTGATTCACGCGGAAATCCTACTGTAGAAGTAGATGTTATTCTTGAAAACGGTGTTCTTGGACGTGCCGCAGTTCCATCTGGAGCTTCTACAGGCGAAAATGAAGCTCTAGAACTTCGCGACGGTGACAAAGGCCGCTATGGTGGCAAAGGTGTCCTTAAGGCCGTAGATAATGTAAATAAAATTATAGCAAGGCGGATCGTAGCC
>JAZSJM010000035.1:0-7715 GCA_045534325.1 Treponema sp. | reverse complement strand
TACTCTTAAGCTGACTGGAGATGCTAATGATGCAGTAGGAAAAGGTTTAAGCGGCGGTAAAATTGTTGTGCAGCCTTCAGAAGATTTTGAAGGAGAGGCTGATAAAAATATAATCATCGGTAATGTGGCATTTTTTGGTGCTACAAGTGGAAAAGGATTTGTAAATGGTGTTGCAGGGGAGCGTTTTTGTGTAAGGAATTCCGGGGCAACAGTTGTGGCAGAGGGATGTGGTGATCACGGACTTGAGTATATGACAGGCGGAACCGTTGTCATTTTAGGCTCAACAGGTAAGAATCTGTGTGCTGGAATGAGCGGAGGAGTTGCCTATATTCTTGATGAAAACCATGACCTTTACAAAAGGCTGAATAAAGAACTTGTTACAATGTATGATTTAGATGACGAAACTACTGTTAACTGGCAGACAAGTGACTGCCAGATTCTGCATGATATTATTGAACAGCATGCTAAAGAAACCCAGTCTAAAAAGGCAAAATACATTCTTGAAAACTGGAATGATTACATTGCAAAATTTAAAAAAATCATTCCTGATGATTTTTTGAGAATGAAACAAGAAATTAAAAATGCCGAGAGTCTTGGGCAAAAAGAAGATGAAGCTCTTATGACGGCTTTTAAAAAGGTAACGGCTTAAAAAAATGCGGTAGACCTAATTTTCTGGTTTGAAGTGCACCCCTAAAATTGAACTTTATTTATCCAACTTTAGGGGTGCAATTTTTATTTACCCTTTACTAGAGGGGGCGTGCATCTGACTTTTTTAAAGAAAAACTATGCTTTGTTTTTAATTTTCAGGCCATCTTTAAAAGCATTGCCGACAACTTCTCCAATTACGCGGTACACATGGAACGAAGCATCGTACATAATCGGTTGAAGTTTTGACAAATCAATTTTACCATCTGTAAGAATCGATTCATCTGCCTGTTGCGCAATAATTTTTCCTGTGAGCATTTCTTTTTCTTCATTCCATTCTTTAACTTCACATTCAAGTACCAGAGGATATTCTTCGATAATTGGTGCGTTAACATGGGCGCTTTTATGAACGTGAACCCCGGCTTTTTCGATTTTATTTACGTTTTCACCGCTTTCCACCCCAAAGTAATCAGAAATTTCAACAGTATTTTTTGTTCCGAATGCAACTGTGAATGCCCCTGTCTTTTTTAAGTTTTCTGTAGTTTTATGTTTTGCAAGGAATAAAGATATTTCCCCAAAATCAGATTGAATTCCCCACGCTGCGTTCATAGCGTTTGGTACACCTTTTTCGTCATAAGTTCCGATGATAAAAACACCTTCCGGTACGATTACAGCCTTTTTTGAATCAAATTCCATATTATATACTCCTGTAAAATAAATCAGTTATTCTGCTTTTTTATTCAACTTTAACAAATTCGTATCCTGCTTCACTTACAGCATCTTTTACCTTTGTTTCATCAAGTGAAGCACCGTCTTTTAAAACAACTTCTGCCGTTTTTGTTTCGTGGCTTGCTGTAACTTCTTCAACCCCATCAATGGCTTCGAGGGCTTTTTTTACATGCGCTTCGCAGTGGGAGCACATCATTCCGTTGATATAAACTGTTTTTTTCAATTTTGTCTCCTTTGTGTGTGATTTTTCGTGTCTTGTCGTTTTTACTACGTCAAAATCAGAACGATATTCTTTTTTATTTGAAATTCGACTGTTATTATACATCTTAAAAAGATTTAGTCGAAGTGCATTTGTTACAACACAAAAACTTGAAAGGCTCATAGCTGCAGCACCGAACATCGGATTCAGCTTCCAGCCCAGCAATGCAGTAAATGCACCGGCCGCCAGAGGAATGCCAATTATATTGTAGATAAACGCCCAAAAAAGATTTTCATGAATATTTCGTAAAGTTGCACGGCTAAGGCGGATTAAGGCAGGAACATCAGAAAGATGGCTTTTCATAAGGACAATATCCGCCGAATCAATGGCTACATCAGTTCCAGCACCGATTGCGATTCCTGTATCGGCACGGGTCAGGGCAGGAGCGTCATTTATGCCGTCTCCAACCATTGCAACTTTTGTATTTCCGTTTTGAAGATTCTTAATAACGCTTTCTTTTTCGTTGGGAAGAAGACCTGCTATTACTTCGTCAACTCCTGCAAGCTTTCCGATTGTTTTTGCTGTTTTTTCATTGTCTCCTGTAAGCATTATAACCCTGATGCCCAAATCCTTTATTTGTGCAATTGCCTGAGGACTGTCTTCTTTTATCGTGTCAGCCATAGCAATCAGCCCTAGTAATTTGTTGTCGAGGATAAAATAGATAGGCGTTTTTCCCTGCTCCGAAAGGGCAGTAGCTTTTAATGAAAGGGAACTGGTTATTTCTTCCCCGATAAATTTTTGATTTCCACCAGACAGAACTTTACCGTCAACTTTTGCCGTAATACCGCTGCCGCTCAAAACCTTAAAATCTGTTATTTCTTTTGCCTTGAGATTTTTTTCTTGTGCATACAAAACAATTGCTTTTGCAAGAGGATGCTCGCTTTTGATTTCCAGGCTGAATGCGTATTGTAAAAGTTCTTCTTCCCTAACATTTTCAGCGGTAATTATATCTGTTACAACAGGATTTCCGTTTGTGATTGTTCCTGTTTTATCAAGTACGACGATGCTAGTTTTTCCTACATTCTCAAGACTTGCAGAGGTCTTAAACAAAATCCCGTTTTTAGCACCTTTTCCGTTTCCAACCATAATTGCAACAGGGGTTGCAAGTCCCAAGGCACAGGGGCAGCTGATTACTAAAACTGCTACGGAACGGGTCAAGGATGATCCGATATCAGAGCCCAAAATCATCCATACGGCAAAAGTTAAAACTGCTATTCCCATAACCACTGGAACAAAAATGCCTGAAACTTTGTCAGCGATTTTTGCAACAGGAGCCTTCGTTGCCGCCGCATCACTTACCATCTGTATTATCTGAGATAAAGTTGTATCTTCTCCAACACGTTTTGCTTCACATTTTATAAAGCCTGAAATATTTATTGTGGCCGCACTAACTTCGTCCCCTTCTTTTTTGTCTACAGGAATACTTTCACCGGTTAAAGCAGCTTCATTTATTGCACTTTCCCCTTCAAGTATGATTGCGTCTACTGGAATATTTTCTCCAGGGCGAACAACAAAAATATCCCCTTTTTTTACTCTTTCAACAGGCACAACATTCTCTTTCCCGTCAATTAAAATTGTGGCAGTTTTAGGAGAAAGTTTCATAAGGCTTTTTAATGCGTCGGTAGTTTTTCCTTTTGAGCGGGATTCAAGCATTTTTCCTACGGTGATTAATGTTAAAATCATTGCGGCACTTTCAAAATAGAACTCGTGCATGTATTTTATGACGGCATCAGCGTCCCCTAAAAGTTGAGCGTTTGTCATAGCAAAAAGCGCCCATGTGCTGTAGCAAAAAGATGCTGCTGATCCTAAAGAAACAAGAGTATCCATATTTGGAGAAAGGTGTAATAGAGACTTAAATCCACTTATAAAAAATTTCTGGTTTATCACCATAATGATTGCACTAAGCAATAGCTGGTAAAGTCCCATTGCTATGTGATTATTAGCCATAAAAGACGGAAGCGGCCAATTCCACATCATGTGCCCCATTGAAACATACATGAGAGGGATTAAGAATAATATAGAAGAAATAAGGCGCTTTCTTAAGAGTGGAGTTTCTCTGTCTTTAAGTGAATCGTCAATTTCTCCTGCCGTGTTTTTTACGGAATTTTCTTTGTCATAAGACTTTAGTTCTTTAAGGGTTGCCCCATACCCTGCGTTAACCACGGCCTCAATGATTTGACTGTCGCTTGCCGTTCCTGTTACACCCATAGAATTTGTTAAAAGGTTTACCGAGCAGGATTCAACGCCTGACACCTTTGAAACCGCTTTTTCAACACGGGCAGAACAGGCTGCACAGCTCATTCCCGTTACTGTATATTGTTTCATATTTTTTCCTTTGACTGTTTATATAAATATACTATTTTTTTTGTGAGACGGCTGTTATTTTTTTATCTTTTTTAACTGAAAATCAGGAAGTTTTGTAACTAAAAGAACGATCAGAACCATTATCAGGGCATAGGCATAAATTTCTTCATATTCGTTAAAATATGTGCTTTCGAATACTGCTTTTCCGAGAGAATTTCTGCATTGAACAAGATATTCTGCTGTTACAATAACCTTTATTCCCATTCCCACAGAATTTACAAATGCCTGATGTAAATATCCTTTTATTAAAGGAATATAAACTGTAAAAAAAACTTTAAGGTTGAAATTTGTGAACAAAAGATATGCGTCGATTAAATCCCTGTCAATATTTTTAATTCCATGACACACTGCTTCACTTATAATTGGAATTAAAACAAGCGAGGTAACAATATAAGGTACATTCTGATAATCGCTTAATACCATTATTATTACCGTTAAAACTATCATAGGCATACTTCTTAATAATGACATGAGCGGAGAAGTTAACTTATGAAAAAAGTTTGAAAAACCTTGAAAAAGACCAGTTAAAAGACCAAATAAAAAGGAAATTACAAGTGTTACTAACAGATGAAAAAAAGTTGTTGCGATTAAAAGATAAGTTTCTTTTTTTGATAGAAGTAAAAAAAATGTCTTAATGATTTTTATGATATCAGGAAAAACCAGATTATCGCCTTTAAGGACACTCGCAAGTTGAACCAAAAAGGCGATAAGAAAAATTCCAAAAACAAAGGAAATTGTATTCAGTAACTTAGTTTTTTCCTTAATATTCATAATAGAAATCATCTTGAGGAAGTTCATCGCCGAACTGTTTTATATCAATTTTTGCAGTATATTCAAGCTGTTTGCGTCCTTCCGTTGCTTTTACAAATTTAATTCCACAGTTTGGAATAGCGTTTTCTGCGATTTTTGCATTTGGAAGAATTTTTAATTCAACGCAGGCTTTTACAACTGACGGCAAATCGTTAGAAATTGCTTCGCATGAGACTTTTGCTTTTGATAAGAAATCTTTGATTTCTGACTCGTGATTTTTTATTGATTCTTCACGTACAAAAAGACCTGCCTGTGTGTATCCATCATAACCAGTTGCCTTTTTGAATGTTTCGAGTAATGAATATGAAGAAACTCCAGCATTCTTAATTTTTGCAGCAGAAATTACAGGCTCGGCAGTTAAAACGATTGCATTCTTGTCGGTGAGCAAAAGATTTTGTGTGGCTGCAGCACTTGCAAGATATCTTACTGATTTTGGCTTTATACCGTTTTTTTCAAGGGCATATAGGGCAACAGAAGAATTTATTGTGTTTTCTCCAAACAGAACAAGTTCACTCTTTTTTATGTCTTTTAGCTTAAAGTTTTTTCGCTGTGAAGCAAAATAAAGGTTTCCCCATGTAACCACTGCTGCAAGTTTGTACGAAGATTTTTTCATTTTGTACAGTTTTGCCCCGGCATTTACAGGTGCTATAATAAAATCCGATTTATTTGATGCAAATTCAGCACTTATTGCCTCTGCTGCAACGTATGTATAGTCCTGCGGATTTTGTACGGCAAGGGTAGCCAGAGCGATTCCTGGTGCTCCGTTTGGTGAGGAAACTTTTATTTTATATGATTCTTGGCTTGTAATTGTAAAAAGTGCAAAAGTGAATAATGCAGCTTTTACCAGATGTGAAAGATTTTTTTTCATTTTTATTACTCCTGATTATGTCCGATATGTTGAATTTGGGAAATAACTGTTTCTGTGCTTGTGCTGAGTTTTGCACTGGCATTTTCTACAGCTCGTGTTCCCTCCTTCATTTTGTTCAAGGCAACAAGAAGTTTGTTGTTTCCTTCTTTTTGCTCTGACATTGCATTTTTTACTTCTAATTCCTGTTCTTTTACCCGCCCTGCAAGCGAAACGACGCTTTCAAATTCCTTTTGGGCATTTCCTGTTTTAGAATATGCATCGTCAATCATTGTTTTTACTTTTTTAAGAACATCGCTGATTTGCCTTGCCTGACTTCCTGAGTCCTCTGCAAGTTTACGAATCTCGTCTGCAACAACACTGAATCCTGAGCCAAATTCACCTGCATGAGCAGCTTCAATTGCCGCATTCATTGCAAGAAGATTTGTCTGACTTGAAATCTGGGCAACAACAGTACTCATTTCTATCAGTGCCTGACTCTCTTTTTCAATTTCGTCAACGATTTGCGTTACAGAACTTAAGTTTGTCTTACCCACCTGAGTAGCGTCTTCTAGTTCATTAACAATCTGGAAGTTTTTTTCAATAATTGAATTGATTGAATTTACTTTTTCAATCATATTTTCGATTTCAGTCGAAGATGTATTCATACTCTGACTCATTTCTGTAGTTACATTTGCAAGTGATGATACATCCTGCTTTGTGGAGTCGAGCATATTTATACTTTTTGCCGTAATTTGTTCAACTGTGTTGAGAAGATCATTTTCGTGTTTCTGGATTGCAACTCGAAGAACATAGTGATGGCAGTTTTCTGGTTTGTTCAGTCCGTTAAAAATAGCTACTGCCATCTGTTCGCATGAATTATAACCGCATGCACCGCAGTCATAAAGGTCCTGTTTAGTGTGCTTGCCCATCTTATCAAAAATAACCTGAAGATCTTCTTTTGAAGGTGTTTTTAATGACTCTCTAACTCGTGCACTTCTGTCTGTGTATGTACGGTTGTAGATTTTTGGTTTCCAATATGTATTTAAAGTCTCATTGAGTTTTTTAAAAGCCTTCTTTTTTGCTTTTGGACCAAGAGTTTCCCATTGTTTTTGCCTTTCCTGTGAGCGTGATTCCACATAGTTTTCCAATTCATCTAAAGAAAGTCGATGGTTTACGGATCCACCTCCGCGGTTACAGCCTTTTTCGCAGTTAAGACAGTCAACAAGCACATAGAAAGGTTCAACTCCGTTTGAAAGCGCTTTGTCCAGCTGAATTAAATAATCAAAAACAGCTGGATTGCCTTCTATTTTTCTTGTCTGTGCAGAAATTCCTGGGACAAAGCGTTCTGCTGTTCTCATAAGTCCACCTGGTGTTGAATAAAGAACTGCCCGTTCTGCAGGTGGATTGTCGTATGGAGTTTTTGCATATTTGGATAATTCTATGTTGTTTTCCTTAAAGTAACGGTCAAGGGTTTTCATTGTTACGTTGTAATCTCCCCGACCGTTTTCATCAAATTCACGGCGTTTTGCAAAGCACGGAGAAACAACCATTATTTTGCAGTCGTTGTACTGCGGGTAAAAATTTCTTATACATTCTACTGTGTGTGCCATTGGAGAATCTGCTTTTGCCAGATATTTAAGAAGATTTGGTCTGTAGGTTTCTATAAATGTTACAAGGGCAGGAAATGGCTGAGAAATAATAAGTTTTGGCTTTTCTTCTTTGATTTGTTCTACATATGATTTAGTTGTTAATTCTGCCCCGAAGGAAACATCAAAAACTGCTTTTACACCGATGGATTTTAACCATCCGTTTAATTCAAGGTCTTTGCCTTTAAAACTTACGGCAACAGCAGGAGCTACAATTGCGATGATTTTTTTTCCGTGTTTTAAGTCTGCAAAAAAAGCATCAATCCCTGTTCTCGCACCATGAGTACAAGCCTCAATACACGCCCCGCAACCAATGCAAAGATCATGGTTTACGGTTACATATCCGCCGGCACCATTATTACATAGTTTTACAGGACAGACAGATATGCATCTGTGACAGTTACAACATTTTTCT
>JAZSJM010000242.1:0-1952 GCA_045534325.1 Treponema sp. | reverse complement strand
GGCTTACCCTCTTTAACAACTCGACCTTTCTTATCGTATTCAAGGTGTCCGCTTAAATTAAAGCCTTCTTCACCATGAACAACGCCTGTCTTTGCAGTCAATGCCGTGCGTCCAAGTCCGTCTGACGCTATGAGCGTTTTTATTACGGAAGTATCGTTTTTATCAAAGGTAACCTTGTTTTCTGTAACCGTGTACCAGAGGTTTTCTTTTCCGCCCGATATATCAGCGGTACCAGAGCCTGCTGTTGTACTGGATCCTGTGTTTCCGCCAGACGCTGTCGTGCTGCTGTCAGAATCTTCAGTCTTTTTCATTCCGTAGTAACGGTATCTTACTGCCGGCACGTCTCCGTCATAATCAGTCGCAGCACTTGTCATCCTTCCCCAGCTGTCATAGGTGTAGTGCATTGAGTTTCCGTTAATGTCCTTTGTAAGAAGAGGCTTGCCGTACTTTTTGTTCCACTCGGCACTGCTTTTATAAGTTACTCCGTCTGCAGAACGAGAGATTTCTTCTATATATTGGTTATGAGTGCCGTCGTACTTATACTCAGTTACGTCTCCGTTTGCTCCGGTCACCGTCTTTACGTTTCCATAGGAGTCGTAAGTATAATTTAAATCCGTGTATTCGCTTTGAGTATAGAACTGGCATAATTTTGTGAGCGCTCCGTTTTCGTTGTAAGTTCCAGCCCGTTTTCTCAGGAGCTTTCCGTCTTCCTTTACTTCAATTAAAGATGGTTTTGAATAAATATATTTTGAATCGTTTTTATCGTATTCAATTTCAGCTTCAAGTGTTTTACTGTCCCTGCTGCCGCTTTCAGTTATCTTTGTAACGTTCCCAAAGTCATCGTATTCGTATTCAACAGTGCGCTTTACTGTCTGACCAGTGCTTTCTGCGTAAGGGATGTTCTCTGCTGACTGTACACCAGATGCTTCATCAAGCTGAACTTCAACACGCTTTTTAACCAGAGGCACATTGTCCTCCAGCTCGTATTGAGTATGAGAAATCAAAGCATCTTTTCCGTCCGCACCTTTTACAGTTACAGACTCACTTTTTTTCATATCTTTATTATAATATTGGTCATTGTAAAATAACAAGATTTTTTTACTTAAGTCTTCGTATTCTGCCGTAACTTCTGCATAACCGTAACTTTCCTTTACTGCGCGGTCAAAATATCCGCCGCTGTAACTGTATTCTACGGTCGTTTCATGCTCCCCGTGATTAAACAAGGCTTTTCCGTCTTTTCCGCAGTTGTCAGCCATAGTTACTTTGCTCATTACATAGCGGCTTCCAGGCATTTCCGGCGTTCCTTTATCTTCAACATAATCAATCCTACACTCGCCGCCGCCCGGGAGTTTTATTTTACGCAAAAGCTGGCTTCGTGCGAACAGGTTCCTCTTGTACCACACGCCCTCATTAGGACTTCCCTTGGGAAATCTTATTACATGATCAACAAATCCGTCTCCGTCTATATCCATCATTTTTACAGTTATACCCGATGCACTCTCCCCTGCATTTACTCCCGCTCCTGCACTGGCCGTAAAATTCAAAAAGCCGAACCAGCCAAGGCACTGGCTCCATGTAAAACTTGCCCCAAAGTTTCCGCACAAAGCTGCGTTTGCTGACAAGTTCCAGTCAAGTGAATTGGCATATTTTTTTGTAAGGTTGCCGAAAAAGTTCTGGGGTGTTAAAGTTTTGCCAACAAGATTCTTAAAACGGCTACCGCCTGGAATCCAGTGCCCTTCAAAGGAAGCGTCTCCCATACCCACTCCCTCATACCAGTTAAAATTCCATTCAGGAATAGGAATGTCTGTTTCCTCCCCAAAGGAGTTCCCCAGGTTAAAGCAGACCTTCATCACCTTTTCTCCCGGCTCCATTTTTACAATGTCACAAAGTCCGTCCCCATTTAAGTCTAAAAATGTTTTTGTAGTATTTGAAGATGAAGTTGAAAGACTTAC
>JAZSJM010000081.1:0-5339 GCA_045534325.1 Treponema sp. | reverse complement strand
GATTTGTCAATCAAACAAAATTTAACCAGATGGATAAGTTCTTTAATAACTTTAAGATAATTTAAATAAAAATGTCTAACTTTCTGTTAAATTGCTGGTTTTAATTTACTTTTAAGAATTTCGGGATTATAATTAGTGTATATGACAGATTTACTTACAGATGCCGAATTTGAAATGTTCCGCAAAGTTATTTATGACAAGAGCGGTATTACTTTTTCTGCAACAAACAGATCAATTCTCGATTCCCGCTTAAAAGAAAAACTCAGGGAAAAAGCTCTTGGCTCTATTAAGGAATATTATGATCTTATTATGTCTGATGAAGGCGAAATGAAGATCATGCTTGATTCGGTTACAACAAATCTAACCCGCTTTTTTAGAAATCAACCTCATTTTGATGCACTTATTAATTATGTTATTCCTCATGTAATAGAAGAAAAGAAAAAGACTGGTGATACGAAAATCAAAATATGGAGTGCCGGTTGTTCAACAGGAGAAGAACCGTATACAATCGCTATGATTTTAAAAGAAATTCTTCCTCCTTCTTATACATTTCAGATTACGGCTTCCGATATTTCTCTTAAGTCGTTAATGGTCGGACAGCAGGGATTTTATGCTGATTCTCGAATTCAGGGTGTTCCACCAAATTTCCTTTCTAAATACTTTACGAAAAATGAAAAAGGTTATCAGGTTAACTCGGATTTGATTTCGACAATTAAATTTGACTACCATAATCTTAGAAATGATTCTGGCATGAGAAATCTTGACGTTGTTTTTTG
The DNA here is from genome assembly GCA_045534325.1 of Treponema sp. GTDB lineage: Bacteria > Spirochaetota > Spirochaetia > Treponematales > Treponemataceae > Treponema_D. The sequence goes on along the minus strand of JAZSJM010000081.1, from coordinate 4,563 downwards.
CCGTAACGTATTGATTTATTTTGATGAGGCAGCACAAAAGGCCTGTATTGATAGATTCTGGGACGCAATGGGTAATAAGTCATATCTGTTCATTGGTCATTCTGAATCACTGTTTGGTATGGATACAAAATTTGAATTCTTAAAGACGGATTGGGCTTGTCTCTATCAAAAAAATATATAATCGGGATTTAAATTAGGAGTACTGCGTATGGATGATATCTCGGTTTTAGTTTGTGATGACTCTGCTTTGATGCGAAATGTTATTTCCAGGGTGATTGACAGCACGCCTGGAATGAAAGTCGTTGATAAAGCAATGAATGGTCAGTTTCTTATAAATAAAATTCCACTTGCTAAGCCTGATGTAATAATTCTTGATATCGAAATGCCTGTTATGACGGGAATAGAGTTTTTGCGATACAGAAAAGTTCATGGGCCTGATATTCCTGTAATTATTCTTTCGTCAATTGCTGAAAAAGGTGCCGCTGTTACGATGGAAGCCCTGGAATTGGGGGCGAGTGATTTTATTACAAAACCTAATGGCTCTGTCTCTGTTGATATTAACGCGGTAGCCGATAAACTTGTAGAAATGATAGCCTCTTATGGAGGTGCTCAGGCACGCATGAACGGTAAAAATGTTTATGGTGCTGATTATTATGCTAAATTAACAGCAGAACGGGCAATAGAGCGTAAATTGCATGATGCATTAGGTGATAAGGCTAAGGATCTTCCTGTTAAAAAGGTTTCTGTTTCTGAAAACTTTAAATATGAACCTCCTGCTGCAAATGCAAAACCAGTTGCAATTACTGCTCTTCATCAGCCTGGAAGAATTTCTCTTATAGCCATTGGTATTTCAACTGGCGGTCCAAATGCTCTTCGGGATGTGTTTAGCAATATAGATAGCGATGTAAAACAGCCTATATTAGTTGTTCAGCACATGCCGGCAGGATTTACACGGGAATTTGCCGCAAGTTTAGATAAAATTTGTCCTTTATCTGTTAAAGAAGCCGCTGACGGAGATATCCTTGAAAACGGACATATTTATATTGCACCTGGCGATTACCATATTGTTGTAGAGCAGCTTACTGTTGGTAAATATGTAGTAAGAACCCTGCATGATCCTCAGCGAAACGGTCATAGACCTTCTGTAGATGTTATGTTTGAGTCTGTTGCCAAGGTGTTTGGAAACCATGCTCTGGGTGTTATCATGACTGGTATGGGAAAAGACGGAGCTGTTGAACTTGCGGAGATGAGAAAGCAGGGGGCTTGGACTCTTGGACAGGATGAAAAATCATCTATTGTTTATGGAATGCCACGAGTAGCATACGAATTAGGTGCAGTACAAAAGCAGGTATCGTTGAATAATATGGCTAAGGAAATAAGCCGCCTTGCAAAAGAAAATGCATAAGGCTGTTTTTATATCATTTGCTTGATTTGCGGTTTTACTGGGAAAAAATCTGCTTTGCTAAGAATAAAAACTGTTATCTCGCTAACAGTTAAGACCAAAAGGCAGAGAATAAATCTAGCATTTTCAGTTGTTAAAAAGTTCATTTTTTTTAATAATAAAGGGGAAATGAACCACATCACGCCAGTCAGAATAATTGGTATAAACAGGCTGGAAATTCCTCGTAAAATTTTAATCTTTTTTGGTAAGTCTATCTTTACAAAATTTCCTGGTGAGAGTTGAATTTTATTTACATTTGCAGCCTTAAATTTTTGTCCGGACTTTTCACAGTCATTTACGGCTGAACAATTTATACAGGCAGAAGAAAAAATAGATACAAGAGTTGCTTCATTTGATTCATCTTCCACTGAAACAACTTTTGCAAGACTACGCATTTATCTGTCCGTCATCTTTAATCATTTTCATCTGGTTGAGACACATCATATAGCCAACCTGATTTCCTGTTTCCATATATGTATCCCTCAAATTAAATAGTGCATCATAATAATAAGGATTAATTGTAATCGCCTGTTCAAAGGCTTTTTCTGCATCAGCATAATTTTCGCTGTTAAAGCAAATCACACCCAGAGTATTCCATAGATGGGCATTATTTCTGTTTTTTTCCAGACCTTCACTGCAATACTGTAACGCTTCTGGAATTAAACCAAGATTATAGTTAATAAGTGCAAGGGTTTCTATTACTTCATCATCATCAGATTCAATAAAATATGCTTTTTCGAGTGCCTCTTTTGCTTTTAATAAGTCACCAGAATCTCTGTATGTTACGCCTAAATTAAACCAGAGAAGATAATTATCAATTTCGATTGTAAGGGCTTTCTTAAAACATGCGATTGCTTCAAAATATTCACCCTTAGATGCCAATTCAATTGCCTGAGTATTTAGAGTTGATGCATTTTCTTTTTTTGTCGGCATATCTACTTTCCCTTTGAATTTTGCATATTGCTAAACAGTTCTTCTATAAGTATAGAAGAATTTGTTGTTTTGTTAAACATTTGTGCCAATTCCCTGACTTTTTGCGTAACAAGTGAAATTCCTTTCTCTTTTGCCTGTTCTATTGCTCCGCTATTGTTTAGTAGCGATATTGCTTTTTCGATGGCAGGACTTTCAATCCCCTCGGTTTTTGCCTGAGTAAAATATGATGTCAAAGTCTGTGTGTCTGTAGGATTTGACTGTAAATGCAGAAGTACAGGAAGTGATTTTTTTCCTTCGACAATATCATCGCCCCGTTTTTTTCCCGGGTTTCCTGTAGTTAAATTTGTAACATCGTCTAAAATTTGAAATCCGACACCAATATCCTGAGCGATTTTTCCTGCTGTTTCTATTTCCTGAGCGGTTCCTCCGCCTGCAAAAATTCCTGATTTTACCGCAAGACGTGCGAGTGTGCCAGTTTTGTTTCTTACCATGGCTTTATATTCTTCGATGGAAGGTATTATTGACTTGTTGCGGTGCCAGTATATATCCATTGCCTGACCCAGATGTAAAAGCCTCAGTTCAGTTAAAAAAAGTTCATATAGCTTTACTTTTTTTGAATCATCCAGACTCAGTTTTTTGATGGTTGTAGCTGATTCAAAATACAACCAGCTGCCTGCATTTATTGCAACATCCATTCCATATGTTATGTGAGAACATGGTTTTCCACGGCGAGTATCAGCAGAATCTTCAATATCATCATGAATCAGACTTGCCGTATGTGCAAATTCAACAAGAGGGGTAAGGGAATAGGCGATTAAAAGGTCAGCATCTGTATTTTTTGCTTCTTTTACCATTTGCGCACATAATACTAGGAGCAACGGACGCCAGCGTTTTCCTCCTAGAGAAATCAGATGACGGCATGTTTCAGTAAGTATTTTTATATGGTCATTATTTATGCATGGGTCAATTTTTCCAAAAGACAAATCCTTCCACTGTTCATCAGGTGATTGGGGAAGATAGTACTCAAGATTCTTTTCTATTTCTGTAAGTTTATTTATAAATTCATTATTCATAACTGATTTAATTATAATTATAACATTTAAAAAAAGCAATTTTGCATATTATAGTAAACAGTGAAAATCTTTTATAAAACCTGTAAAACTTTATATACAAAATATTAAAATTCTGCTTAAATTTAACCGATTAAATAAATATGGCATCTAATAGTTACGAAAAACCGGATTTCTGGTCACAGAAAGCATTTTCTGAAGGGTATCCGGCACGTTCTGTTTACAAACTTAAAGAAATTGATGAAAAGTTTCATATGCTCAAAAAAAACTATACTGTTTTAGATTTGGGCTCTGCACCTGGCAGCTGGACAACTTTTCTGCTTAGAAGTCTTGACGGAACAGGAAAAGTCGTTTCTTGTGATTTAAATCCATTAGCAAAAGATGTTAAAGGCGATAACCTTGTATTTATTCAAGGTGATTTAACTGACAATGCAATAAGGGAATCAATAAAAAAAGAAGGTCCTTTTGATTTAGTCGTTTGTGATGCCGCTCCAAAAACTACTGGAAACAGGGTTGTTGATACAGCCCGTTCTCAGGGACTTGTTCAGATGGCAATATATTATGCGCAGACAATGTTGCGTCAAGGCGGTAATTTTGCCGTTAAGGTTTTTCAGAACGGAGATCAGCAGACTCTCTTAAAACTTATGAGGGAAACTTTTGTAAGTGCAAAAGGGTTTAAACCTGTTGCTTGCCGTGCGGAAAGTTTTGAAACTTATTTAATTGGAATTAATAAAAAAAAGTAAACGGATATAAATATGTTAATAAATATTGAGCAATTTAAGAATGATGTAAAGTTTTATTCAAGATATTTTTTAAAAAAATTAAAGAACATAAAGACAATTGAATGTATTGCTGTAGGTATGGCTGCATGTTCTGTTGTTCTTGCGGGCGGACTTATATATACTTCTCATTCACAGATTGAAAACGGGCAGGGAGGATTTGAAACACCTGGTATTCCTGTTGTGAGTGAATCTGATGTAACTGTTGAACAGACAAATGTCGAGGACTTTATCGGCGGAATTACTTATCAGTCATATCGTGTAAGAAAGGGTGATATGATTGGAATCATCGCTGAGAATTTTGGCGTTACCGAAGATACAATTATTTCTGTAAATAATA
>JAZSJM010000261.1:0-8026 GCA_045534325.1 Treponema sp. | reverse complement strand
ACGCAGTTAAGGCTTCCGTCTTTTACCAATGGCGAAAGAGTTTGCTTTTGCGATTTTTTTTGTGAATTAAACATTGTTTCCTCCATCACTACAGTATAGGCGGCGAAGGGCGGAAAAATACGATTTTTTTTTAGAAAGTTGCGAAATTTGTAAAATGACTGACCGCCGGTTATTTTTTTTTATTCTCTAAAAGCTGAAAAAATGATGATGTGATTTTTTTTAGATGAAAAATTGTCACAATACAATATGCCTAACACGGGCAATGGAAATGCTGCATATTTACACTGTAAGGGATTCGAGTTTTGCTCCATTCAAAGATTTGGAATGTTAGGGTAAAAAAAACTTCATATTTTTTCAAAAATTTTTCGTAACTTGGAACCTTCTTTAAACTATAATTTTATACATGCAAAATCCAATCAATAAAGAAGAACTTCTTGAAGTTCTAAAAATCACACCAGCAAAACAAAATATAATGATAGCCGGAAATCACGGAATTGGTAAGTCCCAGATTATCACCGACTATTTTACCAAAAAGAAAATACGGGTGGTTACACTTTTTTTAGGACAGATGAGCGACCCCGGAGATTTAATCGGTCTTCCCAAATTTGATGCAAAAAGCGGCTGCACCATTTTCAGCCCACCTTACTGGTTTCCTCTTGACGGAAAGCCCATTGTTCTTTTTCTTGACGAACTGAACCGCGCCCGTCCAGAAATCCTTCAGACAATCATGGATTTGGCTCTGAACAAAAAGCTGGCTGGACGAAGTCTTCCAGAGGGAAGCCGAATCATCTCCGCAGTAAATTCCGGCGATGAATACCAGCTAACAGATCTTGACCCAGCCCTTGCTTCTCGCTTCAACATTTATACATTCTCTCCCTCACCAGAGGAATGGCTAAAGTGGGCAGAAAGCAAAAAGTTTGACACAAGAATTCTGCACTACATCCGACTAAAGCCAGCACGTCTTGACTCCTTTAATCTGGACGAGGATGAATCAGATCTTACAAAAACTCCAGATCGACGTGCCTGGGAAAAGGTCAATGACATTTTACACTCTATCTCAGACCTAAAGCCAATTCATGCAAAAATTCTTTCAGGTCTTATAGGGGATGCCACCGCCCTTGATTTTGTTGCCGCGGAATCTGCCCGTGAAAAGAATAAAATTTCTGGTCTTGATCTTCTGGAAAAAGGCTATGAGATTCTTGCAAAACTCGCACCCTGCCAGATTTACGAATACGCAGAAATTATCGATTCTGTTTTTGAAAATCTTGAAGCCGCTGATTCTCTGCCAATAAAAAAGAGTAAAAGTTATGCAAACAATCTTAAGGCCTTTGTTCTCTGGCTCAACGAACATAAAAAATATGAATCGCTTGCTTATTTTACTTCGCTTTATACAGATTCAAAACTGAAAAAGGCAAAGTCATTCATTCAGGAAAATTGTCCCGTACTGGTTGAGTCAATCATTGAATTTGTAAAAAACTACGAGTTGGCCACTTAAAGACTGCAAGAAAACCTGTTCATAGGAGGAAAAATGTTGGAAAGTAATTATCAGAAAATTTTTGAAAGTCTCGTTATCCCATGGTTTTACACAAATCCTATTTTTTTCAAGCTCTTTTGTTTACAAAAACTTGTGGAAAACACCGAACTTCCCATTTCTTTAAGGGTGGGAAAAGGTCTAATAGAATACAATCCCAACATGATTAAGGATAAAAGTCGGGAAAAAGTGAGGAATGAACTTGCCCTTGAACTAAAAAGAATCATTCTTCGCCACCCCTTCCGCCACCCAAAAAACGACAAAACTTTTGATAAAGAAGTCTGGTATGAAGCGAGTACAATGACCATCACTCAGAAAAATGTAAACCTTTTAGGACTCAAGAAAAACCGTGATATTGAATACTACTATGAAATGCTGCGGAAAAAAAAATCAGATGAAATAGGTGAACAAAATCATAATAAAAAAAATGAAAAATCTGACAATTCTCAAAGCAAGATAGAAAAGCAGTTTTCTCAGGAAGGAAAGAATTCTGACGAAGTTGGAGGCACAGACAATATCAACAGCTGTGATTCAAACATTGCAACAATCGCTTCTGAATTGTGGAGCTGCGATGACCAGCAGGAAGAAAACAAAATAGATTACTTTATGGAAGAAAATTCCAATCTGGCAGGCACTCTTCCAAAAGATATAGAAAAGCAGCTTTCTCTTATGGCTGTAAGAAAATCCAGAATTCCTTCCTGCGTAAAACTTCTTAAATATTTTAAGGCTCTTCGGGAAAATAATAATTATATTCTCACAAGAATGCGTCCCAACAGACGATTTGGCTACGCTCAGATGGGAAAAATCCGCCGTGCCACACCTGGCAAAATTCTTGCAGGTCTTGATGTTAGCGGTTCAATCAGCGAAAGTCAGATTATTCAGTTTTATACGGCACTGGAAGATGTTTTTGACAGAAGCATAAAACACATCGAAATTTTTCAGTTTGATATGAAACTAAAAACCGAAAAGCCAATTCCCTTTAAAAAGAGAAGTCAAATAAACATTCGTGGACGGGGCGGAACTTCCTTTCAACCGATTTTTGATTACATCATAAAAAATCAAAAACAATACGACGGTTTGATTATATTTACAGATGGATTTGCCAAAGAACCACAGATTCACAGCAAGCTTTACACAAAAGTCCTTTGGGTTTTGCCCAACAATAACTGCTATTGTTCAAATCAAAAAATGCTTTCTAAAAGCGGATTCGTAACTGTACTTGTGTAAGAAAAATCCAAAAATATGCGGAGAATTTTATGGCGAAAAAAAACATAGTCACTATTTCTTTTGAAGAAGGCGGAAACTATTCTGCGGAACTTATTCCGTTAAAACGAAAGACAATTTATGGCGAGCGAAAAATCATTGCGGTAGATAAAGAAGGTCAAGAATGCAAACGGATTTTATATGATGAATCAGACATGACTCTCTTTCCAAAAAATTCCGTTGGAATTTGCAAATTAGACGAAGAAGGAAAAATCTATGTGAAAAATCCAGAGGAAGAAAACTTAAAAAAAGAAGGGGAATACAGCGATTACTTTGCGAACGATGATAGGCTAATAGAAATTTCTGAAGACAATGCATATTTATATCCTAGTGTGGCAAAAGATGTTTACACTCTGGAAGGCTACGACGCAGTAGAAGTGGCACGAAGAATTGGAGAAAAAATCTTCCGTTACAAAAATCGTGATTTGGTCTTTCAGCGGAAGGGGCGTGTTTTTTGGCTAAAGCCTAATAAGGGATTTCAGGTCGGAAATTATGCGGAAAAATCTATTGGATATCAGGTAGACGACGAGCCTATTATATCTGACATCACAAGTCTGGACGAAATTGACTTTGATATGTTCTAAATTAGGAGGAAAAATTGAAACTAATTTCTATTGGCGACGGAAAGGGAAAAAACGCCATGGTGGGAATTGCACCCTACTATAAAAAAATCAAAAAAGAAGAAAGAGATATTGACATTTCTCACCGCATTATAAAGTCTACGTTAAAGACGCATTTTTCTACTATTGAAAAAAATGCCCAAAATGACAACGACGAACTTTTCACAAATCTAGTATATTCAGACCCAGAAGTTGATTTACAGGAAGAAGGCCGCTTTGTAAAAAATCTTCACTACACTTTTGCAAACGAAAAAAACGAGCTGGTTTCTGATGTGCGATTTGAAGAAGAAATCTTTTATACCGACGGCAGCCAGAGAGAAAGGCGGAACTTTAATCCTAGCGAAGCCAACATTCAAAACGAAAATCTTCCAATCAGATGGACTGGTGTAACAATTCCCGTTTACCAAGCTATGAGACGCTACATATTCAGCCACACCTATCAGCTTTTTCATACAAACGGTCTCACTTACTCCTTTCTGTTTGACCTTGCCAACCGCCTGGACGAAAAAAAAGAAATGATGTTCATTGGAGGTGGAGCGGGAGGAAGCGAACCAATAGTTTTGATGAAAGGCGGAAAAAAATATCGGGGCTTTATGAGCGGAGATATTGCCTACAACAATTCTTCTTACAAACTTTTGATTCACCTTACGAACATTGACCTTGAGGATTACTAGTAGGATTACATAGGGAATTTCATAGGAGGACTTCATAGATGGATTTTTTACAACGCATTCAGAATGTTTTAGACTCAAACGCACAAAATACTTCTCTTGCAAAAAGCAAAAGTCTTTTTGATGAAACGGCCATAGAATACAAGCATCGTCTTTCGGGAAAATTCGTTCTGACTAATCCCTCGCAGATTTCAGAAATTCAAGGAAGCAACTTTTGCATAACTGGCAAGCTGGACGGTGAAATGCGTACAATTTATTTTGACGGAAAAAACTGCTCTATGTTTACCACAGGCGGAAAAGAAGAAAAGGATTTTCCCTGTCTTAAAGAGTTTACAGAAAAATTAATAAAAGCCGGAATAAAATGCGGCGGTTTTGCAGCAGAGTTAAATTTCCAAAAAGCAGACAAAAGTCGCAGTCGAGTTTCCGATGTGATTCATGCCCTAGCCACAGAAAATCTTCATTCGTCTCTTTTGCTTTCTCCTTTTGACATTCTCTTTATTGATGATAAAAAGTGGCAAGTTGAACATTATGAAAAAACTCACGCAAAACTGACAGAGATTTTTGGCGAAAACGGATTTGTTTGTCCTGTGCAGATGGAAAAAGGATGCACTACAGAAGACATTAAACGCATTTATAAAAAATGGGTAGTCAAGGAAAAAGCGGAAGGGCTTGTAGTTCACTCAGAGCAGCCGGTCATCTGGAAAATAAAGCCACTTCATTCCATTGATGCAGCAGTAATAGGATTTACAAGTGGTGAAAAAGGAATTCGGGACCTTTTGTTTGCGGTGATGGAAAAATCGGGTCTTTACAGAATTTTTGCAAGCGGAAGCAACGGACTTTCCGACAAAGAACGAAAAACTCTTGAGCAGAATCTTTTACCTCTAACAGTTTCTTCAAACCTCATTTACACAGATTCCCAGGGAGTAACTTTTCAAATGGTACAGCCTAGATTTGTCTTTGAAGTTACTGCCACCGACTTTGCCAGTACAAACTGTCTGAACGATTCATTCAAAAATTTTATTGCTGATTATTCAGAAAAAAAAGGCTGGCTTATGCAAGGAAAAGTTCCTGGTGTGGCAACCTACAATCTTTCAATAGTCCGATTAAGAGAAGACAAACAATGCATAGAAGCAGACATCCCCCTACATCAAATTCAGGATTTGTGTCCTTTTCCATCTGCGGAAAAAATTACACAAAAAGAAAAACTTCCAAAAAGCAAAATCGTGGAAAGAAAAGTTTTCTTTAAACAGAGGGGAAAAAGCAAATATGTAAAAAAATTCCTGCTTATAAAAACTAATAAGGAAAAAACCCAAGATTTTCCAAAATATTTTCTTCACTTTACGGACTACAGCCCAAGCCGCAAAGAAAAAATGAAAATTTCTCTCTGGGCAAGCAGCGACAAAACAGAACTGGAAGAGAAAATGCAGACTCTCATATACAAATCAATAAAATCAGATTGGGGAAGCCTATGACAAATCAGATAATCTTTGAGTTCGTAAATAATTTTTTTCCTGAGCATAAACCTTTTTGGGAAAATCTGAAGGAAGAAGAAAAAGCCTTTTTAAATTCCATTCCATACAATGAGGACAAATTGAAAAAGGTCATTTTTAATCCCGAAGAAAATTCAAAAGAAGTGGAAAAGTTCAGAAATAAAATGAAAGATTTGGAAATGATTCTTTCTCATCGAGAATGTGTTTTTGATTTTTTTCTCTTTAAAAAGCTGTCATACTTTCGCGGTGCATACTTTGACTCAAAATATGATTTTATTTTCGCAGAAACCGAAAAGTATTCCGCCCAAATAAAACAAACAAAAACTATCAAAAGCCAGATGAAAAAAATCTATGCTTTTATTCCCCGAGTTTATGAAGAATACGAAAAAAATAAATTTTTCAGAGGCCGTGAGGTTTTTGGAAGATTTTACCAACACATCGATTCAGTAACTTTTTCTTCCAATTTTGAAAAAGTCACTTTTAAAAGGGAAGAAATCAATCTGATTCCCTATTTTATTGAATACAGAAATTCACACTTAATAGACTGGATTGTAGAAAGTTTTCTTGAAAATACAAAAAGAAAACAAGGCCACAACTCTGTTCCCTACGAATTTTACAGCTTAACTTCAAAACTATATTCTGTAGAATGGGCTTTGAAAAAGAACGTTGAAACTTTGGTAAGGACGGTTCTAAGTAAACATCACTATTACGATGTGGAAATTGAGACAAAAAACAATTGCTGCCAGGTCCGTTACAGCGCAAAAAATTCTTTGTTTGCTTCTCATTGCTCGTACAAAATCAATCTGTTTAACTTTGAAGAAGAAGTGAAGCAATTTGAACGCTACATTGCGACAGAAGTTTAAGAAGAAGGAGAAATACAAATGAAAAAAATTACGATTTCAGCGTCGGAGCTTTTGACTTTTGGCGGCATTGAAATAAGTTTGGCAAATAAAAGCATCTCTTCACTGCAAAATTGCGAAATCAGTCTTTCGGGAAAAATCACTCCCCTTTGCAATTTGATTTTAGAAGATTTTATGCAAAATAATAAAATGTTTTTGCAAAATAATAAAATGTTTTTGCAAAAAGCCAAGCCCAGCACAAATGAAAAAATTTTACAAGAAATCAACTCTGAGGAAAATAAAAAGCTATGGGCTTCGATGATAAATATTTACTCTTTCTTCTCTCTACAAGGTCCTGTCTTCTGGAAAAATAATTTTGACGAATTCAAAAAAAATCAACTGAACAATGACACAAAACTTTCTGTAAAAGAACTCAAAGAAATTTTTGAGATGAAAATTGACTCAAAAGAAAACCTGACATTTCTTTTTGAATCTGCTATCCCCAATGATTTTTTAAGGAATTTTTACGCACTGGCTGACATTTTTAAAAGCCTTACAAAAGAAAAAGGAGGAAATCCTCCAGCAGCAGGAAAAACAACAGTTCTTCTTTACAATACAGGGCTTTTTCACGCAGGAAAAGAACCGCTTTTTTTTCTTCAGGCAGAAAAAGGAATTGAATTCCTCGCTTCAAATTTAAATCTCTATCTTTATTTTTCAAATTCAGAAACAAGCCTAATTGAACCTTACTTTGACTACCTTAAAAATAATTTTATCGCCATTACAAAGGAATATGAAACATTCACAAAAGGAAAAACAGTAGTAGACCTTTATAAAAAAACAGAAAAGGACAAGGAAGATATTCAGAAAATGGCAGAAAATGCAAGAAAGAGAATGTTGAAAAAACTTAGCAATGAGATTTCCCCAGAAAAAATAATTTTGGACACAGAAAAACGACTGAAAAACTTCGCCGACTCTTGCAATCTCACACTGAACATTACAAAGCATGATGAAAATCTAGTCTTTGTGGTTAGAGGAAAAAAAGTAGGCACAAGCACATCCTTTGATTTTTCCATTCCCAAAAAGGCCATAGTTGAAAACAAAGACAACACTGCACAAATGGTAGAAAAAGAATTGCAAAGATTGGCAGAGGTAATGGGTTGAATTCTAAAATAATGTTATCAGTCGTGATTACAGGCAAAATTCAACCAACAGACAAAGTAAGTACAAAAGCAATCAGTATTTTATTTCTTGTCCTTACCCAAGTTAAAACTATTGATACCACTTAAGAATCACAAGTCAATTTGGTCTGGTGAACATTGGTAATCATTAGAAAGTCCGAAGAGCAAATCAATATATTCTTCATAATCAGGATAAGTTCGACCCCAGTCATTCCGACTAGATAATTCATCTATTTGGTGATTTTTATTCAAGGAATTAATTACTTTTCCATCATAAATCTGACAAGGACAGGCTCCTATTTTTACATTAAAAAAATATAGAAGTTTTGAAATTGTGGAAAGTCCTAAACCGTTGATTTCTGACACATTACCTAAAGCATCATGTGGTAAAGCATGTTTTACAGAATCAAAATTATTGCCATTAATATTTTCAA
>JAZSJM010000199.1:0-4075 GCA_045534325.1 Treponema sp. | reverse complement strand
TCCTTGGCTCACAGAACGACATGGCTACGATCCGATTTATCCCCTCCGTTTTTCAACTTTCGAAACGGAACAACATTCCCTGCGTGTAAGAAAAAATGCTGTTTTGATTGCTCAAAAATTCAATCTTAAAGACGAAGAACTTGAGGATTTAAAAAATCTTGCTTTGTTTCATGATATCGGAAAACTGTCTGTACCTGCAGAATTATTGAATAAACCTGATTCCCTGACTTTGGTAGAAAAACAGATTATGCAGCTTCACGTAATTAACGGTTATAGAATTGCAAATGCCTTTAAGGAATTGCGCTCTATTGCAAAAGGAATTTTGTGTCATCACGAAAAGTGGGACGGAAGCGGTTATCCTAATGGTTATAAAGGTGATAATATTCCATTCCTGTCAAGAATCGTAAGTGTTGCTGATTCTTATGATGTAATGACTCATGACCGTCCGTATCAAAAGGCAAGAACGGAAAGTGAAGCAGTATATGAAATCATAAATAAAAGCGGAACACAGTTTGATCCGTCTGTTGTGGGTGCATTTTTATCCCTTGATTTTGTGCAGGAAATTTTAAAAAAGTAAACTTTTTGTATTGACCAAAAATGCAGAATTAGATAATATAATTCTCACACGCGGGGATGGTGGAATTGGTAGACACGCCAGCTTGAGGTGCTGGTGACGCAAGTCGTGGCTGTTCAAGTCAGCTTCTCCGCAATTCCTATAGACTGTTCAATTATGGACAGTCTTTTTTTTTCTCTGGTACTGCACTTTTTGTATTGCTGTATCAGCAGATAAAAATGCGTGAGGAATCGTTGCGAGCTCCTGCGAGCAAGAGTCCGACCCGCTGTATAGCGGGGCACGCCAGATTTTTAATGAGGCTAATAAAAATGATTGCTGTTTTTGTTAATTGTATTGCAATTGTTGCTGGTTCTTTAATAGGTTTGCTTTTTGCCCGCAAAATTCCAGAAAAAGTTACGGACGCAATTACGCTGGCCTGCGGTGGTGTTACCTTTGTAATGGGAATGCAAATGGCTTTTAAGTATCAGAACGTAGTTTATCTTGCCCTTGCAGTGATTTTAGGTGGAATTTTTGGAACCTTGCTTGACATAGACGGTGCAGTTTTAAAGGTTGGAAAATGGCTGGAAAAAGTATTTAAACAGGAAAGTTCTGAAAATACACAGGTTGCTAGTGTAAAAACAGCAAATGAAATTAACAATGGAGCGTCAGAATTTTCCCATGGTCGGCCAAATAAAAACTTTGCCTATGCATTCTTAAATTCATCCATGCTTTTTTGTGTCGGTGCAATGTCAATTGTTGGTTCCTTTAAGGCTGGAATAGAACATGATTATTCGATTATTTTTTTAAAATCAATTCTTGACGGTTTTATATCAATTGGTATGGCGATGGCAATGGGAATTGGTACGGCATTCAGTATCCTTGCTATTTTTATTTATCAGGGAGCTCTGACCTTGCTTTCTATATGGATTGAGCCTTTTGTTACTGAACAGCTTTTGAATGAACTGACAGGAAGTGGTGGAGTTTTAATCGTTTTTATTGGTTTAAATCTTTTGGGAATAAAAAAAATAAAAACGGCAAACTATCTTCCTGCGGTGTTCTTTACAATTTTATTTGTTATCTTAGAAAATCCTGTTAAGAATATTCTTGGACTTTAGATTGTTTATTTTAGATTAAGATTTTTCAAAAAGACTTAAAATTAACTAAAAGATAATTACTTGCATTTACCCTTGAATTCATTTTTGATTTTTTTTATTATAAAAATATAGAAACGGCTGACTTTAATTTTTAGTTAAGCCCATAAAATAATCCCGCTGCCACAGGAGGAAACTAAATGGCAAAGGTTGAACTTAAAGGCATTACAAAAGTTTATGATGACGATGTACTTGCCGTAGAAAAATCAAATGTAACAATTGAAGACCGTGAATTCTGTGTATTTGTAGGTCCGTCTGGTTGTGGTAAATCTACAACACTGCGTATGATTGCAGGTCTTGAAGACATCACTGCCGGTGAACTTTATATCGATGGTGAATTAATGAACGATATCCCTCCAAAGGATCGCAATATCGCCATGGTATTCCAGAATTACGCTCTTTATCCTCATATGAGTGTTTATGATAATATGGCTTTCGGTCTTAAAATCCGTAAGACAGACAAGGCTGAAATCGATCGCCGCGTTCGTGAAGCTTCACGCATTCTTGATCTTGATAATTATCTTACACGTAAGCCAAAAGCTCTTTCTGGTGGTCAGAGACAGCGCGTTGCTGTAGGTCGTGCAATCGTTCGTTCACCAAAAGTATTCTTGTTTGACGAACCACTTTCTAACCTTGACGCTAAACTTCGTGTTACAATGCGTGCAGAGATTTCTGATCTTCATAACCGCCTTCAGGCTACAATGATTTACGTTACACATGACCAGATTGAAGCAATGACAATGGGTACAAAAATCGTTGTAATGTCAGAAAAACGTATTCAGCAGATTGGAGAACCATTATATCTTTACAATCATCCTATCAATAAATTCGTAGCTGGCTTTATCGGAACACCACCAATGAACTTTTTTAAAGTTAAAATTGTCGAAGAGGGTGGTAAGGTAATTGCTGATGAAGGTACATTTAAGCTCGTTCCTACTGCAGACCAGCAGAAACATTTAAAAGCTTATGTTGGAAAAGATGTATGGTTCGGTGTTCGTCCAGAAGACCTTGATTATCAGGAATCTCCAGCTAAAGAAAATAATATGGCTGTAAAAGTAACAAACAAAGAACCACTGGGTGCTGAAACACATATTTTTGTTCAGGTACAGAATGTTAATATTGTTGCAAAGTGTGAACCATCTGTAAATCCACAGCTTGGAGACACTGTGAACTTTACACCAAAAATGGAAAAATCTAAATTCTTCGATTTGGAAACTGAAGTTAATATCTGTGAGCCAGAAATCGAAAAAAAATGGTAAGTTAATTACTGTGTTTGATTAAATAAGAAAAACCTGCGCAATGAGCATTGTGCAGGTTTTTTTTTCATTGAGGATTTATTACAGCCCCTCAAAACGGCGATGTAAGACTTTGATAAAAGTCAGGCTTTAAGCGTAATCGTACCTTGTTTCGACGTATTGCGTTGTAAACAAGAATATTTTCATTTATAATTTTTATTCAGGTGGGGGATTATGAGAAAGAATTCTGTCGTTATATATAAAAATACGTGCGCAGTAACCGGTGATGGCGAAGGTGAAAAATTTGAGGTAACCTGGTGTGTAAGCCGGGCGACAGCCAGTGGAAAAAAAGCCGTTTATGCAAGTCAAAAAGTCCGCCCGAGGGATGTAATTTTTTTAGCTGAAGACGGAAATCTTGAAAAATCCCTTGATTTTGAAGAAGAAATTTCAAAAGATAATTCAGAAATAACAAATCAGATACAGGAAGTTTATGAGCTTTTTGCAGAAGGTGGAGAAGCTGCTTCTGAAGTTTCATTGAACGAAATAATAGAACTTGCACGAGGGGAGATTAAAGCAGATGAAGTATTTGGAATTTATAAGTTCTTAAAAAATAGTCTTCTTTTTGAGGAGAAAATTGATTCAACGGACTGTGATAACCTTAAAATTCTTTTTATTCCCCGTTCCGCAGAAAAAATTAAGGAGTTAAAGAATAAAGCCTTCGAAAAAGAACATGCTCAGGAATTACGGGATGCTTTCATTACAAGACTTAAGCAAGGAAAACTTTTGCCAGAAGATTCAAAATACATGCAGGAAGTCGAGGCATTCGCTCTTGGAAAAACATATAAATGCAGAATTCTTGCAGATGCTGGCTTTAAAGAAACCATTGAAAGAGCCCATGACTTGCTTTTAAAAAATGGAATATGGGACATAACGCGAAATCCTTATCCGCTAAGGTGGGGACTAAGCATGAAAAGTGCACAGATTTCTTTATCAACCCCTCCAGACGAAAAGCGAGTAAAAGTAGATGGAATTTCATATGCAATTGATTCTCCCTGAACAACTGATCCTGACGATGCCATTGCCTTTGATGGAAAATATCTTTGGGTTCATATTGCTGACCCTGCAAGTACGGTATA
>JAZSJM010000183.1:0-4978 GCA_045534325.1 Treponema sp. | reverse complement strand
AAGCAGCAACTGCAATTGCAAATAAAGGTTTTCCGTCTCAGCTAACATTAATAAAAAAAATCACATCCCATACAGGAGTTGAAGAATATATTCACACTCCTTCATATAAAAATCAAATTATAAATGAAAAAACTGCTAAATACATACTAAGCTGTATGCAAACTGTAGCAGAGGCAGGAACTGGTTCCAGGGCTAACTTAGGAGACATATCAATAGGTGTAAAAACCGGAACGGCACAAATGGCAGATACAGTTAACGGCGGCTATTCAAAAACAGATTTTATTTCTAACTGTATTGCGATTTTTCCAGTTGAAAATCCTGAAGTGATTTTATATATCGTTATTGAAAAAGCAAAAGGTGAAACTTACGCCGGGCGAATAGTTGCTCCTGTAATCGGAGAAGCAGCGAGCGTTATAATTGACCATCTGGGAATGAGCCGTGGAGGTGCAGCAAGCCTTGCCCACAGCGGATTAATAAAAATTGAAAATGACGCTCCGATTCTTTTAACGGATACTGTTCCTGATTTCAGAGGACTGCCAAAACGAAGTTTACTGCAGCTTTTAAACAAAAAAGACGTAAAAGTAAAAATTAACGGAGACGGCTGGGTTACAAGCCAAACTCCAGCCCCAGGACAACCTTATACTAAGGATACAGAAATTGAGCTCTTTCTGGAATAAAAATATAACCAGTTTTACAAATCGTTTTCCGTCTCTAGCTAAAAATTTCAATTTGAACGAAATAAACGAAAATCAATTAAATAATTTTGAAATTCTTATATCAAAATCTCAAGATTTAACTGCAAAGTTAGAGGGACTGTTGCTTCATTCTGCATACAATCCACTTAAAGAATCATTAACCACAGTAACCTCTGCAAAAAATGAAAATATTTGGGGAGCTGCTTTTTTTTCCATGGGCTTAGGATATACTCCTCTTTTATGGGCAAAAAAATATCCTGATGACACGATTATAATTATAGAAAGTGATCCATGCATATTTTTTGAAAGTTTTAAGTATGTTGATTTTACCGATTTGTTTAATCATCAAAAATTAATAATCCTACTTGAAGCTTCTACACAAGACATTATAACACTTATTGAAAATTATGGTGGTTTTAATCACACAGCAATTATTCAAAACAAAAATCAAACATCTCATAACGCACAGTATTTTCAATCACTTACGGCCCTGATAGAAAGAAATAAACAGAAAGTAAAAATTAACAACGCAACACTAGAAAAATTTTCAACACTTTGGTTAAAAAACAGCTGCAAAAATATAAAATCATTTGCTTCTTTTGATGGAATAAATATCTACAAGGGAAAATGCCCTCCACAGTTACCTGCACTAATTGTAAGTGCAGGACCAACACTTTCTGATATTTTACCGAATCTGAAAGAACTGAAAAAACGTTGTCTTATAATTGCAGTCGATACGGCCCTGAGGGCATGCATAAATGCAGGTGTAGAGCCTGATTTTATAGTTCTTGTTGACCCACAGTATTATGCGTTCAGGCACATTGCAGGATTAAAAAGTCCTTCTTCCGTTTTAATAACAGAATCAGCAGCCTACCCCTCCTCATACAGATTCAACTGCCGAAAAAAAGTATTGTGTTCTTCTTTATTTCCATTAGGACAATATTTTGAAAAACAAATCGGCGAAAAAGGAAAATTAGGAGCAGGCGGTTCTGTGTCAACCTCTGCCTGGGATTTTGCCAGAATAATTGGAGCAAAAAAAATCTATTGTGCCGGTCTTGATTTAGGCTACCCGAAACTTCAGAGCCATATACGAGGTTCTCTTTTTGAGGAATTATCTCATCGAACAAGCAATAAGTTAAATCCGGCAGAAAAAAATCTCTCAATTTCATTATTTACTTCAAATTCCTCAACAGCCTATGACTATTCTGGGGGAAAAATTTTTACAGACGAAAAAATGAAAATGTTTGCATGGTGGTTTGAAAGTCAAAGTCAAAAATACCCTGACGTAAAGTCATATTCTCTTTCAAAAAAATCCTATGCAATTCCTGGATTTGAATATTGCCCTGAGGAAGCACTTTTGAAACTTCCAGAAAATACAGAATTAAAATCACAATTTTTCTTTGCAGAACAGGAAAACAACGATAAAACAAAAGATAATTCTTTAATTAGGTTTAATAAAGCGTTCAATTCCCTTATAACAGGATTTACGGAACTTTATGCTCTTGCAAAAAAAGGATTTAAAATTGCTGACACAATGCTCACAAACTTTAACACAGCAAATATTAGCAAAGGCATAAAAGAGCTTGAAGACATCGATGATAAGATTCTTCATTCACAATTTACCCACTCAGCAAGTCTTGTTTTTCCAACAGAAAATAAATTGAACCAGATTTTCAATAAAATTGATTTTCCTGAAGATACTGCAAAAACAGTATTTATAAAATCTAAAATAATCTATTCTGAACTTCAAAAATCCATAGCTGAATACCAGAAATATCTGTCTCAAATTTAAATTTAATTTTTAATTCTTTTTAGTTTTTTCTAAAGTATTGTCTTTTTCGTTTCGATAATATAAATGTCTTTGGTTAAAACACAGGGCGTGAGTAATTCTAAGAGTTATCTCATAACATCCAGACGCCTTGAAAAATAAATAAAAGACGTCTTGCCGAAGTGATTATCGGCTCTCCATGTTTAAAAAGAGAAGAAAAGTGTAAGGTTTCTTCTCTTTTTTTATGCCTTTATCATTTATCATCTTATCAATATAATGATTATTCAGACAACGGTTGAGTTTTTCTAAACAAACAGAAAGTTTATGCCGATACTCAAAAAGGTATAGTCATGAATTCATTTCCAGTTATAACACTTAAAGATAATTCGTTTTTTACTCAGGATTTAGTACTCGATAAGCAGTTTATTTTATTGAATTCTGCTTGTCCTTTTAACGATGCATTAAAGAAAGCACTTTTAGAATGGGATTTTAAAGTAGTTTATTCAAACGGCTCTCAGGGTGTTTCAACATCGGCAACAGTTCTTTCACCTGATTTTGAAAACGTTACAATCGAAGATGTTGGTAATGAGAAAACGGAAAAATCTGCTGATTCACAAATTGGCAATAACGTAAAAAAAGTACTTGAAGAAGCACATCATGATATTTCAAATAATGAAAAATCTCGGATGAGCGTTGTAAATACTGTTTACAATGAATATATGAATTATATTACCGCTGTATATACTCATTATGCTACACATAAAACTCTTAACTATTCTGAACTTACAGACACAGTTAAAGAGCTTTGCATCTTCATAAAAGATAACCGACGCTTTGTTCTAAGAATTACACCATCACAAGATACGATTTCAAAAAACTATCTTATTTCTCATAGCATGCGCTCAACTGTCATTGCCATTGTAATCGGGCTTCAGCTTCGTATGCCTCTTTCAAAACTTATTGATTTAGGAATTTGCTGTATACTACACGAAATAGGTCAGATTCGTCTTCCCCCACAGCTGTACATGACAGACAGACGGCTTTCTGTAACAGAAAGAGCAAAACTTGCAACACATGCTGTCTTAGGTTTTAACATCGTAAAAGATAATAATTTTCCAAGTCAGATTCAATTAGGAATTTTAGAGCATCATGAACGAGAAAATGGAACCGGCTATCCAAGAAAACTAAATGGTCCACAAATTGATATATTTGCAAAAATTATCGGCGTTGCCTGTACATTTGAAGCAATTACCGCACCCCGCCATTTTAAGCAAGCCCGTTCAACATACGATGCAATGATTGAAATTCTAAAGAATGAAGGAAAACAATTTGATGATACAGTAATAAAAGCCCTGCTCTATTCACTTTCCTTGTTTCCAATTGGTGCATACGTATATCTTGCGAACGGAAAAATAGGTCAGGTAACAGATGTAAATCCCACATCTCCAGGAAATCCAATCGTTACAGTTTTAGGAAAGACAGACTCAAGCGGAGGTCCTTTAACAGTACAGACGGATTCAGGAACAAATAAAATTGTACGCGTACTCAACAAGCAGGAAAGCGAAGACATCTTAAAAACTTTTAATCTGAAATCGTAGTCTAAATATAAAAATTCATTTTTTAGCGTAATGAACAGAGAGTAAAAAGCTAGTTAAAGAACATTCTGGCAGTTTCAAGTTCCTGAATAAACTTATCATCAATAACAGGCGGGTTTTCTGCAAAATAAAGAATCTGCTGTAATTCTTCTTGAGAATGTGCACCCCACACAGGTACGGAATAATCAAACTGATTGAAAAACCCCAGTGCAAGGGGAATATCCTGTATAACACCACCACAAAGAGGCTGCATTGCAATAAAACCCACATCTTTTTCGCGGCAGTCAAAAACAAGTTCCTGAACTTCTTCTGGACATAATAGATTAAAGGGATATTGTAATGTTTCCCAGGGACCGTCAGAGTTCAGAAGCTCTCGAGCAAGTTCAAAATTTTCAGTACATAGACCTATATGATGAATTACACCATCCTGTTTTAGTTTAAGAAGTTTTTCGATTACTCTGTCATCTCCGCCCTGTTTTGGAAGAATCAATGGATTATCCAGCTGATATAAATCAATATAATCAGTTTTTAGTGCAGTAAGACTTAAATCAATATCTTCAGCAATTTCATCAGAAGTGTGTGCTTTAGTTTTTGTCGCTACAAAAATATCTTTTCGAATCGAACCATGAAGTGCATTTCCCAGTCGTCGTTCACTTTCCTCTGAGGAGCGGGCCGTATCAAAAAAATTTACCCCACCCTCATACGCCTTATTGATGATTTTTAAAGCTTCTTCATCATCACTGACATTTGCAAGAGCCATTGCACCGAGGGCTGTTCGACTTACAAGAAGATTTGATTTTCCCAAAGAAACGTAATCCATAGCTCTGTTTTCCACAAAAAAGGGGCAAAAATGCCCCATTTCAGTCTGTTATCTTACAACTCTTTTATAATTCTTAATCGCATTAAACAAGAATGTGTGA
>JAZSJM010000193.1:0-3780 GCA_045534325.1 Treponema sp. | reverse complement strand
TTGAAACGACAATGATTGGAAGGGAAGCGTTGTATTCTTTTCTGAATTTTGTTAGGAAATCAAATCCGCTCATGCCTGGAAGATTTAAGTCAAGAATGATTAAATCAGGCATTTGTTTATCAAGATAAATGAGTGCATCTTCGGCTGAACCTACTGCGTCTACCTGCATTCCTGATTTTGTTAAATACATTGAGGCAAGTTCTGCCATTTCTGGTACATCTTCAATAATTAAAATTTTTGAATTCATAAAATTATTCCTTTACATTAAAAATATCATACAATACAAAAAAAACAAGGTTTTTTATAACAATTTATTAACTATTTTGTTGTTTTAAATAAAATTTGTTATAAAATTTCAAAAGTTGAGCATTTTAATTTAATTTTATACTTGACGATAAAAGAATTAGAAGCGAAAATAAGTAAAATGATTTCAGTTACTCGGTTGGATGGGAAGAGATACTGGATTAATCCTCACATGATAGAAAGTATGGAAAATACTCCTGATCTTACTATTACATTTCTTTCTGGAAAGAAAGTTGTTGTAAAAGACTCTCCTGATGAATTAATTCACCGCATTATTTCCTATCGCAAGCAGCTTGAAATTAACAGGCAAGAATTATAATTTTTATGATTAAAAAGCTAGGTGTGGTTTAGAGGAGGAAGCTTTTTATGGATATTGCGTCAATTATTGCCGTTGTCGGTGGTGCGGCAGTTATTGTACTTGGTGTTGTTACATCAGGTGGTTCCCTTGGCGGTATTATTGATATTCCGTCTGTTTTTGTAACAGTAGGCGGTTCTTTCTTTTCTTTGTTCTTTGTTGCTCCTCTTAAACAGGTTCTTGGTATATTCGGTTTGTTGGGAAGATGTTTTAAAACTTATTCCTATGGTGAAAAAACTCTGATTCAAAATATGGTTGCCCTTTCTGAAAAGGCTCGACGAGAGGGAATCTTAGCTCTTGAAGAAGGTCTCGATGAACTAGATGATCCGTTTATGAAATCTGGATTAAGAATGGTTGTCGATGGTACTGACGGTAATGTAATCCGTTCAATTCTTGAAAATGAAATGAATCAGATGGAAGCACGACATATGGCAGGTATCAATCTTATAAACCAATGGGCTGGTTTTGGTCCTGGTTTTGGTATGATGGGTACCGTAATTGGTCTTATCGGTATGCTTCGAAATCTTGAAGATAAATCTTCTTTGGGACCTAATATGGCCGTAGCCCTGATTACTACACTTTACGGTTCCATGCTTGCCAACTGGTGGTTTGGACCTATGGCTCAAAAATTAATTGCACAGAATAGTGCAGAAATGGCATCTCGCGAAATGGTTCTGGAAGGTGTTCTTTCAATTCAGGCGGGAGATAACCCTCGAATTCTTGCAATGAAGCTCCTTACATATCTTGATCCTAAGACTCGTAAGGTGATTGAAGGTGATGTTCTTAAGGATTAGGTTTTAAGTAATGGCTAAAAAAGAAAAAAAGACACCTGAAAAACCGTCAACCGCCTGGCAGGGTACCTATGGTGATATGATTACACTGATGCTCTGCTTTTTCGTTATGTTGTATGACCCATCGGAAGTTGATACAACGGCTTTATCCCAAATTCAGGCATCTTTAGCAATTCAGCAAGATTCAATGGAGAATCCTACAACCACTGGCGGTATGTCTTTAACAGCTGGTCGCCTTGCTGACTTAGGTAATACCATTAACAGTCTCCCTTCTGTTGAAAAAGGCAAGTCTTTAGGGCTTGCAAAGAAAAAAGCTATTTCATTGTTTGCACCGGAAATCCATTCTGCAAAAATTACAATTTCTTCTGATGAACGGGGGCTTGTTATAACGCTTGCATCTGACTTTTTCTTTGAGGAAGGCAGTGCTGATATAAATATTGATGAAGTCAGGGAAAGTCTTTTAAAGCTTTCAAAGTTTTTTCAGGAGCCAGAGATTCAGAACAGGCGTTTCAGGATTGAAGGTCATACAGATAATAATCCTGTTTCTGGAGATAAGTATCCTTCAAACTGGGAACTTTCTGCGGCCAGAGCTTTAAATACGCTTCATTATCTTGCTGACTTTGGAGTTGATGAAAAAAAGTTTTCCATAGCTGGTTATGCAGATACAAGACCGATCTGGTCTAATTCCAGTCGAGAAGGTCAGGCGGGAAACAGGAGAGTAGATATTATAATTTTAGATGAGGGACATTTTTAGTTTTCTTTTAAGTTATACTGAAAAAAATCCGAAAATTTAGATAGGAGAATAACTTATGGCAGATGATAATGATTTAGATTTAAATGATGATACAGGTGCAGATGATTTAGCCGCTGCTTCTTCTAAAAAAAGTAAGGGATTAGGCGGTATTCTTCCTGTACTTCTGAAATGGATTGCAATTGGTTTAGCTGCCATTATTCTGATAGTTACAGTTGTTGTAATTACGATGAAAATTGTTGGTGGTAATCAGTCAACTGCACAGGCTGTTCCTATTGCAGAAGAGTATTCAACAACAAAAGAGATTCTTGACTGGTATAGTTCCCTTGGTTCAATAAGGACAAAAACCAGTGATGTTAATCCTTCTTCTGTAATTGTTGAGGTTGTTTTGGGATATAAAAAAGATGATAAAGCAACATCAACTGAAATTACACAAAGAACTGTTGAATTGAAAGATTTTTTACGTAGATATTTTACGCAGAAATCTTCTGATGAGTTAAAGCCTCAGAATGAAGAAGGGTTGCGGATTGAAATTAGAAATGCAATAAATGATTCAATTTTAAGCAGTTCAAAAATTAAGGATGTACGTTTTATGCAGCTGGATGTTATTCAGCAGTAAAAACTTCAGATAAGGTGGAATAGACATGAACGAAGTTCTGTCACAAGACGAAATTGACCAACTCTTGCAGGCTATTAGTTCCGGTGATACAGAAAGTTCTGATTTTAAGCCGGTAAATGATACCCGTAAGATAAAGATTTATGATTTTAAGCGTCCCGATAAGTTTTCTAAGGAACAGATTCGTACTGTTTCTATTATGCATGAAACTTTTGCTCGTCTTACGACAACTTCGCTTTCTGCACAGCTTCGTTCTCTTGTTCATGTACATGTTGCTTCTGTAGATCAGCTTACCTATGAGGAATTTATTCGTTCTATTCCTACTCCAACAACTCTGGCTGTAATAAATATGGATCCTTTAAAAGGAAATGCTGTTCTTGAAATAGATCCTGCAATTACTTTCAGTATGATTGACCGTCTTTTTGGCGGTACAGGTCAGGGTGCAAAAGTAAGTCGTGATTTGACTGATATTGAGCAGTCAGTTATGGAAGGAATTATTGTTCGTATCCTTGCAAATATGAGGGAAGCGTGGACTCAGGTTATTGATTTAAGGCCTCGTTTAGGTCAAATTGAAACAAATCCCCAGTTTGCACAGATCGTTCCACCTTCTGAAATGGTTGTTCTTGTTACACTTGAAACAAAGGTTGGCGAAGAAGAAGGAATGATGAATTTTTGTATTCCTTATCTTACGATTGAACCTATTATTTCTAAATTATCATCTCAGTTCTGGTTTAGTTCTGTTCGTCGTAGTTCTACAACTCAGTATCTGGGAACTCTTAAAGAAAAATTATCCGATGTAGATATGGATGTTGTTGCAGAAATTGGAACAATAAACATGCCTATCCGCGATGTACTCGCCCTAAGGCAGGGAGATGTAGTTCGTCTGTCCAGCGTAAGAGTTGGAGATCCTTTAACACTAAGTGTTGGTAATAAGAAAAAATTTTATTGTCAACCTAGTATTGTA
>JAZSJM010000227.1:0-2606 GCA_045534325.1 Treponema sp. | reverse complement strand
GTTGAGCAAGCGATCTTTTTGAAAGATACCTTCAAAGAAGGTGGTAAAATCTGCAACTGCGCTCGACTCAATAGTACCGTCTTTTGTTTTCCATTCCATAAAACGGTCTTCACCGCTGGTGATTGTTCCCGCCTTGCTGGTAAGCTGGTCGCTCAGGACGCAAATACAGTTGTAAATAAACATGCTAGGAATTTCCTGCATGTAGTTACGGATTTGCGTATATGCTTCGCTTGCGTCGGTTTGCTCACGGCTTGGAGATTTTAATTCAAACAGGCAAATGGGAAGTCCGTTCAAGAAAAGCAGAATGTCGGGCCGCTTGGTGGAGTTTTCAATAAATGTCCACTGGTTTGCAATAATGTAGGAGTTTTTGTCGCCAGGTTTCCCGGCATTTTCAAAGTCCGCAATATACAGTATGTCTGATTTTGTCTCACCGTTTTGATGATAGCTTACCTCAATGCCATTCTGAAGGTATTCCATAAAAATGGCATTTTTCTTTCTAAGTTCAGCGTTTTCAAAATTCCGGAGCTTCAGAAGGGCCTCATCAATCGCAGCCGGGGCAGCCTTCGGATTGATGCGCCGAATGGAATCTTCAAGAACAGAATCATACAAGGGAGAATGCCAGTTGCGTTCAATATCCGGGCCATAGACATGCTCCCAGCCCATGTTCTGAAAAAGCTCAATCAAGGCGTGCTCATAAGAAGATTCATTGTAGTCTGACATGGCAAAATTTCCTTATACTCCCAACAACCATTTTATCACGTTTTTATGAATAATGCCGTTTTGAGAAAAATCAAAATCATCGAGAGATAAAACATACTTTGGGTAATTGTCTTTTACGCTTGAATAAACCCCGAATTCACGCTCAACCGTTTCGTCACTGGCAAGAAGGTAGCAGACTTGATAATATTCTTTTTCTGTTCCCTCCTGTGCGATAAAATCAATTTCTTTATTTGGAAGCACACCAACCGTAACATCGTATCCACGGCTTAGAAGTTCATTATAAACTATATTTTCAATACTGGCACCAATATCTATTTTTTGAGCGTGCAGGCGTGCAAAGCTAATATCCGCAAGATAAAACTTTTCAAGCGTAGAAAGTATTTTCTTTCCCTGAATATCATAGCGGGCAACTCTGTTTATAATACATGAATTTGCTATGTACGAAATGTAATTGTACAGCGACTCTTTTGAACAGTCCCGCTTCTCTGATTTTAAGAAATTGACAATTGAAGTTCCTGAAAAAATCTGAGACATATTCAAAGAAAGATACGCAACAATCCTATTGAGCAAATCAATGTTCTGGATTTTATAGCGCGAAATAATATCCTTTAAGACGATAGAATCATACAAATCAGAAAGAAAAACCCTAAGCTCATCGTCCGTTTTGAGTGCAAAACGTTGAGGCATGCCACCCCAGCGGATGTAATCCATAAATGCATTATTGTCCGCCTGCATAATATGCTGGATTTCCAGACTCTCAGCAAAACTGAACGGTTGAATCCTGAATGAAACATACCTGCCAGAAAGCAGGGTGGCAAGTTCACCGGAAAGCAACTTTGCATTAGAACCAGTAATAAAAATGCTTGTCTTCAAAAGCCTGAAGGCATTTATAGCTTTTTCAAAATCCTTGATATTCTGAATTTCATCAAAGAAAAGGTAATACTTTTTTTCGTCAGTTATAAGATTTTTTATATGCTTGTAAAGCTCTGTTTCATTAGTAATAGAAGCAAACTGAAGGTCTTCAAAATTGATGTAAATCTTATGTTCAGAGTCAGTATGAATTTCATCATAAATCTGTTTAAGCACAACAGACTTACCGCAGCGGCGAATACCGATAATTACCTTCACCAGCTCGCTTTCATAAAAGGGACGAATCTTTTTAAGCCATTTTTCTCTGATTATCACACTAATATAATAGACCAGATTCATAAAAAATGCAACTTGTACGGTTGAAGCGTACAAAAATATCTTTTTGTTAAAACATTTCGGTGTATCGAAAAGTGTGGCATGACAGTACACGGTTTGTGGAGTGTATGGAAACTGATAGCACCTATTTTGCAGAAAGTCGGGAGAGATTTTGAAACTGACAGTTGCTCATCTCAAACGTTGCCCCCAACACTTGCTTCTGTCTTCTCCAATAATTTATTTGGTTCCTCTGAAAGACTTGGATTTCCACCTGGGAAAGTATAAGCAATTACATCTGCTTCTGATTTAGAATGAATATGTTTAAATGCAGTAATACGTTGTGTTTTTGCTTCAAGCCCAATTTTTTTTGCTAATTTGTCAAAAATCCATGCACACATTTTATTATTCTCATTAAAAACAGTATCATAGTTTAGTTTAATATTTCCGTCTAATCTGAACAATTTTGTTAGAAGCGAATAATTAAAATCTAAAGAACCATTCAAAGTTTTACATAGCAAATCTTTTGGATTTTTTGATGAAGTTAATTCAATTAATTGGGCTGAAACTTTTATACATGGATATGGTGTTAGTCCTACAACAGCTTTAGGATATTTTCCACTTTTGTAAAACTCATAATGAGTTTTTGCAAGTCCATTAATAAATGGTAACACATCATTGGGACAAGTCGGATCGTAGCCATG
>JAZSJM010000218.1:0-19507 GCA_045534325.1 Treponema sp. | reverse complement strand
TAAAACTTCTTTTTTTGCGTTGGTGGATAATATCTTAAAACAAGGCGTACGGTAAGAGATATATGGATAAGTCTTCTGCTGATGCTTATGTATATTCAAAAATATGTGGAAAAATCTCTAAGACATATTCAGGAAAAAATATCGAAAAACTATATTCTGTTTCTTCACTGAGTGAACTTTACAGTCTTCTTTTTAATGAAGAAATTCCTGCTGTTCCTGAAACACTGCTTGCAAAGCAGATAGAAGAAAAGGCAGAGAATAATTTCGTAAAAGAGTATTCATCACTTTTAGACTGCTATGATAAGATTGACGATTTATTGAAAACGCTTCTTCACTTTTATGACTACAATAATCTGAAAACCATCGCAGCTGCTTTGTGTCTTCATGAAAGTCAACTGCCAAATGTAATGGAATTAGGGAAGTATTCTCTTTTAAAATATGAAAACTGGCCTGACATCGCTAAAATAACCGAAAATACAGAACTTTCCTGGTATAATAAAATTCCTTTACTGGAAGAGCAGCAGATTCTTGATACTAAGCTTGACTTTCAATATTTAACTAATCTGTGGAATTGTGCCTGTCGCCAGGACTTGTCAGTTCGTGAACAGACAAAAAAAATTATTCGCAATGAAATTGTTTTTAATAACATTGTCTGGGCTTTAAGGCTGAAAGTTTATTACAGATTCAATGATGAAAGGATTGTTGATAAACTTTTCTTTAAGGAACAGAAAAAATCAAAGGGTGATTTATTTGCCGGTGAGGCTTTAAAAATCTTAAAGAAAGATATTTCAAATCATGAGGAATGGAAAAACTGGAAATACTGTTCATCACTGAATCCTGTAACCGAAGGTGTCCAGTGGCAAGTTGACCCGCGCTGGGTTGAAAGTGAATTTGAAAAGAAGATGATAAAAGAATATTCATCCATGTTTCATAAAAACTCACTTACATCTTTAGCACTTGTGTGTTATTTTAAAATCAAGCAAAATGAACTGAATAACATCCGCCGTGTTACAGAAGGCTTGAGGCTTGGAGGGGACTAATGGCTAAGACTGCAAAAATGCGTCTTGTAGAGTTGATGATTCTTAAAGAAGATATTGATTCTGTAATTGAATTTTTAGGAAAAAAAGGAACATTACAGTTTCGAAATCAGCTTGATTTAACGCATAAAGAACTTAATCCTGATGATCAGGTTCTGTCCAGACTCAAAAATGCCAGAGCTTTCTTAAATCTTCCTGACATATCAACAGATGATTTATTGAATTCTACCCGTCCATCAGAATATGACAGGGTGTTGTGCCAAAAATTCCTGTATACAGTTGAAAAGTTGCAAAATAAGGAACTTGAAGCTGGTAATGAAAAGAAAAAAGCAGAAGACGCTTATAAAGAGGCACTTTCTTTTGCTAATTTGAAAGTAGCCTACTCTGAACTTGAGCATTTGTCTTTTTTATCAGTAAGAGTTGGTCAGATTGAGCCTTCGTTATTTGATGAACTTGTTTTTGCTGTTGGAACACATGGTGTAGTTGTTCCTTTAGGAGAAGACAAATCAAGAATTCTGGTTGCTACGTCAAAAAACAGCCGCATTGCTCTTGATACAGAACTTGAGCGCTTTGGCTTTATAAATATGGAAATTCCAAGCAATTTTGAGGGTGTGCCAGACGAAGTTTTGGAAGGACTAAAAAAACATGTTGAGGACTGTACAAATCTTTTTAATGATATCGAAGAAGAAAAACATAATATGGCACTTACTCATGCAGAATTCCTAAAAAAGTTTTTAGGACAGTTTGCTATTTCTTCGCAAATTAAAAATTTAGAGAATTGCCTTGAATCAACAGATTTAGTTTACAGACTTACAGGTTGGATTCCAGAGATGGACTGCCACACAATGATGACGGAACTGGATAAAATTTCTGAGGGGCGAATCGCGATTAGAGTTTTTGAACCACAGGAAGTTCCAGCAGTAAAAAGCGGTCAGGAAAAAGTTCCAGTAAAACTTCATCACGGAAAATTTATAAGTGCATTTGAGCGGATGATTTTCAGTTACGGTTCTCCTTCATACGGCACAATAGATCCGACTCCTTTTGTTGCATTTTTCTTTACGCTTTTGTTCGGAATTATGTTTGGAGATGCAGGGCAGGGACTTGTTTTCTTTATTCTTGGAATTTTAATGCAGATTAAGGTTGTAAAAATTGGAGGATGGAATAAGTTTGCTCCGATTTTTATAGCAATCGGCTGTTCAAGTATGATAATGGGTGTCCTTACAGGTGAGTTTTTTGCAACTCACGAAGCAATGGTCGGTCTTTCCATGTTCATTACTGATATTTTTGGTGAACCGAGGTTTCCTATTCTTCAGATGAAATTCTGGGAAAGTTCAAACTCACTAAAAGTACTATTTGGAATTTTTGGTTTTACTATGGCAGTTGGATTTGTTATCAATTCTGTGGGATTGATAATCAATATTCTTAATAAGATTGTGCTAAAAAAAATTGGCTCAGCACTTTTCGGAAAAACAGGACTTGCAGGTGCTTTGTGGTTTTGGTACACGGTAATTTTTGCCTTGCGTCTTGGTTTTAAAATTCATACGCCTTCTTTGTTTGATTTTTGTTTTATCGGTATAACTTTATTTTTTGCAGCCTTTGGTGAACCTTTTGAGAGACTTTTTGACGGTGAAAAACCTGTCTTAGAAGGCGGCTTAGGTGGGGTAGTGATTGGTGGAATCGTAGAGCTAATTGAAGTAATTTCATCTTATCTTTCCAATTCCATCAGTTTTGTCAGGGTAGGAGCCTTTGCGTTTTCTCATGCAGTTCTTGGATTTATTATCGTAAAAATGTGTTCAATTGCTCCTCAGGGAATTGTGCAGGTTTTAATACTGATAGTTGGAAATGCTGTTGTAATAGTTCTTGAAGGTATGATTGTAGCCATTCAGGTAATCAGATTGCAGTATTATGAATTCTTTTCAAAATTCTTTAATGAAACAGGCAGGGAGTTTGTTCCATTTAAATTTACATATTAAATAATTTTTAGTGAGGTAAATAAATGAATAAAAAAATTATTGGTTTAATGTTTGCTTTAGTTTTTGCTTTTGCAACTTCGGTATCTGCTCAGAGTGCTGATGCTTCTGGGGGGCAGGAACAGAAAGTTGAACAGACTGCACAACAGACACAGTCATCTCAATCTGTTTCATCAAAATCAAGCAGTCCTATAAAATATATTGCTGCAGCAATTGCTGTTGCTGTTGCCTGTATTGCCGGTGGAATTGCGGTTGGAAAAATCGGTGCCGCAGCAATGGGCGCAATGAGTGAAAACGCTGAACTTTCTGGAAAGGCTCTTCCATTTGTCGGTCTTGCGGAAGGTATTTGTTTGTGGGGATTTTTGGTTGCCCTGCTTATTATAATTCTGTAGTCCTTTAATTTATGGAATATTTTACAATCGCTCAAAGGGAACTTGTCTTAGCTTTTAAACTTGTAGGGGTGGATGGACAGGTTGCCTTAAATAAAAAAGAAGCCCTGGAGGCTTTTTTTCGCGTAACAGGTCATGGAGGAAGTGTTTCTATGCCTGTTGCTGAGCGTCCGAAAGTATTGATTTTGTCAGAAGATGTATCTGCAATGATAGAGAAGGAAGTTTTGGAGTGGCAAAAAAAATCCGAATTTCCTCTCATTGTTGAAATTCCTCCGTTGAACGGACATTTGCAGGGAAAAAAATCCCTTACAGAATCTATCAGAGAGGCTGTTGGAATTTTCGTATAAAACATAAAGGAAAAAAATGGAAGAACTAAGATCAACTGAAATTCTTGCCAGAGAAATAGAAGCCGAGGCTTTAAAAAAGGCAGGGAAAATTATAGAAAAAGCAGAAAGACAGTCTCAGAAAATTCTTTCAGAAGTTGAATTAAAGATTCATTCTCAACTTGAAGAAAAAAAGAAAGAATACGAGAAAAAACTTCTGACGGCACAAAAAAATGCTCAATCATATATTCCTTTAGAAAAAGAAAGGTTTTGTGTTTCTTACTGCTACGAGCAGCTTTGTTCTGCATTTAATGATTATTTTAATTCTATTGGATTGGAAAAACGAATTGAAGTATATAAAAATAAATTTGAAATCTATAAAATCGCTTTAGAAGAAAAAAAATTGAATGTAAGTTTTTACGGTGAACTTTCAGAAAATGATGTAAAGAAAATCATCGGAGAACCTTATACAAAAAATTCCTTGAACTTTTACAAAACAGAATTTGCAAAAACAGCAGAAGATAGTGAACCATTAAATTCGGTGCATGAGGGAATAATAATAGAAACACAGGACAACTCAACAAGAATTCGTCTTACAATGGATGAAATCATCGGAGAATTAAAAGATAAATATTCATATGAACTTTCCTGTTCCTTGTTTGGAGGTAAATTACCGCAATGATAAAAGGAAAAATTACAAGAATTTCAGGCCCTATAATTTATGCAGAAGGTTTAGACGGCTGTGGTTTATATGATGTAGTAGATGTGGGTGAAAAAAAAATAATTGGCGAGATTATTCGGCAGAACAAGGGACTGGCTACAATTCAGGTTTACGAAGATGACACAGGAATGAGAATCGGTGAGGAAGTTACTTCTTATCAGCGTCCACTTTCTCTACGTTTAGGGCCTGGATTGGTAGGAACGATATATGACGGAATTCAGCGCCCGCTGGAAACAATGTACAACGAAGGTGATGCTTTTCTTTCCCCAGGACAACGTGCTGAACCTATTGATTCCAAAAAAAAATGGGCTTTTAAATCATTGGAAAATATAAAAGAAGGCTCTCCTGTGGCTCCAGGGCTTGTTTTGGGGACTGTTCAGGAAACACCTTCTGTTCTTCATAAAATAATGGTTCCTCCTTTTGTGCGGGGGCGTGTTTTAAAAACATTTAAGGGAGATGGCGAATACACTGTTGATGATGTAATTGCTGTTACAGAACTTGATGAAGAAATAAAATTGAGTCATTACTGGCCGCTTCGTAATCCTCGTCCATTTACAAAAAAACTTGCCGTAAGTCAGCCTCTTATTACGGGGCAGCGTGTTATAGATGTATTTTTCCCTCTTTCGAAAGGCGGCACTGCTGCAATTCCCGGGGGATTTGGAACGGGAAAAACAATGACACAGCATGCCATTGCCAAATGGTGTGATGCAGATTTAATTGTTTATATTGGCTGCGGAGAGCGGGGAAATGAAATGACAGAAGTCCTTTCTGAGTTTCCTCAGTTGATAGATCCTCGTACAGGGCGTTCTCTCATGGAAAGAACGATTTTGATAGCCAATACATCAAATATGCCTGTTGCTGCCCGTGAAGTTTCCCTTTATTCTGGTATAACACTTGCCGAATACTATCGCGATATGGGGATGCATGTAGCAATAATGGCAGATTCAACATCCAGATGGGCAGAGGCCTTGCGTGAACTTTCTGGCCGCATGGAAGAAATGCCTGCTGAAGAAGGTTTCCCGGCATATTTACCAAGTCGGCTTGCCTCATTTTACGAGAGGGCAGGCCGTGTAAATACATTGTGCGGACAAGAAGGCTCTGTTTCAGTAATCGGCGCTGTATCTCCTCCAGGCGGTGATTTTTCTGAGCCTGTTACGCAGCATACTAAACGATTTATACGATGCTTCTGGGCCTTAGACAGGGAACTTGCCAATTCCAGACATTATCCTGCAATCGGCTGGATTGACTCTTATTCAGAATATGCTGATGAAGTTAAGGAGTGGTGGGATAAAGTAGATCCCAGATGGGCAGAACTCAGGCAGCAGGCTCTTCAGCTTTTAAAAAAAGAGCAGAGCCTTCAGGCAATTGTGCGTTTAATTGGAAGTGATTCGCTTCCTGAGTCTCAAAGACTTCTGCTTGTTGTTGCAGAAATGATAAAAATCGGATTTTTACAGCAGAGTGCATTTGATGCAGTAGATGTTTATTCAGTTTCTGAAAAACAGATACAGATTCTTCTTTTGATGATGAAATTTTACGAAAAGGGACTTGAATTAATAAAAGATGGAGTTCCTTTAAGTAAAATAGCTTCTCTTCCTTCAAAAGATGAAATAATTCGATTAAAAACAACTGTACCAAACGACAGATTAGAACTTATAAAAGAAACAGAAAATCATCTTGAAACACAGATGACTGAGCTTGTGCGTATTTTTAGAAAAAACTAATTAGGGAAGACTATGAAAGGTGTTGAATATAAAGGATTAAACAGTGTTGACGGACCGATTGTAGTGGTTAAAAGACACGAAAACATTTTTTATAATGAAATCGTTTATGTACGGGATCGAAATGGTCAGAAAAAAACAGGACGTGTAATTGATTTAAGTGAAGATACAGCCATCGTTCAGGTTTTTGGAACTACAACTGGACTTGATTTAACCAAAACTTCCGTTGAATATCTTGATGAACCCATGGAACTCAGGGTTGGAGACGGTCTGTTAGGCAGAATTTTTAATGGGTTAGGGGAGCCTGTTGACGGGCTACCTCCGATTTTGTCTTCAAAAAAAGTAGATGTAAACGGAATGC
The DNA here is from genome assembly GCA_045534325.1 of Treponema sp. GTDB lineage: Bacteria > Spirochaetota > Spirochaetia > Treponematales > Treponemataceae > Treponema_D. Next base: position 12,988 of record JAZSJM010000218.1, on the reverse strand, counting down.
CGATTAATCCTTATGCCCGTGTATATCCGAGGGATTTTATTCAGACAGGAATTTCTTCAATTGACGGAATGAATACTTTAATTCGTGGTCAAAAACTTCCGATTTTTTCAGGTAATGGACTTCCTCATAATCGTCTGGCGGCACAGATTATCCGGCAGGCAAAAATTTTAAATGCAGATGAAAAATTCGTAATGGTTTTTGCAGGAATGGGAATTAAATACGATCAGGCTCAGTTTTTCATTAACTCTTTTGAGGAAAGCGGGGTTCTCTCCAATGTTGTAATGTTTCAGTCGCTGGCTGATGCTCCGTCAATAGAACGAATCATTACGCCACGATGCGCACTTACGGCCGCAGAATATCTTGCTTTTGAAAAAGGTATGCATGTTCTCGTTGTAATGACGGATATGACAAACTATTGTGAGGCCTTGCGGGAAATTTCTACAACACGCGGTGAAGTTCCAGGCCGAAAAGGATATCCAGGCTATCTTTATTCTGATCTTGCTGAACTTTATGAACGGGCAGGAAAAATCAAAGGTTCAAAGGGTTCGATTACTCAGATTCCTATTTTAACAATGCCGAATGATGATATTTCTCATCCTATTCCAGACCTTACAGGTTATATTACAGAAGGACAGATTGTTCTAAGCCGTGAATTAAATCAGAACGGAACTTATCCCCCTGTAAATCCTCTTCCAAGTCTTAGCCGCCTTATGAAAGATGGAATTGGAGAAGGCATGACTCGTGAAGACCACTCAAATGTTGCAAGCCAGCTTTTTGCTGCTTATTCAAAAGTAAAATCAATCCGCTCCCTTGCTTCCATAATCGGTGAAGAAGAACTTACGGATGTTGATAAGCAGTATCTGAAATTTGGACTTGCTATGGAAAATCAGTTTTTTTCTCAGGGTGAATATGAAAATCGCTCTATCCAAGAGACTCTTGATTTAGGCTGGAAACTCTTAAAAATTCTGCCGCAAAATGAACTGTATAGAATCAAAAAAGAATATATTGAAAAATATCTCCCGAAAGATGAAGAAAAATAATGGCCAGACTTAATATTGCTCCGACAAAGTCAAATCTTCTCTCAATAAAGGAACAGCTGGTTTCTGCTCAAAGTGGATATGAACTCTTAGAACAAAAGCGTGAAATTCTTGAAATGGAATTGATGCAAATGGTCGAAAGAGTAAAAAAACTTGAAAGCGAGCTTGATAAGCAGTACGAAAAAGCCTATCCATCCTTAAAAAACATGTTAAAGTCTGTCGGAGGAGACAGAATAGAAAGAATTGCCCACGGTGTAAAATATGATTTTAAAATGCACGAAAAAAAAGTAACAGCCGCAGGAATGAACTTTAATTCAATTGATGTTGAATTACCTGAACAGCAGTTATTTTATTCATTTTTAGGCAGTTTTGCTGATAGTGATAAAGTAATGGTTGAATTTTTTAATCTTTTAAAACTTTTAACACAGCTTGCAAGTATTCGTACAATTGTCTGGCGTCTGGCGATGGAAGTAAAAAAAACACAAAGACGTGTTAATGCCCTCGATAAAATTATAATTCCACAATCACGCGAAACTAAATCTTACATAGAGGGTGTGTTAGAAGAGCGCGAGCGCGAAAATGTGTTTGTGTTGAAAAACCTTAAAAAGAAAAAAATGCTGTAAAGTTCGTAGATTTTAAAGCTCAATTGTAAAAATCATTTAATATCAATATAATAAAATCACTTTGGAAGACTGTTATAAAATTCTCGGAGTTCAGCCAAATGCAACGGCTGCAGAAATCCGCAGGGCATATCGTATAAAAGCAAAGCAATTTCATCCTGATACGGCAGGCACACAGGCGAGTGAAGATGCCTTTAGACAGCTTGTAAAAGCCTATGAAATATTGTCTGATGTCAGGCAACGCTCTCTTTTTGACGAAACATATTTCTATAGAAACCGATCAAAAGCCTACAGAAGTACAAATTCCTTTGATTACAGAACATGGCTTTTAGCTCGGGATGATGAAGAAAGCCGGGCTAAATTAATTTTCTTTGATTTGTTGCATCAAAGGGAAGATGACGCTGTAAAAGAGTTTGTCAGAACATCCAGTGAACACGTTAATTTTAAGCTTTCTGACTGGTTTACCCGGGAAGATTTTATGGATTACGGTTTTATTCTTTGCGAGGAACTGGTTTTAAGAGAAGAGTTTTACGACGCTTTTATTCTTTTAGAGCAGATTATCCGTATGGAATACAGTTATGAGTATTTTCGTCTTTTCTTTCCTGAGGTTATGGAACTTGCCCGCTCGATTTTATTATACAGACTTGAAGGCAAGGTAGCGGATGAACTTTGTCTTGATGCCTGGGAAAGGGCATTGGATTTAAGATTTGGTAATAAAAATGATTCTATTTTCTTGCAGAAAATGGCAGGTGCATATAGACGCATGGGAGATGAAAAAACTGCAAGAATATGTGAAGAAGAAGCTGTAAAAATAGCATAGAAAAAAGTACATAATGGAGAAAAATATATGATTCGCTTAAAAAATGAAAAAGAAATTGACGGAATAAGAAAAAGCTGTCATGCACTTGCAGACCTTTTTAGAGAAGTGGTTCCGCAAGTTCATCCTGGAATGTCTTCAAAAGATATTGACGATTTAGTTGTAAAGTTTATAAAAAAAATCGGAGGAAAACCTGCCTGGTATTCAGAAGATTTTCCCGGTGCAGTGTGTGTAAGTGTCAATAATGAAGTTATTCATGGAATTCCTTCAAAAAAAAGAATTATTCATGATGGAGATCTTGTTTCCCTCGATATTGGTATAGATTTAGACGGATATATAAGCGACTCTTGTCATACAGTCCAGGTTGGCAATGTAAAAAGTGAATATCGTCGTCTTGTTCAGGCCACAAGGGAAAGTTTAAAGGCTGGAATAGAAGCCTGCAGGGCAGGAAACAGAATCCGCGATATTTCAAATGCCGTAAATGATGTAGCGTTTGGAAAATACGGATACGGTGTGGTTTATGATTACTGCGGACACGGGGTTGGACTGGGAGTTCACGAAGATCCAAGCATTCCAAATTGCCCGATGTCAGGTCCTAATCCTCGTATTCAGAGCGGAATGGTTTTAGCTATCGAGCCTATGATAAACCTGGGGACTGCAGATGTGCATACTTTAGATGACGGATGGACTGTTGTTACTGATGACGGAAAATGGAGCTGTCACGAAGAACATACTGTTGCGGTTTTTGAAGACCATACAGAAATTCTTACGCTCTGCGATGATTTAGTCTGCTAGAAATCTTTACCATATTTTTATAATTTGAATTGATTTAACCTAAAGTGTATTTATTTTAGCCTCTGTTAGAAACTTTTTTTGTAACTATATTTGATTTTTTTGATTATATTATAAAAAAGGGGAGATTAATCCTGTAAGAAACTCTAATGGAGGAGTTATAAAAAATATGAAAAATATAAGTTCAAAAATTATCTGCGGTCTTGCGTGTGCAGTTGCCGCTTTTGCTGCAGTAAGTTTTTCATGCAGTAAAGTTAAGGTAGAGGGAACAGCAGACACGGTTTTTGCAGAAACAAAAAGTGCAGTTTCAATTCCTGCTGAAAGCTTAAAAGTTATTGAGGCACTGCAGAATTCATTTAATTCTATTTCTGACGGCGTCCTTCCGTCTGTTGTAGAAATTGACATTACAGAAAAAACAACGGTAACACAGACAAATCCATTTGAAGATTTTCCTTTCTTCTTTTTTGGAAACCCCAACGGTGAAAATCTGGACAGAAAGGGACGAACACGGGAATATGAGCAGAAAGGTTTGGGTTCAGGTGTAATAGTGCGCCGTACAGGTAACACTGTTTATGTTTTAACAAATAATCACGTTGCAGGAAAAGCAACTCAGATTACAGTCAATCTGAACGATGGTCAGAAATTTGAAGGAAAACTTGTTGGTGCTGACGAAAGGTCTGATATAGCCCTTGTATCATTTGAGGCAAAAAAAGATTCAAATATCGTTGTTGCCGCTTTAGGCGATAGTGATAAAGTAAAAGTAGGGGACATAGTTCTTGCAATGGGTGCGCCACTGGGTTACCGCCAGTCAGTTACACAGGGAATCGTTTCTGCGACAGGACGCTCAGGCGATAAAATCGGTAACATGAATGATTTTATTCAGACAGATGCTGCAATCAATCAGGGAAATTCTGGCGGTCCTCTCGTTAATATTTATGGCGAAGTAATCGGAATCAATACTTGGATTGCCTCTTCCAGCGGTGGAAGCCAGGGATTAGGTTTTTCTCTTCCAATTAATTCGCTAAAAAAATCAATCGATGACTTTATTTCAAGCGGAAAAATTACTTATGGCTGGCTTGGTGTAAGTCTTCTTGATGTAAACGATGATTATAAAAAGGAACTTGGTGTAAACGGCAAAAACGGTGCATTGGCTTCTCAGATTTTCCTTGATTCCCCTGGACATAAAGGCGGAATGCAGGCAGGAGACTTTATTATTGAATTAAACGGTAAGGAGATAAAAAATCAGAACGAGCTTATGAGGGAAGTTGGATATCTTCCTGCAGGAAAAGATGCAAAGTTCAAGGTAATCCGCAGCGGAAAAACAGTTGACCTTACAGTAAAAATTGAAGAACGAACAGAAAAAGTAAGTTCAGATAATTCAAAATTGTGGCCGGGATTTGTTGCTGCTCCTTTAACTCAGGAAGTTCTGAAAGAATTAAAACTTGAAGACGTAAAAGTAAAGGGTGTTGCAGTTACGAATGTTCTTGCAAAATCTCCTGCTGCTGCAATGCGTATCCAGAATGGAGATATCATTACGGCTGTAAACGATAAAAAAGTTACAAATCTTAAGGAATTCTACGAAGCATTAAACGTAAGCAGTAAAAAAGAAATCTGGTTTGATGTTTATAATGACGGACATACTTTAAGTACATCTCATTATAAGTTCTAGAAAAGTTTTTTTGATATGTACGTTGTCCGGCTGCTTTGCCTTCGGTAACCCTCATTGCCCGCTTATGCGGGCAACTAAAGGGCGTCGCATCCGGCGTATATAGCAAAAACCCCTGCTCTATACCTTGACTCATTTATAAATAATTTGATAAAATCTATTACTCATATTTTAATTATTAGTCGTTAGAGTATCCGTTACACTTTGCGGCGACAGAAGAGGTAATTTAATGTACGCACTTTTTGAATACAAAGGTAAACAGTACAAGGCTGAAAAAGATGCCCTTATTCAGGTTGATAAAATTGACGCTGAAGAAGGTGCAAAAATCTCGATTGATTCAGTCCTTTTGGTTAGCGATGGTAGCAACGTAAAAGTTGGAACACCATATGTTAATGGCGCTAAGGTAGAAGTAGAAGTTGAAGGTGACATCCGTGATAAAAAAGTTCTTGTTTATAAATACAAGAGCAAGAAAGATTATCACCGTTTAATTGGTCACAGACAGGAATACACAAACGTTCGTGTAAAAAATATTGTAGGTTAATGACGGCAGTAACACTTTTAACTGGCAAAAACGGTGTGTTAAAAAAATGTCAAGCTAACGGACATGCTGGTTTTTCTAGGAAAGGAAGTGATATAGTTTGTTCTGCGGTAACAGTTTTACTCAGAACGGCAATGAGTGTCCTTTCACAGAATAAAAGTATTACATTAAATGCTGATACTTCTTCCCGCGGAAATCTCGCTTTCTGTGCGGAAGTAAAAAAAGAGACGCTGGAAACAGAGGCTCTTCTAAAATATACTGCTGATTTTTTAAGAGAGGGAATTACTTCTCTTGTAAAAAAATATCCTGAAAACGTCAGTTTTACAGAAGCAGTTCAAGCGGGAAACTAAAAATTGAAAATTTAAGCGGAGGCTTACTATGGGACGCAGTAAAGGTGGTAGCGGTGCAAAAAATGGCCGCGATTCAAATCCAAAACACTTGGGCGTTAAAGTATACGGTGGACAGGCAATTACAGCAGGTTCAATCATTATCAAACAGCGTGGAACAAAAATCTTCCCTGGCGACAATGTAAAAAAGGCTGGAGATGATTCGCTTTTTGCAACAGCAGACGGTGTAGTTCTTTTTTCAGAACGCAATAACCGCAAATATGCTAATGTTGTTACAGCAGATGAAGCAAAAAAATCTGCTACTAAAACAACAAAAGCAGCTCCAAAAGCTGTAAAAGAAGAAAAAACAGCAGAACCTAAGGCAGAAGCAAAAAAAGCACCTGCAAAAAAGGCCGCAGCTTCTAAAGAAGCTTCAGAAAAAAAGCCTGCAGCAAAAAAAGCACCTGCAAAAAAGGCCGCTGCAAAAGCTGAATAGTTTTTTAGGTTAACGTTTACTTAAAAATAAACTTGATCAAGCCCGGATCTCAGTTTACTGTGTCCGGGATTTTTTTTAAATTTGATGTACGGAGGTAAAAAGATAAAATGAATATGTTTGCTGACGAAGCCGTAATAGAGTGTCAGGCTGGCAAGGGCGGAAACGGCTGTATTTCTTTTCGCCGTGAAAAATATGTTCCCAGGGGCGGCCCAAATGGCGGCGATGGTGGTGACGGCGGAAATGTAATTTTTATCTGTAAAAGAAATGTCCGTACACTGGCAAATATCCGCTACAAGCATTTTTTTCGTGCAAAAGCTGGCGGAGACGGGCAGGGCTGGAATAAATATGGCCGGGACGGTGAAGATATTACCATTGCTGTCCCTCCAGGTACTGCGATTCGTGACTTTGAAACAAATGAACTTTTAAAAGAATTTACAATAGAAAATGATGATGACCAGTTTATTGTCTGCAAAGGCGGTAATGGAGGCTGGGGAAACGTTCACTTTAAGACTCCGACAAATCAGGCCCCTCGCATTGCAAATAAGGGGCAGGATGGTGAATATAAAAAACTTCGTCTTGAGCTAAGCATTATGGCAGATATAGGTCTTGTTGGTTTTCCTAATGCGGGTAAATCAACTTTACTAGATGCTTTTACAAATGCTCGTCCAAAAATTGCTCCATATCCGTTTACAACAAAAATTCCTAATCTTGGAGTTTTGCAGGCTAGTGAAGAACGTGATGTAATTATTGCTGATATTCCAGGAATTATAGAGGGAGCCAGCGAAGGTAAAGGTCTTGGAATTCAATTTTTAAAACATATCAGCAGAACTGCAGGTCTTTTATTTATGATTGACTGCTCTGATGATGAATGTTTTACGGCTTATAAGACATTGTGCAGTGAACTTGAAGGTTTTTCAAAGGATTTGCTGAGTAAACCCCATATTGTTTTGTGCAATAAGATTGATGTTGAGGGAGCTAAAGAAAGAGCTGCAAAAGTTAGTGACGAAATAAAAAAGAATGAAAAAGAAACTGTTGTTTTGCCTGTTTCTGTAGCTATGCATTACGGAATGAATGATATCCGCCTCGCAATTTTAGATCTGGTAACTAAACTTGATGATGAAACCCAGAAATTTAATTCTGACGGTACAAGAATAAGCTCAGGTTCGTTTTTAACATCGAAAAAAGAAGGTACAAGCCTTAATCCAGATTTTCTTGCATCAAGATCTGTAGATGAGGATGCTCAAATTCAGTTTCCAGGAAGTGAAAATTGAAAATTGCTGTTCTAGGCGGAAGTTTTAATCCTCCTCATCTTGCGCACTTGGTTCTTGCAGATTGCGTTTGCGAAGAACTGGGATATGACAAGGTTATTTTTGTTCCCTGTTTTACCCCTCCTCATAAGCGGATGGCTAATGCGGCTTCTGCCCGTGACAGAATTATTATGGTAAAAAAACTGATAAAAGGTGATTCTCGCTTTGAGGTAAGTGATTTTGAAATAAAAAAACAAGGTGTTTCTTATACATGGGATACTATATGTTTTCTTGAACAAAAATATAAAAAATCCCTTACCCAAAAAATAGGATTGATTTTAGGTTATGACCTTGCATCACATTTTGAGAATTGGAAAAATGCTCAGGAACTTGCTCAAAAGTGTCAGCTTATCCTTGCTGTAAGGAATAAGGATTATAAAAACAATGGATTTTCAGCTAATCAAAATGTTGCTGTGGGAGATTTTAAGGAAGAAAAAAAAGACTTTGATGAAAAAGATTTTAAATTCCCATATATAAAGGTGCATAATCCAGATTTGGCTGTTTCATCTTCGGAAATCAGGGACAGAATCACTTTATCAAAACCGTATCGTTATCTTGTAAGTAAGGAAGTTTTTGAATATATTAAAAAAAAGGGTTTGTATGGCTGTAAAGATTGTTAATATTAATAATCCAGAAGAACTTGAGCAGGTTATCAATCAGATTGACTTGTTTTTAAAAACTGCAGTCAGTGAAAAACGTTATGAACATTCTGTGCGAACTGCTAGGACTGCACAGAAAATGTGTTCACTTTATGGATTGAATGAACGTATTGGATATCTTGCAGGTATCGCTCATGATATGTGTAAGGAACTTTCAAATGAAGAAATGCTTGAACTTGTTCATCAGGACCAAAAAAGTATTTCCATATTGGAACAAAATCGTCCTTCATTATTGCATGGACGGGCTGCCGCGGTATTAATACAGAAAAAATTCGGTGTTATGGATAAAGATGTTTGCAGTGCAATTGCAAATCACACCTTTGCCTGCGCGGATTTATGTGATTTAGGTAAAATTTTATTTGCAGCAGATAAAATTGAACCTGGTCGTCCTCAGTCAACTGAAAGTTACAGGAATAATTTATTTGCAAAATCCCTTGATGACTTGACATTAAGTGTTCTCAAAGAAAATATAGAATATTTAGAGAGCCGAGGCAAAAAAGTTGCAGGGCCATCTTTTGAACTTGCGGCTCAATTAAATAAAAAACTGGAGAAAAACAAATGAAATCTTTACCGCGAGAAACTGGTAACAGGGGAGCATTTTTTCTTGTTTTAATTTTTGTTATTATTGTGGGCGTTTCAACTTTTATAGGTTTATCCTTACGGGTTGATACAGTGGACGAAAGCTTAAAAAATGATTCAGTGATTAAAACACTTTTTGTTCTTGAGGATAAGGATCAGGTTTTATTCACAGATGTGTTTATATACTATCCGGTTTCCCATCGCGGTGCTTTAATAAATATTTTAGGTAATACAGGTGCTATTTTCCAAAGTCTTGGTCGTGTCGATAGAATTGATGCGATTTATACGGAAAAAGGAATACATATTTATAAGAGTGAAATAGAAAATCTTATTGGTCAGACCATTCCTTTTTTTGTTAAAATGAATATGAATGATTTTGGTGAGCTGACTGATATGTTGGGCGGACTAAAAGTATTTGTTCCGTCTCCAGTTGATGTCAAAACTGAAGATGAACGATGGCTTTTGCCGAGCGGGGCTGTTAATTTAGACGGAGATAAAATTACAACATATTTGACATACGTAAAACCAGAAGAAAATGAAGCTGAAGTTGTAGACCGGAGACAGAATGTAATGATTGCTTTCTTGAGTGCTCTAAATAGAAATGCAGATTCATTGCTTCAGAAGAAGAGTTTTTCGATTTATGCAAAAAAAATGGATTCAAATCTTAAGGATAAAGATTTACTCAGACTCTTTACTGAAATATCAAATGTTGATTCAGAGCGATTGATTCCTCAGACAATCACTGGAACAAGGAGACTGGTAGATGGAAAAGAACTTTTGTTCCCATTCTATGACGGACAGCTGATTAAAGATGTTGTAAAACAGGCAACTAACTCGCTGGTTGCTCTTGATGATACAACTATAAATAGAATTTATGTTCTTGAGATTCAAAACGGTACTACTGTACAGGGACTTGCGCGAAATACAGCAGCTTTGTTAAAAAGTGCCGGTTACGATATTTTAAGTACGTTAAATGCAGAAAAAAACGACATTGAAAAGACTCAGATAATTAATCATATTGGTAATACCGAGATTGCGAAAAATTTAGGTGACTTTATTCATTGTACTAACATAATTGAAGAAGAAATTAAGCCTGAATCTGATGACAGCTATGGTACTGCTAATGATTCTAGTTCCAATGTAGATTTTACGATTATTCTTGGAAAAGATTTTGATGGTCGTTATGTAAAAAACTTAGGAGGTAAATAATGGCAGAAAAAACAGCTGAAACACAGGCTTTAGAACTTGCTAAAATCTTAGAAGATGGAAAAGCAGAAGATGTTACTGTAATACAGGTTACAAAACTTACAAGTTGCGCAGATTATTTTGTAATTGCAACTATTCACAGTTCTGCACATTGGCAGGGATTGGCAAAACAGATAAAGGATTATGTAAAAGAAAATGACATGCAGATACATGTTACTCATACTAAAAGTTCTGGTGGTGATGACTGGAATGTTATCGATATTGGTAATGTTCTCGTTCATCTTATGTCAAAAGATGCAAGAGAATTTTACGAACTTGAAAAACTCTGGCATGGTGGAGTTTTTGTAAAAGGAAAGTCTATTTGATTTTTTTGTTAAAAAAAATGGACAAAAAAAGGGGAAGCCGAAGAATATGTGTGTGAGCCATATTTTTCCGCTTCCCTTTTGCATTTTAAACAGTCTAATTAGATTTTAAGAATTACATCTCCTCAAAATCATCATTAAAACCATTGTCCACAGAAGATTCATCCTCTATTGAATCATCTTCTTCAAGATCATCATCAAAGGATTCATCATACATGTCATCGTCTTCAAAGTCATTTAATGAATCATCTTCTTCGTAAACATCTTCATCAGAATCTGTTACGTCGTCGTAATATTCATCATCGTATGAAAAGCCAGAACCTGTAAATGAATCGTTGAAAGATTCACTGTTGAACATTTTGCCTTCCCCTGCAAGGACGTATTTCTACGCCGCATGATTATATAATAAATTTTTGAAGCCTGTTCGGTCAATTGAATTTTGATAAAATTCGTATAGAAAATTTTGTAATGTTCTGATGTCGTAATCGTTGGAAAAATTATGAAAATAAATCCGGTTTTATCAGGCCACAAAAAAGTGTTTTTATCTTGACTGTAATCTCCAATTTTGAGATAATCACGTAATATGTTATCTGATATTCAAATTCTTTGTCCTGCTAAGGTTAACCTTGGTCTTAGGGTTTATCCAAAGAGAGAAGACGGATTTCATAATATTGAAAGTATTTTTCAGACTGTTAATCTTTGCGATAGACTTACAATCTCAAGGATTTCAGAAGAAAACAAGTGTGTTGTTGTTTCGCCAGGTTTTGATGACTTGCCTTATGACAATACAATTTCAAAAGCTTACAAAGCCTTTTGCTCGCTCACAGGATGCTCAGCCGGTGTAAAAGTTCTTTTAGAAAAGACTATTCCCAGTGGCGGTGGTCTTGGTGGCGGCTCTAGTGATGCAGCCTGTTTTATAAAAGCTTTTTCAGCGCTTAATCAAATTGAATTGACTGATTATGTTGCTGATAAGACTGCTGAAAAAACAGGAAGTGATGTTTTTTTCTTTCTTCACAGTGGAGAGAAAAAAGGCAGAAATGGATGTGCGATTGTAAGTGGAAGAGGTGAAATCGTTAAACCGATTAAACCTCGAAATGATTTATATTTTGTGCTGATTATTCCGCCTGTTCATAGTTCTACAAAAGAAGCTTATGAACTTGTGGATAGTTCATATGAGGAAGGAAGAGAAACTTCTTATCCGAAATTGACAGATTTAGAGGCGATTTATAATGGTCCTGTTGAAAAATGGTCTTTTATAAACACATTTTCTTCTGTCCTAATGCAAAAATACCCTGTAATAAAAAATGCGTTGCAGGATTTAAAAAAAAGTGGTGCTTCCTGGGCTGACATGAGTGGCTCAGGATCCGTGGTATTTGGAGTCTTTGAATCGTTACAATCTGCTCAGAATGCCAGAAAACTTTTAGAAAAAAGCTGGAATCGTTGTGTAATAGCATATTGATTTTAGACTTAAATTATTTGCATCGGAGGAGTACTCATATGGAAGTATCAGAATTAAGAATCAGAAAGTTATCTGCAGAAGGTAAGTTAAAGGCTTACGTAACAGTAACTTTTGATGGTGTATTTGTTGTTCATAATGTAAAAATTATTGAAGGCAAATCCGGTTTATTTATTGCAATGCCTAGCAGAAGAACTGCAAATGGTGAGTATAAGGATGTAGCTCATCCTATTGATCCTTCGTTCAGGGCTGCATTGCAGGATAAAATTATTGCCGAATATAATGCCGGACATGTTCTTGAAGGCGTTAGTGAAGATGGTGATGATTAAATAAAATTGTTTATTTTTGGGACGTCGGCAAGCGGTAAGCCCCCGGCTTTTGGTGCCGGTATTCCACAGGTTCGAATCCTGTCGTCCCAGTTTAACAACTTTTGTTGTTTTTTATAAAATTAAGAGAGGCTGGCAAAACTAGTTTTTGAAGACTTCTCAAAATTAAGGAGTTCTATAAAATGGAACAGTTAACAGTAGAAGCAGCAACACGTAAAGAAACAGGTAAAAAAGCTGCTAAAGCAATCCGCGCTGAAGGAAAAATTCCTGCTGTCGTTTATGATGAAGAAGGAAAAGCTACATCAATTACTGTAGATGCAGTTCAGTTCAATAAGGTATGGCGCAATATTACAGCTACAACTTTGATTACTCTTAAAGTTGATGGTAAGGCTGTAGATGCATTTATCCGTGATACAGAATACGATATCATTACTGATTCTGTACTCCATGCAGATTTTTTTGCTGTATCTAACACAAAACCTGTTACACGTAAGTATAAGCTTCAGTATTCAGGAACAGCTGCTGGTGTTCTTAAGGGTGGTTTCATGGTTAAACATACTCCAGAAATCAAAGTAAAAGCTCTCCCGAAAGATCTTCCTGTTCGCGTTGTAATTGACGTTTCTGGAATTAACATTGGTGATGTATTCACTGTAAAAGATATCAATCTTGGTGACAAAGTAACAGTTCTTACACCTGCAGATGCAGAAGTAATTACAGTTGCTCCTGCTCGCTAATATTTCTTTTTTACGGTAGAGACCTTTCTATTCAATTGAATGGTCTTTTTTTTTCGTTAAACATTCC
>JAZSJM010000011.1:0-6831 GCA_045534325.1 Treponema sp. | reverse complement strand
CCCGACAGATCCTGATTATACTCTTTTAAAATTTACTTCAAAGTACATGCACTGCTGGGGAAACCTTGGGATTCATAATTTTGGTGAACCTGTAAATCTAAATTAAGGAAGATTAATGAAAAACGGTCGGACAGAGGGCGGAACTCTTATTTCTCAGATTCATCAGATAAGCCAGCGTGTGTGGTATGATGTTCTAAGTCAGAACGGACTTGAAGATCTTGCAGGTGCGCGCGGCAGGGTGATTTTTGCGTTGTGGAATGAAGATAAGATTCCGATTAAAAAGCTTGTAGAAAAAACGAGTCTTGATAAAGCAACACTCACGGGAATCATTGACCGTCTTGAGCGCGACAGATATGTAAAAAGAATTCCAAGTCCTGACGACAAACGTTCCATACTCATAACCCGAACCGGCAAGGATGAAATTTTTAAATCAAAAATTCCAAAAGCATCGGACCAGCAGAACTCTCTTTTTTACAAAGGATTTTCAAAAAGCGAAATCAAAGAGTTCGAAAATTTTCTTAAACGCATTCTGGAAAACTGCAAAGAAGCTGAAGAAGGGATTTGAGTTAATTCAATTTACAAACTGCAGATTGTAAAATATAATGCTTATCTAATCGCAGACTTTTGTTTCACTGGGATGTATAGACAGATGATGATTATCGAAGTTAATGAAAAAAACATTTTTGATGCCGCAAAGATTCATTCCGTTTCATGGCAGGAATCACACCGTTCTTTTTGCGAAAACGAGTTTGTTGAATTGCACAATCCAGAGCATCAGCTTGAATATCTTTTAGAAAAGTTCAAAAGCGGCTATAAGATTTTTATGCTTTTGGATACTGAGCCAGTTGGGATTGTGTCTGTAAAAGAAAATCTGATAGAAGATCTTTATGTTCTTCCTAATATGCAGAACAAGGGCTACGGCACAGAACTTTTGGAGTTCGCATGTGCAAAGTGTGTCGGAGTGCCGACACTTTGGATTTTGGAGAACAATGTGAATGCCGCCCGACTTTACCGCAGAAAGGGTTTTGCAGAAACAGGCCGTCGACAAGCCATAACAGGAAATCTTGATGAAATTGAATTTGCAAAAGAAAAGAAATGAAAATGACAGCGGACGACCAGCTCAGTTTTTTGAAAATACTATGTCTGCGAAGAATGGAAAAGCAAGCCTGTATTCGTATACAGATTATCTGGCAATTTTACGTAAAGGTACGGAATTGTAGAAAGCGCGACCGACCGCTAAGCGGACAGGAACTGCAACAGGAGATTGCTATGGTGATGGATAAAGAGTTTAGAGGAAATGCATATATAATTAAAAACAAAGAAGTATTACTAAACTACAGTGGTGGATTTGCAGACCTGACAAATGAAATCCCGAATACAATCGATACGAGATTTGCATCTGCATCAATGAGCAAGACCTTTGTTGCTGTGGGAATTCTGCAATTGATTGAAGAAGAGAAATTGAAATTTGAAGATAGTATCGGATCAATTCTGGATTTTGATTTGAAACACATCGATTCCTATGTGACAGTAAGACAATTATTGAATCACACTTCCGGTGTTCCTGATTATTTTGATGAATCAGTTATGGATGATTATGAGGCATTGTGGACTGATTATCCCAATTACCGAATCAGGCATAACCGTGATATGCTTCCTCTGTTTATTGATAAGCCGATGATGTACAACAAGGGAGAAAAGTTTCAGTACAATAATACCGGGTATATATTGCTGGCTATGATTATTGAAAAGATTTCGGGTGTGGATTTTGACGTTTATCTTAAGCAAAATGTTTTTGACAGATGCGCCATGAGCAATACAGGATATTATTCCTTCGACAAACTCCCTGCGAAATGTGCGAACAGCTATATCTACTGTCCTGATACAGACGATTACCGTACCAATATTTACTCTGTCGGTGCGAAGGGCACAGGTGACGGAGGTGCATTTGTTACAGTAGAAGATATTGTGAAGTTTTGGGATGGACTTTTAGAGCATAAACTTCTTTCAGAGAAAACGGTAAATCAAATGTTTTCCAAACAGAGCGGGGATGGTAAAGACCCTGAAGAAGGATATTATGGTTTTGGAGTGTGGATTATCGACAATCCCAAAGGACAAGATTATGTGTACATGCAGGGAATAGATGATGGAGTAAGCGCTATTTCTGAATATAATCCCAATAATGGAATGATAACGGTTATGCTCAGCAACTATGGCGATAATGTATGGGCGAGAATGCGAAAAATACGGAAAGAAATGTATTAGATTTTTGGTTAATGGAGAAACTACATGCCCTAACGCAGTTTCTATTTTACAATTATTCAATTGGCTCTTATAATAATTGCTATAAGGACAACAGCTGCTTGAGGCGCAGGGTTTTAAAATATGAAAAAAAACGTATTAATTCTTTTTTTGATTTTTAGTTTATATTCAGTATATGCTCAGAATTATGGTAATGGGAATGGTTCTATTCTTTCTGAAGAAACTTACGATGATTTAAAAGTTATCCGCAGAAAACATGTTCAGACTGTAAAGATGGCAGAGGATTGTGATGTTCCTAAAGATTATAAATCATTGTGGAAAGACTTTGAACTGCTATTTGCATCAGATTATGTAATAAAACAGGAAGGCGTTGATTTTCCTTTAATTGATGATTGCTCAGGTAAGATTATTAATATAAAGGAAATTGTAAAAATAATAAGCGATGACTGGAAAAATCCATATTTATTTTATGTTGAAGTTGAAGGTAAGACAGGTTATATGCGGGCTTTTAAAAATGAATGTGATTTATATGAAAAAGGAATATGGTCTATTGCAGGTCAGATAGAAAGCTCGGGACGAAAATGGACTATCAGAACAGTTAAAGAAGCCGAATGGTTTAAGGTAAAAGAGAGATTATTTGTCAGAGATAAACCAGGTACCAAAGGAACAAAAAAAATTTATTTATTCTATAAGGATGAGGAACTTCCCGAAAAGGATTCTTCTGACGGGAAATACATAAAAGTAAAAAATGTTACAGAAGAAAAAGAAATAATTGACGGAATAGAAGGCCGCTGGCTGAATATTGAATATAAAAATATAGAAGGCTGGGTGTTTGAAGGCTATGTATTTTGCGAGGTGTTTTGGGGATACTTTGAGCCCGAAGCTGTTATTAAATTATTTTTTACAGAGGGCCAGCCGTAATAAATGTTATGTGAAACCCCCGTTGGGATGCTTGGAGGAATAAAAAAAGTATGTATGTAATAAGAAATAATCTAAAACATCCATCCACGATTTTTGAAAATGCAGTTTTTAAAGTTGATTCGCAAGGACTTGCTGATAAGATTTTTATTTATGCAGCACTACAGATGATGTTTCTGTCTTCGATAATGATGATGCTTGGTTTGAAGAAGAAAAAGCTAAGCTGGAAATTTAAAACGGAGATCTTCTGTATGAAATTTATTTAATGCAAAAAATAAGCATGTATATTTAATTCGTCGCCCACGCGACATATACATCGTAGTCAATATCGAGGCAAAATCTTTTTTTAATTAGAAAATCTATTGCTTTTTTTCATATGTACGTTATAATGTACATAAATGGAGGTGCATATGAATTCAGTGAATGCAACAAAGGCAAGAGCTAATCTCTTTAAAATAATGGCCTTTGTAAATGAAAATTCACAGCCAATAACTCTTACTAACTCAAAAGGGAAAAATGCCGTTTTAGTAGGAGAAGATGACTGGAATGCCATTCAGGAAACTATATACCTCAATTCAATTCCAGGGATGGCAGAATCTTTAATAAAGGGAAAAAATACACCTGTTGAAGACTGTATTTCAGAAGAAGATTTTAAGTGGTAGCCGATGTATCTGATTAAATATGATAAACAGGCTCAAAAAGATGTAAAGAATCTAAAAGCTGCAAAATTAGATGCAAAAGCAAAAGGGCTTATAGAAATTTTAAAAGAAAACCCCTTAAAAAATCCTCCGCCATATGAAGAACTTGTAGGTAATTTAGCTGGCTTGTATTCTAGAAGAATTAATCTTAAACACAGAATTGTTTATCAAATCATCGATGAGAAAATTACGGTGAAAGATATCGAATACGAAGGCATAGCTAAAGTTATCAGAATGTGGACTCATTATGATAAACTAAAATAAAAAGCGTAACAAAAATGAACAAAGACTGGTCAGACAAAAATAAAAAAATGCAGACTCTGATTTCTAAAGAAGCAACTTTTAATGAAGGAATAAAAGTTCTTTTTGAGTTGCGTTCCATATTATTTGATCAGATAACATCTATTGTAAAAAATTTTCCGTCTGAGGCTTTTTACGAACTTCCGTTTGGAGACGGCGATGGAACTCATCATACAACACTTGCCTGGTCGCTCTGGCATATATTCCGCATAGAAGATATTGTTGCACACACATTGATTTTAAATGATGAGCAGATCTTTTTTACTGGTGGATGGAAGAAAAAAACAAACGCCAGAATCATCACGACAGGAAATGAACTTAGCGCAGATAAGATGATTGATTTTTCAAAGAAGCTGAATGTAAAAGCAACGTATGATTATTGCAAGGCTGTGATGAATTCAACAGACAAACTTTTAAAAAAACTAAAGTTTGCAGACTTAAAAAAGAAGTTCACAGAAGAAGATAAGGCGCGACTTACCGCGACCAATTGTGTAAGTCGTGAAGAAAGCTCTGCCTGGCTTATTGATTTCTGGTGCGAAAAAAATCTTAAAGGCCTTATTCAAATGCCATTTTCCCGCCACTGGATAATGCATGTAGAAGCAATGAATCGTATTAAAGACAGATTGTGTCAAAAGGTAAAAAAAATATAATATGTAATAAAAAAGGCACGTATGAAACAAAAGTATAATAAAGATTTTTATTGGAAAATACTCTGTCTTTGTCTTGGAATATTTTTTCTTTTTTCGGCAGGAAAAAATTATTACAAGCTTTCACGTTTAGAAAAGTATGGAATCATAGAAAATGCAGTTGTAAAAGAATGTTCAATAAAAACTACTAGTGGAAGAAGTGGGATACATTATTATGTACATATTAAATATACTTTGCTTAATGAAGAGTTAATTCAGTCTTGCGACTTTAATTTTAAACCAAGTGTAGAATACAAAGAAAACCAGGTAATACAAATTATCCGTGATCCAGAAAATGATTTTAGAATTCCTGTAACAGAAAAAGAAGCATTTAAAAGATGTGAGATAAAAGCAAATCTGATTTGCGCAATCGGAATTCTATTTCTTGTTTTATTAATAAAATGGGTGAATTATATATTTGAAAAAAACCGGAATAAAAACAAAAGAAGAAAAAAGCTTGCAAAAAAGAATCCCGAGTTAAAAGAAAAATATAAAAAAGAAGAGAACGTAAAAACAACAATTATTTTAATTCTTATGGCGCCTTTCCTTTTGATTCAATATTGTATAGAAAAATTAAAAAATAATAAAAAGACAAAACTCCGCAAGAAATGACAGGAAGCCCTGCACCTGCCAGACTATAATACAACCATCAAACAAAGGACGGAAACGAACTGAATGGAATGGGTAAAAGCAATTAATGACGCAATCGAATTCATGGAGAAAAATCTGACGGAGAAAATCACTCTGGTCGAAGTTGCAGACAGTGTGAATATTTCTGCGTTTCATTTTCATCATGCGTTTACGATTATGACGGGGATTACGCCGGCTGAATATATCCGGAACAGGCGGCTTTCTCTGGCAGGGGCTGAAATTGCAAAGGGCGACAAAATAATCGATGTTGCATTTAAATACCGCTACGAAACTCCCGAAAGTTTTACCAAGGCTTTTTCCAGGTTTCACGGCTGTTCTCCAATGCAAGCGCGCAAAGGAAGCCCGCTCCAGTTCATGAGCCGTTACACCGTCCGCATTTCCATCGAAGGAGGTTGTATCATGGAATTTAAAATCGAAAAATGGGATGCAGTTGATCTGCTCGTTCACGCAAAAAATTTTCACGCTGAAACAAGCGACAATGAGATTCCTGCATTCTGGGGTGAATACTTTTCAAACGAAAACACAAAAAAGATTCCGGGCTATCTTGGAGTCTGTGCACAGGGTTCTGCTCCCGACGGACAGACTACTTCAAGCGATGTTTTCAAATACGGAATCGGCTGCCGCGCAAGTGATGTTGAAGGCGCACTCAACGGAAAAATCCCCGAAGGCTTTGAGCTTCTTCACATCCCCGAATACACTTGGGCTGTTTTCAAATGCGTAGGCCCGGCCGGCGAAGCCATCAGCGACATGTGGGACAGAATCTACAAAGAGTGGCTCCCAACCGCCGACTACGAACGCATTCTCGATTACGACATCGAAAACTATTTGCCAGGCGACACAGATTCTCCAGATTACGTCTGCGAGATCTGCCTACCGGTAAGAAAGAAGTAGTGTAAAAACACGAGCGTTTCCCGGTGGCCACTGGCGTACTCGCCGGGGGCGGGCGTTCCTAGAGCTGGCTTCGCCATCTCCGATTGTCTATGTAAGTGTATTAGAACCGTCAACCGAACCCTGGGGGCAGAGAACCTGTTATATTGCAGATTCAGAAGGAAACTTAATTGAAATAGGTTCTTGGAACAAACCTTTCCGCTCCTGGGCTGATAAAGATATGTGGAATCAATTTTTCAAAACGCCGTTCTGCATTGTTTTTGAGCGTGTGCGCATAAGCCAAAGCTTGCTTGCAACTTGTGCAATTTTCGGTGCGCGTTTATACTTGCCGAAGACCAAATGCTTGGGAGAAAACATGAAAAATGTAGTCATTCTATTCCTTACCGTTCTGATATTGCTTGTAGCCGGTTGCTCCAAAAAAGAAGAGC
>JAZSJM010000058.1:0-6382 GCA_045534325.1 Treponema sp. | reverse complement strand
AGCCTGGAATTGTAGGGATAAGCATTGCAAGGTTTGTTTTACCACAAGCACTTGGGAAAGCACCTGTAACGTATTTAACTTTTCCTTCTGGGTTTGTAAGCTTAAGGATAAGCATGTGTTCAGCAAGCCAGCCTTCTTCGTGTGCAATTACAGAAGCAATGCGGAGTGCAAAACATTTTTTTCCAAGAAGAGCGTTTCCGCCGTATCCAGAACCATAAGACCAAACAAGGTGTTCTTCAGGGAACTGAGAAATGTATTTCTGTTCAACTGGAGCACAAGCCCAAACACCGTTGTCTTTTGCGCCGTTGTTAAGTGGTTTACCAACTGAGTGGAGACATGGAACAAAGTTGTCATCAAGATACTGCCATACTTTTTCGCCGGCACGAGTCATGATGTCCATGTTAAGAACTACGTATTCAGAGTTTGTAAGTTCAATACCGCATTTAGAAATTGGTGAACCGAGAGGTCCCATACAGAAAGGAATTACGTACATTGTGCGTCCGTGCATACATCCCTTGTAAAGGCCTTTCATTGTTGCCTTAAGTTCTACTGGGTCAATCCAGTTGTTTGTAGGACCGGCATCTTCCTGTTTTTTAGAAGAAATAAATGTTCTTTTTTCAACACGTGCTACGTCAGATGGATCTGAGCGGAAGAGATAGCTGTGTGGTTTTTTTGCGAGAGGTGTTGCAAGACCTGCATCAACGCAAATCTTAACTAAGCGATCATACTCTGCTGCTGAACCGTCGCATACTACAACATTGTCCGGTTCGCACATTTTAACGCATTCTTCAATCCAAGCTTTTATCTTGGCATTTTTGATGTCATTAACTGTCATTCTAATCTCCTTAATAGAAACTGTTACCGCTAATTATAGTGTTTTTGAAAACCGTATTCAATGACATAACACTAGATTTTGTCGTTAATTTTTTTTATTAATTCAGTGCTTTTTACTGAAAAAATACTGCTATTGTGTTAGAATTCATTCTGTTGTTTTTTTAGGAGTTTTTTATGAAAGTCTATAATAAATCTTTTTCGGTTGTAATTTTATCTGTACTGTTTTTTATTACCGGATGTTCTGTTTTTGAGCCTGATACTATTTCTTCTTCAATCCGCGTTGCAAATCCTGCATATTCTGCTGCCCGTGGAGGTGGAAGTGATGGCGGCATGGTAGAATCTGACTATTATTTAAAAGCAGTTTTTAGCGGCGGATATAAAAACACAGAAGTTTTCCCAGTTACAATTGATGAACGGGAATTTGAGCTTAGATTTGATAATCTCCCTTACAATTCTAAAGTTAAGCTTTCTCTATCCCTTTTAAATAATGAGCAGAGAGTTTTATATAATGGAGAATCTTCTTTTAACACGCGGGATGAATTTGTAAAAATCAATTTAATTCCTGTTCCAGAAGAAGTTGATTCAGACATTGCCGGCAATCTAATTTCATATACAGCATCTGCCACTGCTGCTGGTGTTGCTATAACTGTTTATCCTACACGTATTATTGAGGCTTGTGGATTAACGGATATATATAAAATTGTAATTTCTCGAAAATCATCTCAAGGCGAAGATGACGGCAAAAAAATTGAAATTACTGCAATATCTGATTTGTCGGAAAAAGAAACTATCAGTATTCTTGATGTAAACCTAACGGAAGGAGTTGAGTACAGTTACGAAACTCTTGTAAAAAGTTCATCACTAAAAACAGTATTAATCTCGGGTAGCGCAACGCCTTTATCTGCAAACGGCGAGCTATCTTTTAATAAAAAACTTGAATTTCTTGATGCATCAAAGGATATTATATTCCCTCCTGTTGTAGCAGATTTAGCTACTCTTGCAAGTGGACAAGCAGGCTCATGTACTGCATGGTTTACAGGAGGTGTCATGTCCTTTGGAAATGGCGTAACACCAAAAGCATTCTTTGACATAAATGTAGTAAATAATAAAACAAAAGAAAATCATACTCTCCAGCTTTACTATCAGGTTGACAATTTAGACTATTATTCAAATCTCTATGTTGCAGCCCTTGATGCTGGATTAGATTTAGACGGTCCTTATAAGTTTGAAAGCGTTGATTCTGGATTTATGTATGAATTTAGTGATTATGTGATTAAAGAATACGGTAAAACTCTGGACGCAGATGATGCTGGACTTCCAAAATCTGCATACGACTTAAATTATCCAGAAATAACAGAAGGTATGCCGCTTTTGTTCCAGAGCGATTTTTCTGTTGGACAAACAGCTTTTGAAGAAGGTGTACCAGACTATTATTTACTGCAACTCATAAATAATGAAAAAACAATAGACATGGCAATGTATCAGATAATTTCAAAACATTCTAGTTCTGCTGCTAGTATAGTTGATGGAGAAGTGGTGATTACAGAAAACTATATTGGTTTTCCTATAACAAATGTTTTAGATGAATTATCCTTTGCAATTGCAGAGTTATCTCTCTTATGTATAACAGAGCCGTCTGATATATTGACTGGGGTGGGTGGTCGATGGGTTTCAGTTAGCGAAAATATAACCTTATATTCTATTAGCAAGGAAGAAAATGAAACTACTCTTACTGTACTCGATGTTGAGGGTACTTCTGGCCAAGGAATATCGTATAAACTAGACAGTGATACATCAACTCAAAATTATTATAACTTTTGCAGAACAGATAATGGAAAAATTGAAAATATACAGTTTTTGTATATAAATGGAAACTTGTATATGGGGCATATCTTTTAATAAATGTTTTGAAAATATTTATTAATTTGATGAGGTAAGAAAAAAAATTTGGAACTTCTTAATAAATAACTTGTTTAAAACATGATAAAATAATATATTGCTTACCACTATGGAACTAAAATGGATTATCTTAGCAATTGCAGTTTTAATGTATGTACTCGTAATTGCTTTTCAGGAAAAAAAAGTTATTTTTACAACGGTTGCCGGTGTTTTGTGTATCATTGCAGGAATACTCTTTCCCGGAGTGATTTTTAGCGCCGGAGAGGGAGTTGAAACTACCCGCATTTTTGCCCTTACAAATGCTCTTTTTAATCTGATAAACTGGAATGTCCTGATGATTTATGTCGGGGCAATGACGATAGCGGCCCTGTTTTTATATTCAAAAGTTCCTGCAAAAATAGCAGATACTCTTGTTTCAATAGCTCCATCAACGGGGGTTGCCATCGTTTTAATTCTTGCAATGACGGGAATTATTTCAATTTTTGTCGAAAATGTAGCCACTGTTTTAGTAATGGCACCCATCGCTTTAAGTTTATGTAAAAAACTAAAAATGAATCCAACGATGTTTATGGTGGGTTTGGCGGTAATGTCAAATCTTGAAGGAACTGCAACCTTGGTTGGCGATCCTCCAAGTATGATTTTTGCAGCAGCGGCAAACTATAATTTTAATGACTTTTTTATTCATGAAGGAAAACTTTCAATTTTCTTTATAGTTCAGGCAGGACTTTTTGCTGGCTGTATATTTTTCTATTTTGTTTTTGCAAAATACCGCGAAAAAACAGACGTAGAAAGCGAAAAAATCCTTTCAAAATTCCCTGCATTTTTAATGCTTGCAATGATTTTTGGTCTTGCAATTCTTTCTTTTGTCTCTTCTATGCTGGAAAAATTCATTCCTCAATCCATCATGAATCTTTCTTCCGGACTTTTTGTATTTGTTCTTGCTGTTATAGGTGTACTTTGGTACATATTTAATCAGAAAAAGAATCGTCAGCAGGTTTGGAGTTTAATCCACGACCTGGACTGGGAAACAATATTCTTCCTTATGGGTATTTTTATTGTCGTAGGCGCTGTAAGCGGGGCAGGGCTATTAAAGGATTTTGCTGATTTCCTCATTGATTTTTGCGGCGGCAGCAAATTTCTTGGCTTTGCGGTTATCCTCATTGTAAGTATACTTATTTCTGGTTTTGTAGATAATGTTCCGTATATAATGGTAATGCTTCCTGTTGCCCAGCAGATGGCAGGAGGTCTTGGCATGAACGGTGAATTGTTTATGTTTGCATTGCTTATTGGTTCTTGTCTTGGTGGAAATCTTACTCCCTTTGGGGCTAGTGCAAATGTTGTTGCAATGGGAATCGTTAAAAATGAAGGTTATCCGATGTCGTTTGCAAAATGGCTTAAACTTGGCGGAACCTTTACTGTTATTACGACAGCCGCATCTGCTTTAGTTTTGTGGGGAATTTGGGCTTAGTTTTATTTAGAATATGGGCGTTCCCCGCTTATGCGGGTCGTTTCTTGCGTGGCTACGGCGTCGGTGCGCCTTCGGTGCTTTGCACCCGCCCTTTGCGGCCACTCCAGCCACTAACGCGTTATGCAGAAATATCCAGTACCATCCCTGCTTGTGGTTTTACACCGGCAAGTCCATATCCTGTTATTTCTGCCTTTTCAAGTTCCATTTGAATCTGCGACTGGTAGTTTTGAATCAGGGAATCCATTTGATTTTCATTTAAAGAACCGTCATCTGCGTACTGCATTTTTGGTTCATTGCGCATGGAAATAAGCTGGTTTAACAGGGAATTTAAAATTTGAATTTTACTTACAGAAACACCTGTGTCGCTTCCAGAGGCTGCAACACCTGAGATGTGATCAAATTGAGAATAAATAACTGCATTTGGATTTACAGGAACATACAGTTTTCCTGAGCTTCCGCTTACGATCCCACCGTATGAATATGCATTTAACGAAATAGAATCAACCATAATTCTCAACCTCTAGTTAAAATTTCGGTTAATTCAATTTAGAAGTTTAGAATATAGTCCTAAATTTTATTCATAAGTAAGTCAACTTCTTCCTGAGTAACACTTATGTGCAGTTCCTTTAATTGTCTGTTTAATTCATTTTTATCCTGTGAAAATTTTTCCATAAGAGATTGTTTAGAAAAAAAAGTTGTACGCAGGGCAGGTTTTTCAGCTTGTGCACTCATCAAAAGTTTATTAAGCTCGTCCTGCGAAATTGTAACTTCATTCATATTCTGTTTCCTCTTATGTTGTATTTATAAAACTTAGTCAAATTGTTTTGACCACGCATTTAAAAGATTTTGCATCGATTCCTGTCTGTCGCTGTCTGTATTGATTGCGCTCATCAAGTAAGGATAAATT
The DNA here is from genome assembly GCA_045534325.1 of Treponema sp. Lineage (GTDB taxonomy): Bacteria > Spirochaetota > Spirochaetia > Treponematales > Treponemataceae > Treponema_D. Next base: position 1,274 of record JAZSJM010000058.1, on the reverse strand, counting down.
ACCCGTTCTCTTAAACTTTCCCATCGTGCCGGAAATCCCTGAGGGGACTTTACTGCGGTAGAGTCAGGAAGGTTGCCGAGTAAATTTCTGTAATATGTGGGAAATAAATGTTCATTAACATCGATTATCGAAGAAAAACCTGATGCAATTCCAAAAGTCGAAGTATCAAGATGCATTTTTTCAGTTCTTTCAATCATAGATTTTTGATTTTCTTCTCTGAAAAACCATTTGATAAATGTTTCTGCACATTCAGGATTTTTAGCCTTTGAATAAATCGCCATAGAAACAATTTCATCGCTTGCCTTTAGGGCTCCGTTAATTTTTATCCACCGATAATCAATTTCCCCGAGCTGCTCAAAGGGAATATTAAATAATTCATTGCTTGTAGTGTAGGCAAAAAGAGAATGTCCGGCATTTACGTAGCGGTATGGAGGTGTGTATAAATATTTAAATTCATAATCCTGCTCTGCGGTGGTACTTTTATTTTTTGTCTTTGTCCAGTTTCTTATATAAGCCACTGCATCTTTGAGGTGTTCATTATTCCATGTAAAACTGGTTCCTTTTTCCTTAAAGCATTGCCCAAATTGTTTTGTAACTTCATATACGAATTCTTTTTCCCACGAAGGGGCAAAACCCATTTTTGTATAAACATCGTTTTTACCGGTTTTATTGAATTCCCCTGCAATGTCTCTAATTTGATCAAAAGTTAGTGCATATTTATCAGGAATCATTGATTCATTTTTTGTTGAAAAAATAACCAGAGGAAGATTAAAACTTACTGGCAAAAGATATTGTTTTCCTGCGGCTTTACCATATTCAATAAGATATGGATACATTGTAGTCGTATTTACGCTGTCCGCACTTAAAATATTATCGATTGTCTTAAAGTTTTTTCTTGTTCTGTCATTTTTTAGCCATGAACCCACAACCAGATCCGGTTTTTCTTCATCTCTGGCAGGTGGAAGTGAATTTGCAAGTCTCTGCTTATAAATTACTACTGCTTTGATTTTATTCTGCTGGGAGTTAAAAAGTTCGCAGTAAGAAACAAATTCTTTTCGGTCTGTCCAAATTATAAAAGTGTTATGATTGTTAAATTGAGTTTTGCATCCCGAGAGAAAAGAACATGCAGTTAAAGCTAAAGAAAATAAAATTCGACCAGTTTTTTTCATATATACGTAAAATATAATACTCAAACAATAGTCCGTCTATCACGCAAGCCGTATCATATATTTCTGGTTCTGCCAATGGAACTAGAGAAATAATAATTTTTAACA
>JAZSJM010000107.1:0-7078 GCA_045534325.1 Treponema sp. | reverse complement strand
CATTGTAACATAATTTTATGTTACAAAGGTTTGTTTTATACAGAAAAAAAATTTTTAACAAAAATTTGATAAATAAAACAGAAAAAAAATTTTTTTCTGTACAAAATAAATGAATTGTAACGCAAAATTGCGTTACAAAGTTATGAAAAAAAATTCTGGATATATGTATTTTTTTTATTGAATCAGGTGCAAAAGGTACTGCCAGAGGGGTATACGGTTGTGCAATTATTCGGCGGCGGGTGCCCTTTGTTAGGTATAAGTCAAGTTTAACGGATAGTTTAAAAATGTTTAAAAAGACATAGTAAAAGACATAGTAAAATGAAAAATTTATGCGATAATATTTCTTATGGAAGTTACTGCCTCTGATTTTGCGCGGATGTGCGGACTTTCGCCGATGGCTGTCTCTAAGAGGATTGCCAACGGTACACTGATTCGCAATGCTGCGCGTCGAATTGATACTGATAATCCAGTGAATCGCGCTTTCCTGGGAACGAAACAGAATAAGCTCAAAATGAAGCTGCAAATGAAGCAGCTGGAAGCCGGACTAAAACAAGCTGCTTCCCCTTCCAGGAACTCTGGAAAATTTGACGAGCTTTGTAACGCAATTTTTACGGATGCGGCCGTCGGCCGCGAAAACCAAGCACAAAAAGACAGCGGCTCTCAAACTGTGGCAGGAATGCAGAAAGCTTCGGGGGCTGTGGCCCAGGGAATTACTGTGGGAAGCGGTTCTGCTAAAGATATTATGAACTGTACTATGGGCGAGCTGTTGCGCCGGTTCAATTCGATTGACAACATTGAAAGATTCTCTAAGATCATCCGGGATTTGTCGGCGGCTGAGGAACGCGAGCAGAAGTTGCAGGAAAGGCGGCTTATACAAGTGCCCAAAGATTTCGTTGTGCAGCGTGTATTCGGCTACATGGATCAGCTGATGGAGCAGCTTTTGGACGTGCCTGAAGCTGTGTGTGATCAGGTGATTGCAGTGTCTCTGACTAATGGTCAGGACAAGCGAGAAAATGTAATGAATATTCTTAACGATAATTTGACCCGCTGTATTTCTGGTGCAAAGAGTCATATTGTGAATGAGCTTACTGCTCTAAGAAGCAAGTATGATAAACAGGAAAATGAAAACATCCGGCTGAGAGAAGGGCTTGCAGAAATGGATGTGATTTAGGGGGATGAGATGGTTAAAGCTGATAATAGTGTAATTGACGATATAACCAAAGAAATTGAGGAAATCAAAAAAGAATTTAAGGGGAATGAGAGAAACCCTTATTGTGTTCTTGCTTTTAATTATGCCGGTGTGATGGAGAGACGCGGCTATCCAACTCTTGAGCTGACTATTGCTGTCTGCAAGGATTACTGGACTAACAAGGGAATTTGTGCTGTTGAGGCGTTCCATCTTGATGACAAGGGAAAGATTGCTGTTGATTACCATGCTTTGAGAAATTTCTAATTTCTGGGGGTAATCATGCTGGTTTATGAATTAGAAATGAAGATGCAGCTCAATGATGGAGTTGAAGAGAGAGACTGTCATTATACTTCAAGCAGTTTTCTGAGTCTTTTTAAAAAGTTTGAAAAAATTATTAACGAGTTCTCATCTGATTGGTCTATTAGAGTGTGGTTCTGGCAGATAAAGAATCTGCATATTTACAAAATTAAAAATGATAAAATTGCGGTGGAAAATGAAGAAGACAGGACTGCACTCTCATACTTTACAACTTCCGGGCAGGCTCCATTTGATGCTTAGGGGTGAAAATGGAAGCGGCCCTAAAAATCAGTGATTTTGATTTTCTCATTGAGCGGTTTTCGCTGTTGCCTGAGAAGCGGGAATATGAGCTTCCAAGTGATTACATCCAGCAGGTGCGCTATCTTGATAAAAGTCTTTCGCCTTTCCCGGGTAAATTCAGTTATGACAGATTCCCGTATTTTAGAGAGATTGTTGATAGGCTCTCTCCGGCTGATCCGACTAAATATGTTTTCGTGATGAAAGGGAATCAGTGTGGCTATACGACAGGAGTTCTTGAGCCTGGTATGATGTATCATATTGGGTCGGATCCTGAAGAGCAGGCTCTTTTCTTGCCGGATGAAACTATGGCCCGGGATTATGCAAAAACAAAGCTTGAATCTTGTATAGACAATAGCGGCCTTCGCTCTTTGATTGCGAGCCAGTCGAGGAAGGCAAACGGTTCAAAAGACACTGGAGACACAACGCTGCACAAGCAATATCCGGGCGGGTCGCTGAAGGTGTTTGGCGGTAAGTCAGGCTCTAAGTTCAGGAACTTTTCTTTTAAGGTTATCTATGTGGATGAAGCTGATGCCTTTACTTCGCTTATTAAGGGTGAGGGTGATGTCTTTACATTGATGAAGGGCCGTCAGGATGCTTTTGTCAATCATTCAAAATTGATAATAGGTTCTACTCCGAAAAATGAAGGCAGCTCTCAGATTCAGAATCTTTTTTTGCAGGGGACTCAGAAATATTTTTTTGTGCCGTGCAAGCACTGCGGCCAGATGCAGAAGCTGGAATGGGCCATCTGGGATGAGCATGACAAAAGCAAACAGATTGGCGGTATTGTCTGGGAGAATGACGAGAACTTCAGGCCGAAATTAGAGACTGTTGGTTATAAGTGTCCTTATTGCGGCGGGGTGATGAAGAATTATGACAAGGCTGAAATAATCAGCCGGGGTGAATGGCGGGCAAGTGTTGAGCGGCCGGAAATGGCTGATGCGGAAAGCTATCACATTACAGCTCTTTACAATCCACCGGGAATGTATTCCTGGGAAGATTATGTTGCTGAATGGGCTACGGTCTGGGATTTAAAAACAAACCGAGTGAAGGACGTTGAAAAATACCGGGTTTTCAGAAACTTAAAGCAGGGCCTGCCGTTCAGAGAGCAGCATGAGACTATTACCTATGAGAGGGCTTTGCGCTATCGTCGTTTTGGATTTGCGCGTGGTGTTGTGCCTAACAGAATGGCTCTGCGTGATACTGGTTCAATCGTGCTCATTCTAATTGTCAGTGTGGACGTTCAGAAAGATGGGCTTTATGTTGATATTGTTGGCTACACTGAGCGGGGGTGTAATTTCTCCGTGGATTTTCGCTGGATTGAGGGAAGCGTGGAGCAGTTCGGCGGCCCTTGGGATGAACTTTCTAAACTGATTCAGAGTGACTTTGTTGATGAGGATGGCAGGCGGTATAGGCCGATGATTACCCTTGTTGACTCTGGACATTATACATCATGGGTATATGCTTTCTGCAGTCAGTTCAGCTTTGGGGTTTATGCCTGCAAGGGGCAGGACTGGATCAAAGACGGTGCGCCTTATCAGCTTTTTTCTCCTGGAACTTTGAAACAGATTGGCCTTCCTTTGGCTTATCATATTAACACTGGGCTGATAAAAGACAGAATCTCCGGCGAGATGAATCGCTTATTCTGGAATGACGGGCAGCTGCAGCCCGCTTGGTATCCGAATTTTCCGGAAGATTTTGGTGATGATTATTTTAAAATGTATGAAGCTGAGGAAAAAATCGACATCATTGACAAGGCTACAAGAAAATATGTGAAGACTATCTGGCGGCAGAAGTTCGGTGCTGATAACCATGCTTTTGATACGAGGGTTTACAACAAGGGAGCTCTGGAGATCTTCGCTGATGATATTTGCCGCCAGGAATTGCGATGCGGTGCGCTGGACTGGAATGCCTTCTGGCGTTATGCAAAAGATTTTAAGGCGTTTTATCGTGACGCGGATTAGAACAAAGCTTCGCCTGTGTCTTTGTCGATGAAACTTATCTGAAGGCGGGCATTGAGGGCGGTGGCTAATTCTTCGAGCTCTGAAACACGGAAATTATTTGAGCGCATTTTGTTTGTGAGATTCTGCTGGGTCTGGTTTGTCCTTTCGGCCAGGTCTTTCATCTGAATGTTTTTCTGCAGCAGGCAGATTTTTATATTTTTTGCTATATCCATAATCATAATTTACATTATTTAATTAAAAAATACAAGAAAAAATAAAAAAAAACATAAAAAAATGTAAAAATACATTGACAAGTTACATTATTTCATGTACTATTAAACTATCAAATGAAACGGGAAGAAAAAAAGCCGGAAGGAGCAAACAAATGAGTATTAATGCAGAAAGAAGTAAGGCAATTAGAGAAAGAATTAAGAATGAATTGGGCTATACTTCAAAACAGGTAAGTGTAAGAAGCAGCAATTGCGGTTATTCTGACGAAACAAGAATTACCGTAAAAGATCTTTCATGTGACTTTGAGGCAATTGAGAAAATTGCAAAGAGTTTTGAAAAAGTTGATTATGACCAGTACAACGGTGAGATTCTTTCTGGTGGAAACACTTATATTTTTGTTGCTTATGATTGGGTTGTCCTTCACCAGGCAGAAGAAAAAGAAATTGAAAACGCTGAAAAGGCAATTAATGAAGCTGATTTTGAAAATGAGGCTCGCAATCAGACTTTTTACACTGACAAGCAGGGCGGTCAATATGTCATTATTCCTAGCGGTCTTGAAAAATCAACAAGAAGATATTCGCTTGCTTATTTTGCGAAAGAAGAAAAATGTGGAAAGAATCTGAATGGTGGTGGTGAGTGTTTTGAGCAGGCAAAATGGACTGTTGCAAGATTCTTGGCAATCAATAAGGCGAAAGCCGCATAAAATAAATCCGGGCTTTGGCCCGGGTGTGAGGTGGGAAAATGAAAAGATACGATTATGTTGAAAGGGTTCTTTTGTCTGCGGTTCTTTGTGATGCTGCTACGGAAATCAGCCTGGGAAATAAGCGGGGGCTAAGATCTGTCTGGCAGCTGGTTTTGAATCTGGGGGAAAATAAAAAAGAGCCTGCCGGGAAGGGCAAGCTCCGCAAACAAATGAAATTTCATCTGAGTAAAATTTCTGAGAATGATTTTAGATTCAGGTAGGGGAAAAGTCAAGCGTAGTTTTAGGGCTACGCTTTTTATTTTATGGCTAAAAAAATATTATATTTTTTTTGAATTACACTTGACAACATTCAAAATTAGTTGTATATTAGAATCATAGGGCAGCGGGAAGGCTGCAAGGAGTTAAGTATGACAAGATCAGAAATAGAAAAGGCAATCATGGAGTCTGTAATCAATGGTCATTATTCACAAGATGAGCTTGACTTGTTCAAAGCTGAATATGGCTGGGTAGATTGGATGAATGATTACACAGACGCAGAAGAAGGTGAAGAAATTTCCGAAACAGAATCAAGAGAAATAGATGCAATTCTTGAAGAAGGCTTTAAAATGGCATTTGATGCTGCCTGGCGTAAAATACACGATTTATAATTATTATGCAGGGGTTCCCCACTGACTACTCGCGTAAGTAGTCAGTCGGTTGTGGAAAGGATAAAAAAAATGACTAAAGAACTGAAAAAAAAACTGCATGACATCTCTCAGACATTCTATTCATGGCTTGAAAAAATGACTGTTGAGAATTGGCGTGAGCCTATAGAAGATCCTGTAGACACATTCTGCAACTATGATGATGAGGCAGGGAAAGAACTTGCCAGACTTTATTCTGAATACGAGAATGACGAGGAGACAACGGCTGAAATTGACAGGTACATGAATCAGGTTGTGGAAGCTGTCAACAATGGAACTGTTGTTGAACATAGAGGCGGGGCCAGGGTGAACGCTGGGCGTAAAGCTAAGCCGGAAAATGAGAGAAGGCAGCAGCTGGCTATAAGCTGCACTTTTGGGCAGAAGGCGGCAATTGTGGCGGCGGCTGAAAAAGAGGGGATCACAACGGCGGCTTATGTTTTGCGGGCTTGCGGGGTTGATAGGCTGTAAAAAAAAATAGGACTGGAGGAATACTAGGTATGTTTGAGATAGAAGCAGAAAAGAGAACAAAAAACTGTCAAGAAGCTTATAACAAAGGGTTCAAAGAGGGGTACGAGTGTGGCTATAACAAGGCGAATGAAAGGCACAATTGTCAAAGTAAAAAAAAGATTTTTAAATAAAAAATGCCCATCCCCTGCGGGTGGGCTTTGTTTTTGTTAACTACTCGCGTGAGTAGTTAGAGCTTATCCATTTCCTGCTGATAGAATTGTGGGGTGAGTTTTTCGGCGTATTCTGAGGCGGGTTTGAGCCATTCTTTTTGCGGCGTGTAGGTGGTCTTATGTTTGAGGTTTAGGATTTGCTGGGCGGTAAATTTGACCTTGGGGGTGGAGCCTTTTGTTTTTCGGAATTTTGAAATTCTGAAATATGAATCGCCTATGCGCATAAATTTTGAATGTTTGGCGGCATAGTAGGCGGTGGCTACCAGGCGGGCGCGTCTGGAGCCGTTGCGATTTGACCAGCGGGCGGTATTTTTTATTATGTTTGTGTAGGTGTAGCGTTTCTGAACTCTATTGGTGTTTGCGCCGCCTCTGGCTCTGGTGTTTGGGATTATGAGGTTTGCGCCTGTGTCTGATTTTTTGATGCCGCCTGATTCCTGGCGTGCCATGTAGCCTGCATGATCCAAGGCTCCTGTGTAAGCTTTGATATTTTTAAGGTTACTACTTTTGCGCGCTGGTGTGGTGAAGATCTGGCGGGTTGTAAAAGTATTCCTAAGTGTGAAATTTTTTTCGATGTTCGAGATTGCATTCTTGCGGGCTGTGTAGGCGGTTTTTGTGACGGCTGCAGCTGCAGCTGTGGCCATTTTGCCCTGTACATCTTTCAATGCCTTGCTGTAGGCGTTTATGCCTTTTAAAACTATTGTCTTTCCCATGCCCTCATTCTTGTGGTATATGCTGCAAAAATGCAAGTTTTTTCTGTAAAAAATTTTAAAATGACATAATAAAAGACATAAACAAATATAAAAAATGGCCTTAAAATTACGACATAATGGTCGAACTTTTAATAGATAAGGTTATTGGGGAAGACTGGTGGGAGCAGTATACAGGAGTGCAGGAAGAAATTTCTGCTAACTATGTACGGAATCAGCTGAAGGCTTTTCCAGAAAATGAAAACGAATTACGCATTGTAATTGACTCGCCCGGCGGTGATGTATTCGAGGGCGTGACTATCTTTAATGTCATCCGCGATTTTGCGCGAAATAATCCATCTGTCAAAATTA
>JAZSJM010000108.1:0-12075 GCA_045534325.1 Treponema sp. | reverse complement strand
AGAAATTGGACTTGATCCAAGGTCTCTTGCTGAAAGTGCTGCTGCATTGGTGGTGAAAAATGATTAGATTAACACTTGCTGATAGAGAAATCAGTACTTCAAGAAAATCTTTCGTAATGGGAATTGTCAATGTAACTCCAGATTCATTTTGGGAAAAAAGTCGGGGAGGAGTAGAACAGGCTCTTAAAATGATTGAAGAGGGTGCTGACATCCTTGATATTGGGGGCGAATCTACCAGACCTGGTTCAATGTATGTTGACGGTCAGGAAGAAATTAAACGTATTATTCCTGTTTTAAAGGAAATACGAAAATATTCTTCTGTACCGGTTTCTATTGATACAAGAAAATCATTAGTCTTAAAGGCGTGTTTAGATGAGGGAGCTGATATATTGAACGATGTATCGGCTTTAGAAGATGATGATAAAATTGCTCTTTTGTGTGCTGAAAAAAAAATCCCTGTTATCCTTATGCACAAACGAAGTACACCTGATGTAATGCAGAATAATACAGAATATGCCGATATATTTAATGAAGTAAATGCTTATTTAAAACAGCGTGTTGAATACGCTTTAAAACAAGGTGTTTCTTCTGATAAAATTATAATTGATCCGGGAATCGGATTTGGAAAAAATACAAAAGATAATTGTACGCTTATAAAAAAATGCGGACTTTTATGCGATTCCAAATTTCCTGTTCTTATGGCTCTTTCAAGAAAAACAGTAATCGGACAACTGACTGAAAGAGATGTTCAGGACAGATTGATTGGTACTGTTACAGCAGATATTCTTTCTGTCCTGCATGGTGCTTCAATTATTCGTGTCCACGATGTGAAAGAAGCTGTTGATTCTCTGGCTGTTCTGGAAGGAATTGAGGGTTAAAAGTTGAGTGCATTTGATAACCTTATTCATATTTATAATTTCCTCAGACCATTAATTGATATAGGTATTATGGCTTTTATTCTTTATAAAGCCTATGAAATTATTGTAAAAACAAATGCTCTTCAGATAATAAAAGCGGCACTTGTTGTTGCGATGGCTTATGCAGTTGCGGTTATCCTTCATTTGAACATGCTTTTGTGGGTAATGCAGAAATTAGGTCCTGGACTTGTAATTTGTTTTGCAATCGTTTTTCAGCCTGAACTTAGAAAAGTGTTTCTTAAACTTGGACAAAGCCAATGGTTTACTTTTGGAAACAGGTCAAAGCATACTTATGTTGATACTGTAATTATTGCTGCTGAAATGCTTTCAAAAATGAAGCGTGGTATGCTTGTTGTTTTTACACGCCATACAAAACTTGATGACATTATAGAAACTGGTACTCGACTTGACGCAAATCTTTCAAGTGCACTTTTAGTAACGGTTTTTGGTCATGATACGCCTCTTCATGATGCGGCATGTGTGGTTCAGAACGGAAAGGTAATTGCGGCAGGATGTTTTTTGCCATTAAGCGAGCAATATGATATTAAGAAAACTTTTGGAACAAGACACAGGGCTGCTTTAGGCTTGAGCGAAATAAGTGATGCTGTAGTTCTTGTTGTTTCAGAAGAATCTGGAGCAATTTCTCTGGCATATGACAGTCAGCTTCATTATGATTTATCTCCTGCGCAAATTACAAAACAACTGGAAAAACTGCTTGACATGACAGCCGAACAGAAAAATATCGAGGACACAATTGATGAAAATAAAGGAATATATTAACAAAGTTACGGAAAATTGGGCTATAAAAGCTGCTTGTGTTCTTCTAGCTTTTTTTATTTATGTTTTCTATACACTTTCAATTCAAGACAGCAAGTCATTTACTGTTCCCTTAAAAATTCAATCATCAGGTGGAATTGCTCCTGCTCAAAATTATCCTTCAAAAGTAAAAGTAACATTAAAAGGCAAGACAGAAGATATAGCATCTGTCCGAGAAAATGAAATTTCTGCTTACGTTGATTTAAATTATCTATCAAAAGACGGAACATATAAACTTCCTGTACTTGTAAAACTTCCACAAAATGCCATGTTGCTTGACACTTTAGAAGTTAAAGTTTCTCCTGAAGAAATAAATTTAAAAGTTGAAGAGCAGATTTCCGGGTTTGTTAGTATTAATCCTTTAATAAACGGAACGCCTTCATACGGATATGAAATAAAAAGTATTACTTTAAAACCTGATACAATAGAAGTTGTTGGTCCAAGATCAATGGTTGAAAATTGTACCCGTGTTCAGACAAAGCCGATTTCGGTTAAAAATGCAGAGCTGAGTTTTGAAAAAATTGTCGATGCGGAACGTCCAGGTATCAATTTAAGCTTTAAGGAAAATGAAAAAATTTCTGTTACAGTTGAAATTGTTCCGAAAAAAACAGAAAAAAAGTTTACCGATTTGCCTGTTTCTTTTAATTTGCTGCCAGCAGAGTTTGAAGTCTTTCCAAAAAATCTTACAGCCAGTGTTGAAGTTTCTGGAAATTTACTTGATTTAGAGAAATTCACTCCTCCGTACGGAACAGTTTTTGTGAACTGTTCATCAATTGAAGAAACAGGTGAATATGAATTCCCTTTACAATATTCTTTGCCTGAAAAATTCCAATTAAAAACCATATCAAAAGAGTCTGTGAAATTTGAAGTTAGAAAAATAATAAAGACAGATGTTTTGGAAGAAAAAATTGTAGATGAAGTTCCTAAAATTTCATCTTCTGAGGTTCATTAATGATTTTTGGTATTGGAACTGATATTGCAAAGACATCCAGGTTCAAAAAATGGATTGATGAGCCTGAAATGTTCTTAAGGTTTTTTAATGAAAATGAACTTTTTTCAGGCGATTTAAAAAAACATTGTGAAAGTGCATGCTGTCATTATGCAGCCCGTTTTGCTGCGAAAGAGGCTTTTGTAAAGGCCTTTGGAACAGGCTTTTGCGGATTTGAACTGAATGATTTTTATGTAAAGAAAAATGCCGAAGGTCAGCCTTTTTTTGAATTTGGTGAAAAAACTAAAAGAGTTATAAGTAAACGGATTGATAAGGATTATCGTGTTCATCTATCAATAAGTCATGAAAAAGAATTTGCAACTGCTTTTGTAATTATTGAAATTTTAGAGTAGAATAGAATATAGACGGAGAAAAATTATGATGTATCGAAGTTCAAAAAAAGAAGCAGATCCTAATAAAAAACCTAAGCTTTCATATTGGTCAAAGACAAAATGTCACTGTCCTGTTTGTAAGAAAGATTTTGAAAGAGAAGAAATGCTTTCTGGTAGTGGTCGTATGATTGCAGGTGAGCTTACCGATGAACTTCATAGAGTTTTTGAACCTTCAGCTAAATTCGGTCAGATTTATCCGATAATCTATTCAATTGGTGCCTGTCCAAAATGTCATACAGCTCTTTTTTGGAGTGATTTTAAGGATATTCAGGACAATGATTCTCTTAATGCATTACTTGATGATTCAGAAAATAGAAAAAAAGCAGCAAACAATATGTTTCCCTATTATGAACTTACAAGAGAACGTAATCTTTTAGATGGGGCTGCAATGTATTATCTTGCGCTGATGAGTTATGAAAAAGTTGACCTGGGATATGCACCTACTATAAAAAGAGCAATAATTTCTATGCGACTTGCAGGCCTGTGTAAAGATTTAGAGAAAGTTGTGCCTGGTCATAATTATGACTATGCCTCAGAAGTTTTTTATCGTAAAGCACAGTTTTTTTATGAGCAGACATTAATTAATGAGACAGGGAGAATTGAGACCATCGCTAAAGTTTCAAATTTTGGTCCTGATATTGATAAAAATTATGGCTACGATGGAGTTATCTATTTAAATAGTCTTCTTGAATATAAATATGGTCAGACACAGGATATGCAGACTAGATATAAAAAACTTGATGCGAATAAACGTTCGATTGCCCGAATTTTTGGTTTAGGAAAATCTTCAAAATCAAAACCCGGACCTCTTCTTGAAAAATCCCGTGATCTTTATGATAAATTAACTGCAACCTTAAATGAAGCAAACATAATTTCAGTTGATGATGATGAAGAATAGGAAAAATTGTGCGTAATATTCTTTTAACTATTTCTTATGATGGAACTGATTTCTGTGGATGGCAGAGACAGGATTTTGCTGATAAAGGTAAATCTGTTCGTACTGTGCAGCAGATACTTGAAGATTCTTTAGAAAAACTTCATAAGCAGAAAATAAGCCTTACAGGAAGCGGAAGAACGGATAGTGGTGTTCATGCGTTTGCACAATCTGCAAATTTTTTTTCACCGATAGATTCCATTCCTGTAGAAAAATACCCTGTAGCCCTTAACTGTTTTTTGCCAGACGATGTAAGGGTAATGCAGGCAAAAATTGTTCCAGATGATTTTAGCGCAAGGTTTTCTGCAACAAGTAGAACTTACAGATATTTTATTCATACAGGCAATCCCCTGGCTTCTCAAATGCGATATGTGTGGCCGATTCATTATAAACCTAATATTGATTTACTGAATCAAATGGCAAATGTGCTGAAAGGTGAGATGAATTGTGCAACTTTTGCAGCAAGCGGAGATCAAAGTCTTTCTACAAATCGTTATATTGATAAAGCACATTTTTTTTATGAAGATGAAATCCTTGTATTTGAAATTGAAGCAAACGCTTTCTTATGGAAGATGGTGCGAAGTATAACTGGTTCTTTAATTCATTTTGAAAAAACTGGCAAAGATGTTGAATATTTTAAAGAGGCTGTTTTTAGTGCGGACAGAAAGAAAGCTGGTCCGACTGCTCCAGCAAATGGTCTTTTTTTATACAGAATTAACTTTGATGGAATTCGCCGTCACGTTTAGTTCTTTAGCCCTGGTTTTTACAATAGACTTACAGGATCTACATCACTTTCTATATAAACATCCTGCGGCTTTTTATAATTGAATAAAAACTTAGATGCAACCTGCTGTAAGATTCTTATATTTTTTCCTCTGAGGATAAGCTGATATCTGTAGTTTTGAGAAACTTTTAGTAATGGACATTCGCTTGGTCCTAGAATTTCTGTTTGTTCTAGTTCATTTTTTGATTCCTGTGAAAGTTCTGCAGGGGAAGTTGAGTTATACAGTTTTAAAAGTTCATCCTTTAATATTTTAGCGGCTCCCTCAGCGGCATTTTGTGATTGCTGTAGTGTTGGTGCTCTAAAGACAAGTCTAATAAGCCTGGAAAAAGGAGGAAAGTTGAGAATCTTCCGTGTTTCAAGTTCCATTGAATAAAACTGTTTGATTTTATTATTAACTGAAAGAAAAATAGGACTGCTTTCTGGCGAATAGGTCTGAACTAGAACTTTTCCATCTGGAAAAAATCTGCCGGCGCGACCTGCAACTTGAGTAATCAGAGAGAAGGTTCTTTCACTTGCTCTAAAGTCTGGCATATGTAAGCCTGTATCAGCCAAAATGACGCCAACAAGCCTTAGATTTGGAAAATTCAATCCTTTGGCTACCATTTGCGTTCCAAGCAGAATGTCATATTCATTATTTTTAAATGCGTCAATTTTTTCCTGCAATTCTCCTTTTTTTGTAATGGAGTCTGTATCCAGTCGAAGAATCCTGGCAGTTGGAAATTTGGCTTTTACTTCGGATTCAATAAATTCGGTGCCAAATCCTGAATACCCTGCATCAAGAGAGCCGCAGGAAGGGCATTGTTGCGGAGGGATACATGACCAGTTACAGTAATGGCATCTGAGTCTGTTTTCACTTTTATGGTAGGTCAGGCTTACAGAACAGTTCTTGCATTTTAATTCAAAACCGCAGGAATGGCATTTATAAAAATGTGTAAAGCCTCGCCGATTTAAAAACAAAATAGTCTGTTTATTCTGCGAAAGAGAAATATTGATTTCGTCTTCAAGTTCTTTAGAAATACAACCTTCATTATTGACCTCGTTTAGGAGATTAATTGACTTTATATGAGGCATTGCCCCTCCTGCAAGGCGTTTTGAAAGTGTATGAGCAGTTATTGTTCCTTCCTGCATTAAATGCCATGATTCAACACTTGGCGTTGCAGAACCCATCAGCAGAGGAATATGAAGTTTTTTTGTTCTGTACATTGCAACCTGGCGGGCGTTATAGCGGGGCGATGAACCGCTTTTATATGAGGCATCATGTTCTTCATCGATTATAATCATTCCTAAATCTGGAATTGGTGCAAATACGGCACTTCTTGCACCGATAACGACACGGGCTTCTTTATTGATAATTCGATTATATTCGTGCAGTTTTTGACTTGGAGTAAGTCCTGAGTGAAGAACAGCTGCAGTAGCTCCAAATCGTGAAACGACTGCTTCAATTACTTGCTTTGTAAGGCCGATTTCTGGAACTAAATAAATTACTCCTTTTCCCTTTGATAAAACTGCACTTGCACATTGCAAAAAAACTTCGGTTTTTCCTGTTCCTGTGGGCCCGTAAATATAGTGGATGTTTGATTTTGATGAAAAATATAAAATTTTTTTCACACAATTTTTTTGTTCTTCACTTAATGATTTTGGAATTGTTGATGATATTTCATCGATAAAAGAGAACCCCGCAGAATCTGTTTCTCTCTTTGCAGATGGAAGCATTATGCTGACGGCTTCTCCTATCGGGCAAAGATAATAAGATGAAATCCATTTTGCTAAGTCGATTAATTCATTACTTAAGAGTGGAATTTCGTCCATGACTTTTTTTATCGGACGTATCTTGTCGATTGAAATAGGAAAATTGTCAGGAAGGATATCTGTTTCTTCAATTACGCAGCCTTTTGTCTTTCTGTTTCCAAAATTTATTTCTACGCGGAAGCCTTTTAGAGATTTCTCTGAAAAATCATCGAGATTTAAATATGTAAATGTTTGATTAAGGGGCACGTTCAGTGCAACCTGAAGATATCGAGCCACTATTAACCCTTAAATGACTGCTGATAATCTGGAGCAATCTGCAAAAGTTTTGATTTAAACATTTTTAAGTCTTCCCATGCTCCCCGTTTCAGGCTTTCATCCCTGAGAAGAGCACTTGGATGAAATGTAACTCCCACAGGAATTCCGGCATATTCGTGAAATGTTCCTCTAAGTCTGGTTACCCCAAGTTCTGTACCTAAAAGATTTTTAGCAGCAGTTGTACCAAAGCAAAAAATCATTTTTGGTTTTAACAGGGCGATTTGTGCCTGTAAAAATGAAATACAGGCTTGTGCTTCTTCTGGATAAGGTACTCTGTTTTGTGGAGGCCGGCATTTTACGATGTTTGCAATGTAGGTGTTGGATTTACGGCTTAGTTCAATTGCACCAAGCATTTTATCAAGTAACTGTCCTGCAGGTCCTACAAATGGCAGCCCCTGCATGTCTTCTTCATATCCAGGACCTTCACCTATAACAAGAACGTAAGGAGTTGTACTTCCAATTCCAGCAACCGTGTTATGACGTGTTTTGCAAAGTGAACAGCGTGTGCAGTTTTTTATTTTTTCAATAATTGAATCCAGAGAAGTATTCTGTTCAAGCTGTACAGATTGTTCAGATGATATTTGATTTTTTGTTGCAGGTGAGATGAGAGACTGAGTATTTTCAGATGAAAATTTTTTTTCTGTGTCAGTTATGTCATCATAAAAAACAGGATTTTCTTCTGTAAAAATCTGAGAAGTGTATCCGTTTATTGCTTTTGAAGCTGTTTTCAGTAAGTTATAAATTTGAGTTTTTTCTGCAGCCGTCATTTTCTCTACCGTCTTTATTGTATTAAAAAAAATAAAAAAAATCATTAACGATGATTAAAAACTTTGAAAAATCTTAACCTTGAAGATAAGTGTTTATTTTTATAGAATATATTATATGAAAATTGCAATGTTTACAGATGCGTATTTTCCTCGCGTTAATGGTGTAGCGGTTTCTGTAAAATCATATGCAGAGCAGCTTTCATCCTTAGGACATGACGTCTGTATTGTTTGTCTTGAGTATACGGAAGAACAGCAGAAACGTTCTTTTTTTGATGAAAAGAAAAAAGATATTTCCTCTCCTTTTAAGGTTTTCAGAATTCCCTCTTTGTCTGTTTTATTTTCCAAAGAAGACAGAATGGTAAAATTAAACACGTGGCATTTAGTAAAAAACTATATGGATGATTTTGCACCTGATGTTATTCATATAAATTCTGAATGGTCAGTCGGCTATCTTGGCTCAATTTATGCACGTCATAGAAAAATTCCATTTGTTTTTACTTTTCATACAATGTGGGAAGATTATCTTTCAAACTACGTAAATTTTCTTCCGAATGTAAGTTTAAGAAAAATTGGTTCTGGAATCGTAAAATATTATTTAAAGCGTGCTGATGAAATTATTACGCCAACAAAGCGTATTGCAGAAGTTGTAAAAAAATACGGTATCAATAAAGATACAGATATTCTTCCAACAGGAATTCCTCAGGATAAATTAAACTTTACGATTACAAAAAATCTTGTGTTCAGAAAAAAACTTTTTTCTCGTTTTCCTTTATTAAAAAATAAACAGATTCTTTTGTATGTTGGACGGGTCGTTGAAGAAAAAAATTTAGGTTTTTTACTTGATGTTTTAGAAGAACTGAATAAAAAATTAAAGAATATTGCCCTCCTTTTTGTGGGAAATGGACCTTACCTTGAATCCTTAAAGGAATTAGCATCTCAAAAGAAATTAGAAAAACAGGTTTTTTTTACAGGTTATATTCCAGAAGATGAACTTGTATATTTTTATAAGGCTTCAAAAGTTTTTGTATTTCCAAGCAAAACTGAAACACAAGGTCTTGTAACTGTAGAAGCAATGTTATGTTCTGTTCCTGTTGTTGCAATAGGGGAACTTGGTACTCTTGATGTTATGCAAGGTGATAACGGTGGGTTTATGGTAAAAGATGATTTATATGAGTTTACAGACAAGGTATCTCTTTTACTTACGGATGCAGAACTTTGGAAAACAAAGTCTCAGCAGGCTTTAAATTGGGGGCAAAAATGGAAAATTTCATCCTTAACTCCGACTCTGCTGGAATGCTACAATAAAGCAATTAATAATAAAAAGAGTGGTATTCATGAAAAGTAAAAATTTACTCTGTGTTTTTTTGATTTTTTTTACTTTATTTTCGATCTGGTCAAGAGGTAAACAGGAACTTATCCCTTCCGGGCACTGGATTTATGATAGTGTCGAAAATATATGCGTTGAGCTTGGAATAGTAAATTTTGCTGATTGTCAGCCTATGTCAATTGCTGAATTAAAAGTTTATCTTGATGAAATTGACACTTCTAAACTTAGTGATGCTTCATTAAATGAAATTAATGAAATTTATAAATATTTTGAATATGAACCTTTGGGATTTTCATCAGATATAGTGAATATTGGTTTAGAACCATCAGTTAATTTAAGCAGTTTTTATAAAACAAACGATGATATTGACTGGATTTATAATCGTTATAAACGTAAACCCTTTATCAATACGCCTATTTCAATTACTGCCTCAGATTACATCACCTTGAAAATGGATTTACTGCTGGGTATGAATAAAAATTCTTCCTTGAAAAATGATGTCTACACAAATATTCCGATTAGGGAAGATTATATTGATATTAATTTTCCTGACATAGGATATTTTTCAACCGGATATAATTTTACGCAAAAGACAGGAATTTCTTTTCAACTGGGAAAAGGTAGCCGCAATATAGGAAAAACCCTTACAGGTTCAATTATTTGGTCTGATAATGTAACTGGTGTTTCCTATGGACAGTTAACTCTCTTTTCTCCTGAAATAAAATATACAGGAGTTGTAAGTCAGTTTAATGTTGATAGATACATGTATACCCATCAGGTCGATGCACGATTTTTTAAGAAATTTCAATTTTCAGTTCTTGAAGGAGTTTTTGTAAATGCACCGATGGAACTGCGTTTTCTAAATCCATTTACTATTTTTCATGGAATGGCCCCATGGAGAGAATATGATAATACTTCAAGAGATTCTGAAAGTCATACCTGTGCGTATCTCGGTTTGAAATTTCAATATACACCCTTTGAAAAGCTTAAATTATATGGTTTATTTGCCATGACACAGTTTCAAACTCCTTACGAAACTTCAAATTATGAAAGTGATACTACCCCCAATGGATTGGGAGGACAATTAGGTTCTTTATACATAATCCCGCTTAAATCTTCAAGAATTAAATTTGCTATAGAAGCTAGTTATGCTCAGCCTTATCTTTATATAAAGGAAAGCCCAAACTGGTCTCTTGTCCGTACTTATGCAGAAAACATGGGAAGCAAAAGATATCCTTTTTATGAATGGATTGGATCTCCTTTTGGACCAGATACAGTTTCTGCTGAATTCAAGACTACTTATGAGGTTCCTGAAAAATACAGTATTGATTTTATTTATTTGTTTATGGCTAAGGGAGAGATGTCAGAAAATAATGTATTTACGTCGATGAAAGACTCTGACGGAAATTATGCCTGGGGTGGCTTGTATACTGGAAATGACTATCCTGATGACTGGTGCTATCCTGATAAAACCCGTATGGGAAGCCTTAGTGAGGCAAAGCGCAGACAGTCACTTGTAACTCCCACTGGAATTCCTGAATTTGTAAATAGATTTTCTTTATGTACAACCTATAAATTTACAAAAAAAATTGAAGGTACATTTATGCCGTCCTTTGTCTTTATTTTTAATAATAATCATCAGACTGATAATTTTGACTGTGGACTTGAACTTGCTGCTGCATGTTCAATCAGTTTTTAATATGATATAATTTTCTATGAGGAATGATATGAAAAAAAATTTTACTGCTTTGTTTTTGCTGATGTTAAGTTTAAATGTATTCTCGCAGGTTTCTGTAGATCCTACTGACCGTTTTTATAAAGAAGCTCAGGGATGGGAACTTAAAGGATATATAAAAAATTTACCACAGATAAGACCTTATCCATCATCTTTGATAAAAGATATTTTAACGGCAGTAATTGATTGCGGTGTAAAAAGAGATGCGGAAATTGCCCTGTATGAGTATAATCGAATTTTTGGAAAAGATTATCATCTGTATGTACAAGGGGATGGTGAATATAAAATAAGTGATAATCTTACAAAAGAAGTAAAGAAGGATACAAAAAATGTAAAAGGTGAAGGTGGAATTGCAGGTGAAATTTCATTTACCGAATTGGTTTCATTTGGCTATGACCTTGCAATGTACGCTGAAGTTACTGATTTTAGTGATATTTCTCCGTATTATGTTAATAAGGCAGAAGATTCCGTTTTTGATCCTGCTAGCATTGGTCCTATTGAGATGTTTCTTGACTGGAATACGAATCTTTCTTTTGGAACTTCAAATTACTATGTTACTGCCGGTTTGAGTAAAACAGGATATGGTCCGTTTCTTTGTGACGGGCTTGCATTAAATGATTCAACTTATCATAGTGCCAATCTTCTTTTTAATGTTACAAGAGAAAAGTGGAGTTATGCATCAAGTTTCGAAGTTTTAGGTGCGACAGCCAATAATCCTTTTTCCTATGAATATAATGAAAGTGGAAAATTTCTTGCCTTTCATGTCTTAAAATATAATTTAAATAAATATATTGATGTTTCTTATTATGAAAATATAATATTTGGTCCAAATTTCAATTTTGCTTACATATTTCCTGTGCCATACATGCCGGTTCAGAATATTGGTGGAGCAAATGATAATCTTCAGATGGGCTTAATGTTTAATATAAAGCCGATAAAAGGATTTGACTGGGCAACAGATATTTTTGTTGATGATTTTGCGGTTAATGATGTAGTTAAATTGAATTTTGATTCAAAAATTCGTGTAGCAGGACAGACAGGTTTTGTTTATTCTCCTTCAACGTCAGCCTGTACAAGATTAGCCCTTAATTATCAAATGGTTCTTCCTTATGTGTATTCTCACTGGGATTATAAAACAAAAGATAATGGTTTGATTACTGGTTCAACAACAAACTATCAGAATTATACTAATTCTCAGATAAATATAGGTTCAGTTTTAGACCCTAATTCAGATAAAGTTTCTTTTTCTGCTTCGTTTTCGCCAAAACCTTTTTTACGGTTGAATTTTGCTACAAACTTTATTCGTCATGCAAACAGTGCCGAGGCGTTTGGAGTTGATGATGCTGTTATG
>JAZSJM010000156.1:0-2617 GCA_045534325.1 Treponema sp. | reverse complement strand
CTCCAGAATCTTTTGATGGGTTAAGTTCCATGGTAAATGATTTGTATCCTGTTATCGTTCTGAACAAAGCATTTCCTTCTGAACGAAAACGCTTTACTGCTCTTCACGAACTTGGACATCTTATTCTTAATTTTGATGACTCAGTTTCTGAAAAAGATGAAGAGACTCTCTGCAATCTTTTTGCAAATGAAATGCTTATTCTGGAATCTATGTTCAGACGGATTATTGGTGATTCCCGACGTGAAATTACTTATCCGGAACTTCGTGCTGTTCAGATTCATTTTGGTATTTCCTGCGATGCCTTAATGTATAAAGCCAAAACCTGCGGAATCATTTCCGAACCTCGTTACAAATCTTATTGCATTCAAAAGAACAGAAACTCTGCATTCAAAGAACGAATTGAGCAGTCATATTATCTACAAGAAGAATCAAACCGTTTTAATCGTCTTGTTTATAATGCACTCAGCAATGAACTGATTACTATTTCTAAAGCCGCAAGCCTGCTTCATACAAGTGTTGAACAGGTACGTGGAGACTTGATGCCTGTATGATAACAGAGAAAATAGTTATCAGCGATACAAATATTCTTCTCGATTTATTGTCTCAGAATATGCTTGATGACTTTTTCTCTTTACCTTGTGATATATGTACTACAGATTTGGTAATTGATGAAATTGTTCAGCCAGCTCAACAAAAGATAATTGATTCATTTGTTAAGTCTCGAAAGCTGGATGTTGTTCAGTTTAGCCCTTCTGAATTTTCTAATATCACAAGTCTTTTTGTAATGAATCCTAATAATGCTTCTCTTACAGATTGTTCTGTCTGGTATTATGCAAAACAGACAAACGGAAGGTTATTAACTGGCGATGGAAAACTTAGAAAGGCTGCAGAAAATGACAATGTAAAAGTTTCTGGTATTCTTTATATTTTTGATAATCTTATTGAATATGGAATTCTTTCTGAAAAAGATGCTGCAGATTTGCTTGAGAATCTTATGAAGATAAATATGCGCCTGCCAAAAGACGAATGCGAAAAACGCATATTAGCCTGGCGAAATTGTTAAATTGACATTTTGGATGTATAATTAAACTTTAAGGAGTTTTATTATATGTCCGATTACAACGAAGATGCCTATGAAAATGCTCTGATTGAGTTGTTCCAGAATATGGGGTGGGAACATGTTTATGGGCCGGAAGTTGACCGCGACTGGCATTCTCCGCTTTACGATTCTGTTCTTGAAGATTCTATCCGCAGACTTAACCCAAAGGCGGTACCTGCAGCAATTGACGAGGCTCTTCTTAAACTCCGAAATTTTGAAAATGCTGAACTTAAAAAGAAAAATGCTGTTTTTATGGAATATCTGCAGAACGGCATTGAAGTAAGCTACCATCAAAACGGCGAAACTAAATCTGAAATAATCTATATTGCTGATTTTGAAAATGCCGGAAAACCTGGCGATAAAAACTCCTACATTGTTGCAAATCAGTGGACATTTATAGAAAACTCAAATAAACGACCGGATATCCTTCTTTTCTTGAATGGACTTCCAGTCTGTCTTTTTGAATTAAAATCTCCAAGCCGCGAGCAGACCGACGCAAGCGAAGCATACACACAGATTCGCAACTACATCCATGAAATTCCTTCCATGTTTATTTATAACTGTATCTGCGTAATGAGCGACCAGCTTACAAGCAAGGCGGGAACAATCACAAGTGGTGAAGACCGTTTTATGGAATGGAAGACAAAAGACGGAAATATGGAATCCAAGGCCTTTGCAGATTTTACAACTTTCTTTGAAGGCATTTTCCAGAAAGACCGCCTGCTTGATATAATCAAAAACTTTATCTGTTTTAATAATGACGGAATTAATTCCTATAAGATTCTTGCGGGCTATCATCAGTATTTTGCGGTCCGAAAAGCTGTGGAACGAACAAAGCTTGCGGTTGGCGGTGATGGAAAAATCGGTGTATTCTGGCATACTCAGGGTTCCGGAAAATCGCTTTCTATGGTTTTCTATGCACACCTTTTGCAGCAGGCAATTGATTCTCCGACAATTGTTGTTATAACAGACCGAAATGATCTGGATAATCAGCTTTATACTCAGTTTTGCAATTGTGCAGATTTCTTACGACAGGAACCTGTTCAGGCAGAAAGCCGGGAACATTTGAAACAGCTTCTTGAAGGTCGTAAGGCAAACGGAATCATTTTTACTACAATGCAGAAGTTCGAGGAAAGTGATAAACCTCTCAGTGACCGCAAGAATATCATTGTAATGGCTGATGAAGCACACCGCGGCCAGTACGGACTTACAGAGAAAATCAAAACAAGCCGCGACGAGCAGGGAAACCTGATCGCTCACCGCACAATCGGTACCGCCCGAATAATCCGTGACAGCCTTCCAAACGCAAGTTATATCGGGTTTACAGGAACTCCAATTTCCCGCGAAGATCGCAGCACTATCGAAGTATTTGGTGACTACATTGATGTTTATGATATGACTCAAGGTGTTGAAGATGGAGCAACCCGTCCTGTTTATTACGAAAGCCGAGTTATCAAACTCAAGCTTGATGCTAAAGTTCTTGCCCAGATTGATGCAGAGTATTCTGCCCTTGCAAAT
>JAZSJM010000046.1:0-8215 GCA_045534325.1 Treponema sp. | reverse complement strand
TTTTTATCTCAAAATTTTCAATTCCGTATTTATACAAGGCGTTATGAAAATGATTCTTTGTTTCTTTTCCCGCCTTTTTGAGATGTTCTTTGACACGAACATTCATTGAGCGCATAGTTTGCCCGATATAATATTTATGAGAAACTTTGCAATAAAATTCATAAACATATCCGACAAACACAGCCATTCAGCACTACTCCTTTTTGATGTATTTTTTATTAAAATCATCAGGTTTCATAATGCTGATGATTCCGGATTTATCTCTGATGATAAAATCATCCTCGATTATCAGCAGTTTCTCACCGCCGTTCACCGTTACAAGGCAGTTGTACTTTCTGCCTTTAATCGTAAAAGAAAAACTCGTAGATTTCGTGAACACGGGTATTTCACCGAGCGTAAGCGGTGAGAACTGTATTGCCTCAATCTCTACAGGTATGCTTATGTATGTCATTCTTTCACCCCGATTTTCATTTCAAGTCCGCTGAATTTCTTTGTTTCCTCGTTAGTGTTCAGTTCCGCCTGCATAATCACCTTGCAGAAGAAGTGAAGAACTCCGTCTGTTTTCTCGTAGTTCTTGTCCTCTATGCGTATTTTCACATCGCCGCAGTCGATGATGTTCAAGCCCGCCATGAGCTTCAGGGCGGTTTCGTCAAGTTTCTGCTCCAGCCTTAAATCGGTGCTTGGGTCAGAGGCGACACGGTAACGCAAATCAAAGGAATAAGACAGAACGTGATGATTCTTTCTCTGCTCCTCGTCCGAGACAGATACCAGATGAATGAAGAAATGAGGGTATTTCGGGCTTGTGGCCGCCTCCTTGTACACATTAGGTGCAATTTCCAGCAGCCTTGCCGCTATTGCGTTTTTTATCTCCTCGCTTCTCAACTCTGACATTCAGCCACCGAAAACAAAAAAGGTCGGACTTCACAAGAAATCCGACCTTCTAAGGTTCTGAAATTATTATAATTCACTTGTGCAAATTAAACAAGACTAAAATAACTTGCTTAAAATATACTCGCTCTGCTTCATGCCGCTTTCTGCCACATCTCTTTGCAGTTTTTCTTTTTGCTCAGGGCTACAGCAGAAAGACACTGTGACAGCCTTGCCGCTTGCGTCCTTTGTCTTTCTGCCGCTGTTGGGGCGGTAACCGCCCCTTGTTTCTGTTTTTTCAGTCATTTTATCTTTTCTGCAATTTCGGACAAGTTTGAAGTGCCATTGTTCCATTCCACATTTTCGTAAAAGATGACTTCATCGGGATTGTCGGCATTTACAATCTGAATGTATCTTGCATTATCTTTTTCAAGTTCATCAAGATATGAAAGAACCCATTTTTTGCACTCTTCTAAAGTGTCAAACTCTGTATAATCACATCCACTGTCCATTGACTGAATTCCATATTTCATAATTTCCCCCTTGCAAGTGCTTTTCTCACTTACAAGAACATTCTAGCATTTTAATTTTGATTTGTCAATAATTTTTTCAAAAAAAAGTAGAATTATGATAAAAAAAGTTGTCAAAGAAAATTTGACAACTTAAAAAAAAATCAGTCTATCCCATGAGCCTTGCAGAACTGCTTGAAGGCTATATCATAGGCGGCGGGCATTTTTCTCTGTATATTCTCTATTGATGTTTTCAGCATGAATACTCCATTGTACCAGCCGACTTCTACCTTATCCGCACCCGTTCCCCTTACTATTCTGTGTCCGTACTCGATGTCGGTTGCGTACTCCATAGGGTTCAGTATCTCAACGGCTATATCCTTGCCGCTTCCCGTGATGTCTCCCAAAGCCCATGCGTTTTTCAAAGCTCCGGTATCAACTGGGGTTTTCGGTTTTGTCTCCCTCAAAACCTCTTGTGCCATACGCAAAAGGAAATCACGAAGGAACTTGTTGAAATCCTGCTCCGTGGCTTTCATATCCTTTATGAGCTTCTCGAAGTCTGAAAAATCAATGCTGAATCCCATTATGCAATCCCCTCAAACAAACTACCCACTCCGTTCAGCTCGTCCTGCCTTTCTTTCAGCCTCTTGCTTGCAAGGTCAAAGTAAGCGTCATCCTTTTCAATACCGATAAAGTTACGGTTGTTGTTCAGACAGGCAATGCCAGTGCTTCCGCTTCCTGCAAAAGGGTCAAATATAACTCCGTTCTCAGGGCAGCTTACACGCACGAACCTTTCAAGAAGCTCAACGGGCTTTTCGGCAGGGTGAATACGCTTCTGGCAGGTTGTCATAAACCATTTTCGGTAGTCGTCCATTTCCAAGCCTTTTCCCTGCCAATAAGTTTTTTTGCCGCGTATAAGGACGATGTACTCAATGTCAGAAAGATGATGTGTGGATTTTGCGGGGACGGGGTTTTTCTTTATCATCGTGAGAATGTCAAAAGTGTAACCGTGGCTTTTCGCCCATACGATATAGTCAACGACAAGCATTTTGTTACAGAAGAAATATCCGTAGAAGGACTTCATCTTAGGCCTAAGCATATCAAGGAGCTTTACAGGCTCGAATACGATTGAATCAAGTTTTTCAAGGTTGTGAAGCATATTGATGTTTCTTGTCCGCCCGTATTTCTCATAGTTCTTTTCGCTGAACATACCTGAGCCGTGAATCGTTCCGAATTGGTAGGGCGGGTCTGAAATAACAAGGTCTATGGAATTGTCGGGCAGCGTGGGGACAATCTCGTAGCAGTCGCCGTGCCTGAGGTCAATCATCGTAATACCCGCACACATAGGCTTTCCGTTCCCCGTCTGTCGGCTCGAATGGAACGGCATTGAATAGCACGATACCGTTATCTTTCCTAACGATTTCGGTAACTTCCACAAAGACATTGCCAGGAATCAGCACCATCCTTGCGCCGACTTCAACTTTAAGTTTCTGCCCGCCGTCCTCGTGTTCCATTACCTCATCTTTGCAGGAGATTGTGTAAACATCGCCTGTCACCGAGACGGAATCAATGTCAATTTTCTTGTACAAGTGCCAGCCGCTCGAAAGTGAGCCGTCATCCTTCGTGTAAAGCCCCTTCACGAGGAATCTAAAGAATTCGGTAACATCGGAGACGGCATAAACAAACTGTATTTCAGCGGGATTTTCCACGCTCTCAATCCGTGCTGTCGTCCCCTCTTGCAGAACTCCGTCAATGTAGCACTCTGCCGCCGTATATCCCTCTATTACGGGGCTTTCCATGACAAAAGGCTTTCCGATTTCCGCTTTCTGCGTCTGTGAATCCTGTATCGCCATGCCGTCAGAGATGAAGCTGATTCTGATTTCAGCCCCCTCTTTCGGCGGTATCGGGGTAGGCTCGTCCGCTTCCGTGCCGCTCATCTGCATTAAGGCTTTCTTCCTGCCCTGCGATACCACGGGATTCCCGCAACGCCCGCTGTATGTGGCGATAAGTGAGCCGTCAGAGCCGATTTTCTTTGCAATGATGAAGTCATTGTTTCTTATGTCAACATAAAGCGGACAGTGTACCGTTATTGACTGAATAATCGGCTTTATGTCTACGGTTGTTGGATCGGGGTTGTCCGTTGAGGCATAGGCGACATGGCAGGGAATGTTCGAGTAGACTTCCTGCAACTTTCCGTTAAGGTCTCTTTTTATGTCGATATAATCAGAATCGAAGAACTTTGACGCAATATCCCCGATTTTCCCGAAGTCTATCATCATGCCACCTCCCCGAAGTCAAGCTCGCCAGCTTTCGGACGGCCCATCATTTCCTTGTACAGTTCTTCCTGATGTTTCGGAATGAACAGTTTTTCTAGCTTGTCCGTGCATTTGCTTGAATCGGCACAGAGAAGGCTTCTTTTCTTTATTTTGTCTATGCAGATGAAATCATCTGTCATATTGTATTCTGAAATTATGACAAGTTCGGTCTGCTCCTTGCACCACTGATAGAATCTGTCATGGTCAAAGCCCGCATTGTCTTTTTTGCTTCCGTAACTGTTCGTATTTAGATACGGAATATCACAGTAAACTACGCTGTCTTTGTGTATCTTGACTTCATCAAAACTTAAACATGATGATTGTAGCGATTGTAGCGATTGTAGCGATTGTAGCCGATTCAGAGATTCAAGCTGCTGCTCTCGCTCAATGTCAATGCTCCGGGCAGAATCATTGCCGAAATGTCTCCGCAGGATTTTCCGTGATTCAAAGTATCTTTTTGCCCTGCCCTTGATGTTCTTTATTTCCGAAAGGTCTATTCCCAGCCTCTCGGCAAAAGAAAAATCATTTTCACAAATTGCATAATGCCACGCTTTCTTGTAAGGCTCAATCTCTTTTGAGTACAAATAATCCCTGCCGTTGTTTCCGAAGCTCCAGCAGTATCTTACATAAGGCTCTTTGTCTTTAAGCCGGAAAAAATCTTCACGGCTAATCCATCGTTTCTCATTCTGAAATTTTCCGTGTATAGCGTCAAGAAAAAGCCTTATGCCGTCTCCGTCAATGTCGTTGCAGAAATAGTTTCTGTATTCAGATTTCATAAGGGCGGCTTGTGTTACCGCACAGCCGCCTGCAAAGAGGTCATAGAAATTGGTCGCTTTCGGGAAGTGAGAATAAACCCATTCGGCTATCTGGTTCTTGCTTCCCTTGTATGGCACTCCGTAACGCCTTGTCATTTTCTTAAAATCAGCGCAATGGCAAATTTGCAACGAGTAAGAAATGAGGAATCATACAATTTTTCGACAAGTTCTTTTGCCGTATGCTTTTTCAAAATTTCATCGTTATTCATTTCTTTTTCCTGTGGAAAAGCAGTTTCATTGCGAATCGGAAACGGTACTTGAAGGGAGCGTTTTCAAGCTCCGCTATCAAATCCCTTGCCGTGTCCTTTCTGTCCTGCCGAAGGGCATTTAAGCCCTTGCGTATTTGCCTTGCAGACTTGTTGCTCATACAAGACCTCTTTCAAACAGCCTTTGACGGAGCAAATAGCCTTCAAGTTCCCATACTTTTTCAAGTGCGTTGTCTTTTGCTATGCTCTCCCCAAGATTTTTGTCATAATTCTTCGGGTCAACGCAAGCGGAAAAACCAACAACGGTAAATCCATTCTGCAATGTCAGTTGACAGATTGTTGTGCGCTCATCGTTGAGAACTGTGTAATCCTCTTTTTTTACTACCGCAAGAATATCATCCTTTGTCAGTTTTGTTTTTTCTTCGTTCATAATTACCTCGTATCTTCCGCTCATGGGCTATGCCTCAATAATCTTGATACCGTACTCAATACAAGCGGTGTGTTCCATCTTGCAACCACGGTATTTGTCCCAGTCCTTGCAGAAATAGGCGACATCTGCGGTTGACAACAGTTCAAAGGATTGCCCCAAGAACCACAATGGCTTTGCCTCGTGCGGAGCGTTCTCAAAGAAGTTGTCAATTATTTCGACATCCTCACCAAGAATTGCTTTTGCTTTTTCGACAGCAATTTTTCTTTCCGATTTGATTTCTTCATCGGTCTTGTCCCGCATTGGCTGTGAAATAAAAATGTTTTTCATAACTACTCCAATCTGTAAAGTTTCTTGTATAGGTTCAGTTCGGTCGTGCGTGTTACCCTGTCCTCGATTGCGGTCTTGAATTCCGTTCCGTTCGTGAACGACACGCTCCGCCCGTCCTCTGAAATAGAGCCGACATTTCCCGCAACCTCTCCCTTTGTATTCAAAAGGGTTAAGTCTCGGTAAGTGTCGGCTGCCATCTGGCAAAGGGTGTAGTTGAGTGCTTCGGGCAGGTCGGAACGGTTGCAGTAATTGAGGACTGTCTGTCTTGCCATATCGACATAAACAGTCAGCTCCGTGTCTTTGGTATCGTCAGTGATTCCCAAAAGCACCTTTACCGTTGAGAGAAAGTCAAATCCCGCTTCCGTTCCGTCCATTGCTACTTCTTCCCTTTTTTCAGCTTCTCAGCGTCAGTCTTTTTCGGTTTTGTTTCCGTTGAGGCTTCCGCTGTCTGTTCAGTTGTCAAGTTTTCTTTGACAACTGGCGTATCTTCCTTTACGGCAGAAGGGGCGGTTTCGTGGCTTTCTACAGCCTTGCGCTCCGCCTCTTCCATGCGCCGCTTGTTAAGGAGATACTTGTTGTACTCCGTTACCATGCGCTACTCCAATGTGTGAACGAGTGCGACCATGCCGACCTGCTTAGCCTCGGCAGCAGCCATAGTCCAGTTAGTGCCGACTTCAAGTTCTGCGTTTGACGGCGTTTCGTCAGCGATGTTCGCTCCGCCAATCCATGACATGCCTTTCGGGTGAAGGACTTTTGCCTGGCGGTTGTAAAGCTCATCGACAGATTTCTTTGCGTTGCGGAATGTCTCTGTTGCGACAAAGCCCGCAGGTGTTCCCTGACCACGCTGAATACAGCCACGGCTCAAAAGGTATGTAGTGAACTTGTCTTTTGCCCCGTCCGTACCAAGTACAACGGGTGCGGAATCGTCACAGATAACATTATAGCCGAGGTATGTCGGAATCTTGATTTTTGCCCCAGCAGGCTCAACGAATGTGATAAGCTGCTGTTTCTGCAATTCGGTGTAAACGGCAGAGTGCATATAGATAAGGCTCAAATCGCTTGCGGCATCGCCCATGAGCTGTTTTGCGTCAAGCACGAGTTTTGCAGAAATCTTCGTATCAGCACCGCTTACGCTTGTCTCGTCAAGCACATGGCTTGCCATTGAAGCGGAAGCGAAAACGCCTTTGAGGATAGAAAGCACGATTTTCTTCTCGTCACGAATCCACCACTCGGCTACACGCTCGGCAATCCGCCGCATCGGGTCGTCACCCGCAAGAGCCGCCGCCATGTCATGCGCTGACCAGCCTTTTGCACGGAGCAAGAGGGTCGCAATTTCTTTGTGAGCCGTGATTTTATCTGTCTCAATGTCGGAATTCTCGCTGAATACCTGTGAATCGCCCGTGAGGTCGTTCCATTTCGGCATTTTGAGCGTTGTTCCGCCGCCGTTCACGAGGGTATCTGCGATATCCTGTGCAAATCCCTTCGGCACGCACAGCACCGCAATATCCACCTGATGCGCGTCCAGCCAGCCTTCCAGCTTCTCCATCGGCTGCACAAGAATGCCGTGAACATCAATGCCCACCAGCGCCTCGGAAACGTCAAAGATCGCCTGAATGTTGAATCCCTCGCGCGCAAAGCCGGCATAATTGGCCACCGCACGGCCGATGTTGCCGGCGCCGATGATGATCATATGGTACTGCTTGTGCAGACCCAGAATCTCGCCGATGCGTTCCTTCAGATTGGAAACGTGATAGCCGTAGCCCTGCTGGCCAAAGCCGCCGAAGCAGTTGATATCCTGACGGATCTGGGATGCAGTCAGGTTCATGCGCTCGCCCAGCTCCTGCGAGGAAATACGCACAACGCCCGCCTTTTCCAGTTCCTTCAGATGACGATAATACATAGGAAGCCGGCGCACAACAGCATCGGACACCCTGGATTTGTATGCCATAATATCGCTCCTATCCTCATGTGATTCATACGAGCATTCATTGATATAAGTATATCAGGAACGCTCAAGTCACGCAAGTCAAACTTATCAAACATTCTCCCGACAATATATAGATTATATCATATATCTTTAAAGATTTACATATTTAAATCCGTGAAAAGTTTCTCATTCTGTCCCGTTCTTTCTTTCTCGCAGATTTCTCTTTCTTTTTGGGCCGAAGCGGCTCACTGAGCGACAGATCGATGCTGGAACTCTCCAGTTCCACGCTCTCCACCCGCACGCTGAGCACCTGACCCAGCGCAAAGATATAGCCCGTGCGTTCTCCTCGCAGCGTCATGCGGCGCTCGTCAAAATCGAACCAGTCATCCAGAGAGCGCACATGCAGGAAACCTTCCGCTCCATTGGAAAGGGCGACATATACGCCCCATTCGCTCACACCGGATACCACGCCGTCAAACAGCTCGCCGATATGCCCATGCATAAACCGGGCCATCATCAGCTTGTCCGCTGCGCGTTCCGCTTCCACAGCAGCGCGTTCGCAATCCGATGCGCGCATCGCCGCATCCGCAAGCGCATCACCATGCAGCCCGGGACGTCTGCCATTCAGTGAAGATGCAATCGCCCGGCTCACCACCAGATCCGGATAGCGCCTGATCGGCGAGGTAAAGTGGCAGTAATCCTCCATCGCCAGGCCATAGTGCCCCAGCGGAGATACGTCATAACGCGCTTTTTGCTTTCTTCGGAGCGCTAACTTGCCGCGTGCAGAGCGGTCGGGCGTCTCGCGCGTGCGCTCAAGCA
>JAZSJM010000050.1:0-8526 GCA_045534325.1 Treponema sp. | reverse complement strand
AACTGCAAAACTTGCTCTTTCAAAGGGCAAAGAGAACCGCTTTATCGATGCAATGCCGGACATCCAGGCAGGAATTGATTATGTTACAAAGAATTATGTACAGGGTAAATTTATTCTCTGGGGTTCATCGTATTCATCAAGTCTTGTAATTACCATGTTCAGTCAGAATGCTGACAAGGTAAATGCCGTTATCAGTTTTTCACCGGGCGAATACTTTGGTTCAATGGGCAGATCAGAAATGTGGGTTTCTTTCATGGCAGACAGCGTAGAAGTTCCGACATTCATCTCATGCCAGCCAAGCGAAAAGACAAAGGTTGAAGAAATCTTTGACAACATTGCTTCAGAGGACAAAACTCTCTTTGTACCTGAAACTCCAAGCAAGCACGGCAGCCAGGCTCTTTACAGCGATTCAGACGCTCAGAAAGAAACATGGGATGCCCTCAAGAACTTCCTCAACAAATTTTAATTCCAGATTGTAGAAAATCAGTTTGATTACAAGCTACAGGCCTGTTTATAAAAGCAGGTCTGCTTTTGTATTTAGGGTTTATTACAAACCCTAAAAACGGCGAAGTCAAGGCTTTAAGCGTATGCGTGCCTTGACTCGACGTATTTGCGCCTTATCAAATGTTAAAGTGTCTGTTATAATCAAAAAAAACACCGGGAGGTAAAAATGGAATTTTCTACGACAGCGATAAAATCCGAAAAACTGCGTATTGAACCTGTTTTTTCTTCTGAAATTTCAGGAATCGAACATTTTTCACCCGAGCGGTTCAGGATAATCCTTGTTCAGAAGGGCAACACGTCTGCAGAAATCAACGGCAGTCAGTTTATGCTTTTTGCCCCCTGCATCATCTGCCTCAACGAAAATGACAGAATCGCCCTGGAAAAGCCTGACGCAGTCAAAGCAAGGACCTTCTACTTTCATCCGCGTTTTTTAAACAAAAAATTGAATTTTGAAAATATCCGTCAGAAAGGCATGGACACGGACAGCGAGGTTATAGAGAACCGCATGCTGCTCAGGCCTTTTATCCGGAATGAAAGATATTCCTTTATCGTTCAGATTGCACCAGAGAGTGCAAAACGAATTGATAATCTGATGGAAAGTGCCCGCATCGAACTTACGGAGCAGCCTTCTGGCTGGTGGCCGTGCAGAACACGCTCTTTTCTGACCGAACTTTTGTTTTTGACAGTTCAGCTTGTAGAGTCGGCAAAGCCGGAAAAAATTGCCGAAAACAGGACAAAAAAAATGGATAATGTTCCTGATGAATTCAAGAAAATCCTGAATTTCATTATGGAAAATTACAATCAGAAACTTACCCTTGAAGGCCTTTCCCGCCAGTTCGGGACTAACCGCACTGCCTTAAATGAAAAATTTAAGGCGATGACGGGACTTTCTGTCATTTCCTACATAATTGACCTTCGTTTAAGAATTGCCACAACTCTTTTAAAAGACACTGATTTACCTGTTGCAGAAATTGCTGAGCGGACAGGATTTTCAGATTCAACACATTTTGAGAGGGCGTTTAAGAAAAAGTACGAATTAACTCCAGCCCTCTACAGAAAAAAGCTTTAAGTCCTGTCGGACTAATTGCAGATTTGCCGATTTTTATTGCATTGTTTCCATTTAAAATTTTTCCGGATATGTCATATTTGTACTGTCACAGGGCGAATTCTATTTGTTCCTGAAATTCCTTTGCTGGAGGTACGTTATGAAAAAATTATTCAAAATGAGCACATTTATTCTGGTTGTTCTGGCTTTGTTTGCCGGCTGCAGGGAAGCCGGGTCCTACGACGGTTTTGTTCTCCTTGAGGGCAGAAATTTTATGATGGGCAGTAAAAACGGATTTACAGATACTCTGCCTGTTCATAAAGTCCGGATTCTGAATGATTTTTATATTCAGAATCACGAAGTAACACAGGAAGAATTTGAAAGCATTATGGGCTATAATCCCAGCTTTTTTGTTTCAGGGGACAGCACTTCCGGAGAGGCAAAAAACAGGCCGGTTGAGCAGGTCAGCTGGAATGAAGCCATAGTCTACTGCAACAAACTGTCTTTAAAGAAAGGATTCAGACCCTGCTATTCAATAAAGGGAAAGACAAATCCGGATGAATGGGGACAGATACCTTTTGTAAATGATGACAGCTGGAATCTCATTGAATGCGATTTTAAGGCAGATGGTTTCAGGCTGCCGACAGAAGAGGAATGGGAATTTGCCGCCCGGGCAGGAAATGATAATACCAGCGGTCCTTTTTACAGCGGCAGCCGGGATGGCATAAGTGAATGTGCCTGGTTCATGGAAAATTCCGCCGCTCTGCCCCATCAGGTAATGACAAAAAAACCAAATGAATTCGGGCTTTATGATATGAGCGGAAATGTATGGGAATTTACCTGGGACTGGTATAATTATTATTCAGTAAGAAAAAATAAAAGAACTCCGCCATATTACCGCACAATCCGCGGAGGCGGCTATTACGAACCGGACTTTCACTGTACAGTAACATACAGGGATTATGTTTACCCTTATGGAAAAGATTTTGACGTTGGATTCAGGCTTGTAAGAACAGCAAGATAAAAAAAAAGACCGCGCACCCGATGCGCGGTCTTTTTGTAAAGATGTTCTCAAATGAAAAAAAATTATTGAAAATTATGCGTACATAGCATACCGTAAAAAGAAGGATAAAAAAAATGAAAAAAACTATATTTTTGTGTTTATTGGTTTTTAGCATTTTTCCTCTTTTCTGCGAGTCTGAATCTGCTGCTGATGTGGAAAATAATCAAAAGAGTAGTATTATTATACACCGCGGTGGAATCTTAGATACTTTTAATTATCAATTTTTAGATGGAGAAAAAATATCCTCCTCCGAGCTTGATAGAATATTAATCAATGTTGAGGGAAACAAAGGACTTATAGCTAAAAAAAATCTTTGGCAAGGTGCAACATGGTGTTTTGCCGGCTGTGTTTGTTCATCTATTGCTATAAACTGGTATGCTTACGATAAAGGCTGGTCAAATATGGCTAATAACAGTATCGCATGTGGAATTGGTGCTTTTTGTGCTATGTATTTAACTTCAACGATTTCTCAAGGATACAGAGCCAAAGCCGTTGATAATTATAATCTTTATGTTATGGGAATTAAAATTCAATAAAAAAAAATAAGACCGCCACATTTGCGGCGGTCTTTCTGTAAAGAAGTTTCACTTCCGGGATAAGTCCCGGAAAGCCTTACTAGCGGAGCAAGCTCAAAACGTTCTGTGCGCTCTGGTTTGCCTGTGCAATCATTGCTGTTCCAGCCTGGCTCAATACCTGGTTCTTTGTGAAGTCTACCATTTCTTTAGCCATATCTGTATCGCGGATGCGTGATTCAGAAGCCTGGAGGTTTTCAGCACCTACGTCCAAACCTACAACTGTCTTTTCGAGACGGTTCTGGTATGCACCAAGGTCTGCACGCTGTTTGTTGATCTTTTTCAAAGCTTCATCGATTGTACCGATTGCGCGGTTAGCATCGTCTGGAGCTGCAAGAGACATGATTTCTTCTGTACCGAGGGCACGAAGACCGAGAGCTGCTGCACTCATTGTTCCGATGTAAACCTGTGTGCGCTGATCCATGTTAGCACCGATGTGGAACCACATAGAACCAGTAACTGTATTTTCACCAGTTGGGCGTGCAAAGCGACCAGTAAGCATGTTCATACCGTTGAACTGTGCCTGAGAAGCAATGCGGTCAACTTCTGCAACGAGCTGGCTAACTTCAACCTGAATCTGCATGCGGTCTTCGTCAGAATAAATACCGTTGGAAGACTGAACAGCTAATTCACGAATACGCTGCATAATGTCTGTAGTTTCCTGAAGATATCCTTCAGTTGTCTGGATAAAAGAAATACCGTTCTGAGCGTTTGTAGAAGCCTGATTCATACCGCGAATCTGAGCTCTCATTTTTTCAGATACTGCAAGACCAGAAGCATCATCACCTGCACGGTTAATTTTCATGCCTGATGAAAGCTTTTCCATGTTTTTAGTGTTACTAAGTTCTGTAAGACCTGTAGAACGCTGTGCAAACTGTGCACTCATGTTGTGATTAATAACCATAATATTATCTCCTTGTAAGATCTGGTTCGAATACTACAGACTTGTTTTAGAAGACAACGTCCTGTAGTCCCCGGGTTTACCACCCTATATATTACATATCGGAGACAGGAAAATTGACTTTAGAAAAAAATGCAAAAATTTTCAGATTTTTAATAAAAGATTTGTTATGTATTTTTTATAAGAATAAGGAGCACAATTTGCCGTTACAACCCGCTTTCCGGGGCTGCGGCGTCAGAGCGCCTCCGGTGCTTTGCACCCGCATTGGCGGCCCCTTCAATCGGGGCTAAGTTTTAGTTATAAAATATCATTTTACGTTTTGTGCCTTTATATACGGCACGTTAGAAGGAG
This sequence comes from Treponema sp., assembly GCA_045534325.1. Classification (GTDB taxonomy): domain Bacteria; phylum Spirochaetota; class Spirochaetia; order Treponematales; family Treponemataceae; genus Treponema_D. The sequence continues at coordinate 4,090 of JAZSJM010000050.1, read as the reverse complement.
CTTCTTCCCCTAAAACTGCGGGCAAGAGTCAGTTTATCGATATATTCAAGATCGCCGCCTACCGGCAGTCCAGATGCAAGACGGGTAATTTTTACATCACTTATGACCGAAAGCACTTTTTGAATATACATAGCGGTAGTGTCGCCTTCTACAGTGGGATTTGTTGCAAGAATTACTTCTTTTACTGAACCGTCTTTTACCCGCTCAAGCAGGGCTGCAATCCTTAACTGGTCCGGACCGATTCCGTCTAAAGGGGCAATAACTCCTCCAAGCACATGAAAAAGACCGTTAAACTCATGGGCATTTTCTATTGTTGCAACATCTTGTGCCTGTTCAACAACACAAATAATGCTTTTATCACGCAGAGGATTTGAACAAATCGGGCATGGGTCATTTTCTGTCCAGCTTCCACATATCGAACATGGCTTTATTTTACTTTGCAGATTTGCCATCTGGTTTGCAAAACGGTTTACCCATGAAGAATCCGCTTTTAAAATATAATTTACAAGGCGACCTGCACTTTTTTTTCCTATTCCAGGAAGCCGTGCAAAACTGTCGGTAAGTTCATCAATTGCGTTCATCAGTTACATTCCAAATTTTGAAAAATCAAGACCGCCCGTCATTGAGCTGGCGTTTTCCTTTAACTGCTCCTGAATTTTTTCCATGGCATTGCGGTGGGCAGCAACAATTAAATCCTGAAGCATGTTTACATCTCTCGGATCAACTGCAATCGGGTCAATTTTTATTTCTTTAACTTCAAATTTGCCGTTTAAGGTTATCTGAACCATATTTCCGCCGGCAGAGCCTGTCGCACTCATGTTTTCCATCTGCTCTTTCATCTGGTTCATTGTCCCCTGAATATCTTTTAAATTCTTCATTAAATCAAACGGATTCATAATCATCTTCCTCGCTGTTTATATTTTCTAAATTTATTGTTTCTGATTCATCACTGCCTTCTTTTGTCTGTTCATCTGACGTATGTTTTGCAGTGTCGATTTTGTCTCCTTTTGCCACAATCTGACCTCTAAAAAGTGAACATAAAAGCTGAACTTCCTGGGGTGCATTTTCCTGAGAAGTTGGAGAAACTGAGTGCTTAACGCTTACATTTATACGGACAGGTTGTCCAAAATACTTGGAAATAATTGCAGAAATTTCAGAAGATTGTTTAGAAAGCTGGCTCTGGGTAAACGAAGAGGCAACGCTTGTATTTATAACATCACCGCTTAAAACCCAGTCTCCCGTTTGTATCAGAGTTGTTGCCAGAATTGCAGTTTTTTCACTGTGGGAAAGCTCGTTTAAAACAGTCTTTTTCAGCTCTGCCATACCTTTTATTGGTTCGATTTTTTGAGGCTGCTGTTGAACTTCTATAAAAGGTTTTTCCTGAACCGCTGCTTGATAAGGCGGCTCAGCTCCGCCGGAACTAAAAGATTTTTTTTCTCCATTCATCAAAAGGGAATGAGCACTGTCGATTGCCTTTTTAACCTCTGCCGGAGAAACATACTCGCTTAACCAGCTTAAACGGCTAAAGGCGAGTTCCAGTTCGTACCGTGGATTTAATGAATATCGTATGTCTCTGTATAATTGCAGGAATATACTTATAGCCCGCTCAAGTTGAATGCTGTTCCACTTTGCCAGAACATCTGCGCTAAAGCGTTCTGGATTTTGCCCCAGCAAGGCTTCTTTAGTTATTCCGTTTTTGATAAGTAAAAGAGAGCGTAAATAATCTGTTGAATTAGAAATTAACTGCTCAATAGAAATGCCGGCCTGCAAAAAAACATCCAGCTTTTCAAGAGCACTTTGTGATTTATTATTTGCACAGTCTTCAAAAATTGCATTCAGGCGGTCAACACCCACAAGCCCCAATTTGTCGCGGATTTTATCGTAAGTTATTTTATCTCCGCTGAACGCTGCAACCTGGTCAAAAAGAGTATATGCGTCGCGCATGGAACCAGTAGACTCTCGTGCAATCCAATATAAGGCTTCGTCATCCGCACTTATATTAATTTCTTTAGCGGCAAGAGCGAGTTGTTCCTTTACCTTTTCAATTGGAACAAGTCTAAAGTTAAATTGCTGGCAGCGGCTTTTTATTGTGGCAGGAACTTTTTGCAGTTCTGTAGTTGCAAAAATAAAAATTACATATGGAGGTGGTTCTTCAATTGTTTTTAACAGTGCATTAAAAGCACTTGTTGAAAGCATGTGAACTTCATCAATAATATATATCTTATATTTGCAGCTTTGTGGCGGAAAAAGAACTTCGTCTTTTATTTGTCTTACATCGTTTACAGAAGTGTTGGATGCACCGTCTATTTCAATTACGTCAGTGCAACTTCCTTTTGTAATTTCAATACACTGCTGGCAATGTCCGCATGGTGTTGCTGTTGGACCTTCTGCACAGTTTAAGGCTTTTGCAAGAATTCGGGCAGTAGAAGTTTTACCGCATCCTCTTGGACCGGAAAATAAATAGGCATGAGCAATCTTTTTAGATTCAATTGAATTGCGGAATGTTTGGGCAACAAATTCCTGACCTACAAGATCTTCAAATTTTTGTGGACGTCGCCTGGTGGCAGTTACTTCGTAAGACATAAGATAAGAATATCCTAAAATCCTTTAATTCTCAATCACTTTAAGCACACAGTATTCTACCATCGCCCGCTGGCTCCTCCGCCTCCAGAGCGGCCACCTCCGCCACCAAATTCGCCGCCAAAACCTCCATGGTTACGTCCTCCCCGCCATGGACCGCCAAAGCCTCCTGAGCAGGGATCTCCAAAAAATGGTCCGGATGGCGGAAAATGGTCATCATCATCTTTGTGATTTTTTCGACCAAAAATATTTGACAAAACAATTATCAAAATAAAGACAATCCACATAAACAATGGAATTAAATCAGCAAAACTTGTTTTTTTAGTTTCCTCAAGTTCTTTGGAAGTATTTTCATCTCCGGAAATAAGGGAAATTATTGTGTCTACACCTTCGTTAATACCTTCAGAATAATTATTTTCTTTAAAATGGGGAATAATTTTTTTACGAATTATCAATCCGCACTTTGTATCGGTTAAAACTTCTTCAAGTCCATAGCCTGTTTCTATGCGCACCTGTCTTTCTTTTACTGCGACTGTAATCAGAACACCGTTATCTTTGTCTTTTTGTCCAAGTCCCCATTTTTCAAAAACTTTAGACGAGTATTCTTCTATTGTTGAGCCGTCAGCATTTTGTTCGAGACTTTCGATCGTTAAAACGGAAATCTGCTGCCCGGTTTTTTTATTAAGGTTTTCAATTTTTTCTTCGAGAGCATATTCTGTTTCGTCTTTTATAATTTGTGCATTGTCAACAATCCAGCCCGTATGTAAAGGAATTTTCTGTCCATACATAAGTGCGCAAAAGAAAATATAAATTGTAGAAATTATAAACCGATTTTTGTACATTTTTTTAAAATTAGAACTTTACTTCCGGGGCTTGTGCTGGTGCATTAGATTCAAAATATGCTTTTGGTTCAAAATTGTTAAAATTTGCTACAATACTTGCCGGAAATTTTCTTATAGTTGAATTGAAAGTTTTTACAGTTTCGTTGTATCTCTTTCGTTCAACGCTGATACGATTTTCTGTTCCGGCAAGTTCATCCTGCAGTGATAAGAAATTTGTATTTGCTTTTAATTCCGGATAGTTTTCTGCAACAACTAAAAGACGCTGCAAGCTGGAAGTTAATTGAGTTTGCGCGTTTGCATAGTCATTCATTTTTTTTGTATCGCCAGTTATATCAGAACCTGTATTTGTAATTGAGCCCACCATGCTTCGTGCCTGAGTTATTTTTGTCAGAACATCCTCTTCGTGTCCTGCATAACCTTTTACAGTGTTTACAAGATTAGGAATCAAATCATTTCTTCTCTGATATTGATTTTCAACCTGACTCCAGGCAGATTTAACATCTTCTTCCAGAGAAATAATTTTATTGTATGTACCGACTGTAGAACTATAGATGATAACTATTGCAAGACAAACCAGGCCAATAATAGTAAGTGTTTTTTTCATTTTAAGTCTCCTTTAAGAAATCCTATCTTATAAAAAGGTAAACATCAATTGTTATATAAAATAG
>JAZSJM010000157.1:0-11525 GCA_045534325.1 Treponema sp. | reverse complement strand
TTGAAATCCTGTCAAAATACTTACATTCTGCGGGTAAGTCAGCGTATCTAAGGAAAAGGTCTTTAGCACCTTCTACCGCTCCAGTATGTCCTGCCCGCAAAACATCTTTACAATACTGTCGGAAAAGATCTACGCACTGTGCCCCGAAAGCTCCGTCAAAGTCTACCTTTTTTCCAATATATTTATTCACGAATTCCGTTAAGTTCAATTTCTTTTGTCTCCGCTAAATATAAATGATGCTTACAGTTTTTCTCTGTAGCCGATTCCGTTACAAGAACTGTGCCACGCTTTTTATCCATGACGCATATTCCTGAATGACTGTTTTTATCTCTCTTGCAAAAACAGCAGTTTCCGCAAAGTCGCTCCTTGCTCATTTATAAGTCCTGTACATATCCCTTAAATCGTTGTAATTTTTTTCTGTCTCCTCGATTCTGATATGGTATTCTTCAAGCCTTATGAACCATTCGGACGACACGCTTACAGTTTCGTCTTTGTTGTCCGTCATTTTGTCTGCAAGTGGAAACAGTGGAAATGTAAGTTCCGGCACTACCACTTTTTCAACGATAATCGGCTCAGTGCTTACACAAGCCGTCAATAGCATTGCTGACAGAATCGCCATTATGCAAAGAATCAATCTTCTCATTTGCTTCTCTCCTGTTTTTTGCGGTTATTTTCATTTCTTCTTTTAGTTTTGAGTTTTCTTCTCTCAAACTCCTTATCGTATACTCATACTCGCTGTTTTTCAGCCTTGCAACATCAAGCCTTTCTGATACAGTCTTAAAGGCAATGTAAAGAATTACATCAATAAGAACAAGACAACCGATTGCTATTAAAATTCCATTATTCATTTTCTTTCCTCCTAATGCGGCAGCTGGTTCATAATTTCAGGCGGGGCGTTCAGCCACTTCATAAGCACGACAATCACGGCGATTATGATAATCCACATAATTTTATCTACGATTCGGTCGTACCACTTCGCAAGCGTCTTCTCTTTCTTTGTCTCAACGAGATATAAGCGTGATTCAAATTGTTCAAGTTTTTTCTCGACACTCGTTGAAAACTCCTTGAATAATTTATCAATGTTGTGGTTAAGAGTGTTGATACTTTCGCTGACAGTAAGAATCAAAGTTTTGTTTGAATCTATCTGATGTTGTAAATCATCACGGATAGAATCCTGCCTAGCTTTTGCCTTTGCGTATGCCCGCTCCAAATCCTGTGACTGAGTAATATCTTTCTGCTTTAACTCCGTAATATCGTCTTTCACGGAGATTGTAGTAGCTTCGATTCTGCCCAACTGCTGCTGCATATCAAGCAAAAGTTTATCGTCCATAAACATTACTCCTTGTCACCGAACCTTATAGCCTTAATCTTGTCAAAAAGAATAGACACATAGACGGGTGAGAAGCAGGCCGCTATCGCTATCCCCGAATAGATAATGTCCGTAACCTCAATGTGAGTTCCTTTCAGAATATCCTTCGTGAACTGAAATGCGTTCCAGCCGCCTACCCATATTGCGGCGAAAATCTGACCGAAAAATGAGTATTCCTTCGCCCCTTTCTTGTCCTCGTTCTTCTCGCTCATTCCACTGTCTCCTTGTCATTGTCTGAATCATTCGGAAAATTAAAGAGATTGTTATCTTTCTCCTTGTCCTTTTTTTCCTCTTCAAGCCGTGAAAGCTCCATTTCCACATCCTGCACTTGCGGTATCTGCTCAAGCAAAGTCCTTTCAGAGACAATCCCCTGCAATTTAACGGAATCGTCAAGTTTTGCGGATTCGTTAATCATCTGCGAGCGGTCTAGCTTCACAAGCACCTTGTAGCTCTGGGCAATCTCGAAACTTCCCCGCCCCGTAATCTCATACCACCTGTCGAAGAAGTATTTGAGGTTGTCGATGAAGTTCTGGAACTGCCTTTCAAGTCCGTCCGTGTATGTGTCCAAGTCCTGGTACAGAGACTTGATTTCAAGCTGGTTTGGATTCCCGCCGAACCTTGCGTCCTGCGTGTCAACACCGTACCCGAACTTAAAAATGTCTTTTTTGATTGCCTGCAATTTCTCGTTGTATGCCTGAACCTGCGTCTGTGCCTGAATGAAATGTGCGTCACCGTCAGAATCAAGGGATATTGTCCTCGTGATTTTCGCAAGCTCACGGGCTTCCAGCAGGTCTTTCACATTCGGGCTTATCCCACGGAACACAAGGAGCGGGTCAAGGTCGTCCACAAGACTGTCGATTGAATTTGAATCCAGCTTCTCGTAGGAATCAATGTGAGCCTTGATGAAATTCAAGAGTGGCTTTTCGTCTGCGTTCGCTTTCAGCGCGACAAAAGGAATCCTGCCCCATGATTCATTCTCCGTCATGTGGCTGTAAATCGGGTTTCCCTCGCTGTCTTTCAATGACGGCTCAACTGAATATCCGTTTGACACATTGAAAAGATAACGCTCGTAATCAGTCCAGTATTCGGAATATTCCACGGTGTCGGCTGTCGCCGAGTTGTATTTCACTTGCAGGAAATTGTACACAAGCCTGTCAAGTTTCGTGTGCTGCCTGTCATGCCAAACCGGATAGACAAGCTCGCTGGGAATGTCCTTCATCTGCAATTCGCCGTTTCCGTCAATCCAGAGGTAAGCCCATGCAATCCCGCCGTTCACGGCAAGCCCCGAAAGCTGATAGGAAGCCTTGAAAAGTACACGGTCGCAGAATTTCTTCCACTCCAGGCCGTACTCGTCCGTGGAAAGGTCTACCTCGTCCTGCTTTTCGGTGGAGAGTTTCAAGATGAATGTCTTTGCGAATCCATAATCCTGTTTCTGCTGTACCAGCATACGGAGAAAGTTTGATTTTATCTTTGCGTTGTTTGCGGCGGGATTATCGTATTTCTTGCGGTCTTTGTCATAGTAGACACGCTCTTTCCGCTCTATGTCGGAGTGTCCGTCAAAGTACCTTTCTGCTGTCTTTATGTCCTGAATCTGAGGGGAGTTCTTGCCGTTGTCGGTGATGATTTGCGCCACTGTTGCGGGGCTTAGTGTGCTGGAGAAAATCGTTGATTCGGTCTGTTTCTGAATGTTTTCCATTGGCTACCTAAACAGACCTTCAAGGTTCTATATTTACATTGAGTTTATCACAGTATTTTGCTAAAGTCCATAATTTGCCTGTACAAATTAAAAGAGGGCTTTTTGATTAAAAATCAGTAACAATGTTGTATTTTTTGTTGATATAAAGTTTTTCCATCTTCCAAAAAAGGGGATTTTGATTTAGAAGAATTATGCAGAAATTACAAGATTTAATAACCTTAATTAAAATCTATGGACTTCCAAACATCTTGCATGAATTAAAATACATCAATTTGATTCTTGAAAGCCCATATTTCATTACATATCTGGCAGACTGAACAAAAGGCAAGTGTTACAGCTTGCCTTTTTATTTTGCGTTCTCAAAGGATTTCATTCCCCATTCTCCTTTTGATTGTGTGATATAGTCAAGAAAAAAAAATGCCTACTCATTGGAAGTTCATCATCAGAAATTCTTTTCATTCCGTATTTTAATCCTTGTATGTAAATAACACAAAGAACAAGAATAAAAATTATAACGCCGCCAATAATACGAGATTTTAAATTTGGCAGCAGAAAAAGCAAAGAAAAATAACAAATGTAAAACAAAACTGAGACAATCGCTTTTATAATCTTTTTCAATGTGCGTAATTCCATACCCACATTATAGCACACAAATACGAATTATCAAACCTGTATCCCAAATTTCGACAAATCCTCGCATCCATAGCGCAGGGCATCCGGGCCATGTGAAAAATCATGTTCCGGCTCGTTCATTATCTTGTCAGTCATTCTGTCTTTCTTCCATGCGTAGTTTGAAATCATCTCTATGAAGTGCGGACACTTCGGACTTACGATAATCTCGTAGTCCTGTAATTTCTGAATTCCGCCCAAGACAGAACCAGCCCCCTTTCTTGCTCCCCTTATTCCGTGCAAGCCCAAAAGCCGAAGCTCGTTTATCGTCCGTGGGTCTTCGGAATCGGCACGGATAACGGCATCCCCGAATCCGTCCTCTATGAGCTTTGCCGCTATCTTGCGGTTTTCCATCTGAATCTCGCAGAACTCATAATAGACATAGATTTTATAGTCTTTCCTGTCAGCATAAGCACCGACAAAGAAAGTCGGGTCGTTGTAGCCGAAGTCCATGCCATGAACTGAAATAAAGGCGGATATTCCCCTGTCAGTCCTCTTGTTTCTGTTCTTCTCTATCAGCTCCTCGATGTCGAAGTCCTCTTCTTTCCAGTTCTCGAAAATAAGCCCTTCGGCTATCCCCCACTCGCCCAAGCCCTCTATGCGGTAGCGGCGGGGGTAACGCTCTTTCATAATCTCATACAAGCGTATGTCGGATTCTGAAAGGAACTCATTCATCATGTAGTTCGTGGTTATTGCAAGCGTGTTTTCATCGGGATTGTCAAAGAAGCGGGCTTTCAGCCAGTGCCTGTCGCTCCAGGGATTGAATGTCAAAATGAACTGGTGAAACAGTTCCGGCGGCAGCTTACCACGGATTGACATATCAAGTTTGTTAAAATCCTCTTCCTTCGTGATTTGAAAAGATTCCTCAATCCACACCCAACACAAATAGCCGTCAGGAACGGTAATAGAGGTGATTGACTGCGGGTCGTCCATACCACGGAAAAGAATCTGCTGACCAGTAGGAATGAAAGTCAGCGTGTTCTCTCCCTTTGGTATCTTCCACAAATCCCTTACCCCTAACTTGTCAATCGCCCATATCAGCTGCGCCCTCGTTGAGTTCCTGTGTGTGTTGTAGTATTTGCGTATTACAAGGGTATTTGGCTTGAAACGGGAATACTTCATCATAAAGTAGACTATTTTAAGTGCGGTGGTGCAGGACTTCTTACTACCTCGTGAGCCTTTGCACACAAGATAGCGTTTCTTTGAGTAAAGAAAATCATCGTAGTTGATTCCTACAGCTTCGTGAATGTCAAGATTCAGATTCATAAAAAAATACCCCTAAAGCCTTATGACCTTAGAGGTTCTTCAATATCGTTTACTCTGTTTTCTTCTCGAACTTATCGCCCTCTTTGTCTATGAAGTTGAGGGTGATAGGCTCTGTAGTATTGCCTTTTAGTTCTACCGAAGGGTTGTAGCCACGCTTTGATCCCTTTTTTTCAAGATACCATTTTGCAGTGTTCACATCTTGATTCTTGATAGCGTCAATCACAACGACCTCGGCAATGTCGAGAACAGTATCACATTCAGCGTCGTAATACTCTTTTGCTATCGGGTCGTTTTTCAAAGCCGTTGCGACCGTCTGACGGCAGCATCCGATTCGCTCCGCAATAATGGAGACAACGCCCGATGAGTTTCGTATTGCCTTTATCAGTTTATTTCTTGTGCATATTTTTCTTCTTCCCATTCAGCAAACTCAATTTTTGTTAAAATATTTAAAAATCAATTTATAGAAAGAATTATAATTCAAAATTGCGAATTTTTTAACAAAAAAAACACTTTTTACACCAAAATTGACGGAAACCGGCAAAAATTTGCGTTTATCCTTGCATTTCTGACCATTTTTCGTAAAGGTTTTCAAGAAATTCGTGTGCGTTTGAGAATCTTCCATCGTCTAAAGAAATCCCCAAATTGTCTATCAGCATTTCTTTATCATGCCTGTTTTTGAACACCAAAACAATATAATTCTTATCTGTCTCGGTCTCGCCCTTAGAGTGCATTTTCTGGATTTTATCAGTTGTAGCCTGTACTTTTTCCGCTATCTTCTGATATTCCTCGTCTGTCAAATCTGCGTTAGCGAACAGAGACACCTGCTCGGATTTATTAAAACCTGTGAACTCGGAGAATTTCACCTCGTCCATAAGGCTTTTCAACTTGTCCTCATCAAAATACCCTTGCGCAAGCCCATTGTTGAAAAAAATATTCTGCGTTTTTTCCTGTTCTTCCGTAAGGTTTACTTTTGTAACAATCAAGTCATAGTCAGTTTCGGGCTTGTCTTTCTTGTAGCCGTTCTGCTTGTCGAGGATTGAAACGCGTTGATGCCCCGAAACGAGGTTTCCAGTACTCTCGTTCCACACGATTCCGCCCATAAGACCGAATTCTTGAAGGTTCTTTTCAAGTTTTCTTTTGCTTTCAGATGTTATTTTTCTTGGATTATAACTTGCGAAATTTACTTGGCTGCGTTTAATGGTGACTGTTTCGTTTTGCTTTATCATACAATCCTCATAGTGTCTTTTATTCCGAAATATTTATGAGATAGCAATAGTGCTTGTATAAATGGGAAAACTGTCTCTATTCTTCGGAAATCATCAGGGTAATTCTCTTGGATAAATTTTATTTCATTATAAGTTATGCCAACTCCCCGACACCCTTTTTTGGTTAGAGGCGGAATTGATATGTTCCTCTCTTTCATAAAAGTCAAGACATCATTTAAAGTCCAGTTTTCCATTGGATAAATGCAAGTGCCGACTGCCTTTGACAACATTCTTTGCATTTGCATTGAATCACATTTTTTTACGCCTGTAACAATAGTTGACTTTGTTGACTTTGCTATGTACTTAAAAACTTCAGTTCTCGAAATGTCCGGGAAATCTTTTTTTGCCCTTTTGGAATACCAAGTATAAGCCGAATAGTGCATACATTTTGTAAAATGCTCGCTGGGAACTCTTACAATGCTGTCTTTGTCAATATCAAATCTTTTGCAAGGATAATCTAACAAGTCTTCTTGAATCTGCAAGTCAGGCATAAACTCCATGAAAAAATAGCCTGTTTTATCCTGCACCCCTGCCATTCTCACCAGCTCACAAAGACAGAGAGAATCCTTCCCACCAGAAAGACCAACCATAAGATTGCTTATGCGGCTTCTCTCTTTGAGAATTTTAATAGATTCCTCTGTCTTTGTTTTAAGAGACATCAGCCAGCACCACCAGTCCTGCTGTTAGTACCAGAACCACGACCTACAAGCACATTGTTGTAGGAAACGCCCCGCAACCCATTAGCCCGCTGTGCAGCTGTAGCTTTTCTTGTGATGTTGGCGGTTTTTCGGCCCTGTCTGTCAATACGAACATTTGTTACTGCCATTCAGCATTTTCTCCATATTGGCTTTTATAGTTCTTTTAGAATCATCATAATTTTAATCTTGATATTCTTTTACATCAAGATTGAATTTCTTGTTCAAAATACCCGCTAAAATTGTCCTGTGGCATTTCTTAAAATCCCCTGCCTTGACATCAAAATATTTTTCTTCATCTTTTTTAGTCCATTTTGCTTTAAGGTTTTCAAAGCAAAGAAGAAAAACATTCACTTCATCTGTTTCAGGGTCATCTTCTGAAAACTGCCAGTTTTCAGGCTGCAAAAAGTCTACCAGTGTTTCAACTGCACTCTCAGGAAGATTTTTTTCATAATCTGCCAAAGTGCTGTAGTTTCCCAAGTCCAAAAAAGCATAATCAATTTGATTTTGAATTGGAATGCCATCTAAGTCTTTCATAGGACAATAGCAAGACCTGGAAATCTGAATGTAAACATCATTGAAATTCTTCTTTCTTTTTGCCATTTTAGCATAGTAAGAAGTGTACACATTTACTTTCATATATTTATTTTACTCCTTAACTCATATCTTTTCAAGATAATTTGCTTGTGCAAATTAAGAGGGCATTAAGCCCCCTTCCTGCTACAATTCCCATTCTGTCAAATCTACATAGTTTTCTTGATTTTTTGACAGAATGTAATCTTTTGCTCCTGCCTTCAAATCAATGTCTTTTGTGTAATTTGGAAACATCAGATAAAGAGTTTCCATACCTTTTAAATTCTCCTGCTTCCATAACTGCCATTCATTGCAATTTGCAAGCCCATTCTTGAATTTAAAAAACATTTCTAATCCTCCAGTGAGTTAATGAATGCTATGATTTTCTTGACTTTGATTTCATCAAACAAATCAAGAATTTTATCCAGGCTATAAAATGTGTTGCGAAGTTTTTTTCCACCTGTTTTTTCATCTGAATATCTTAAAATACAGTCATAATAATTGCACTTTTTCTCCCCTGACCATTTTCTTTCAGACCATTTAATACAAGTGTTTTGCTGATAGTCAAAGAAAAGGTTGAAGTCTCTGTCTTTTGCGAGAATCTTTATATTGCTTTCCATTTTTGCCCCCTTAAAAATCAAATTCTACCTTAACAGCCTTGTGCATATCATCTCTGACAGTGCCAAGATTGAACCAATTACCCATGTAATATTTTGCCATTTCTTCCCTGCTCACCTGTGCATTGAAGTCTGTAATTATTACATCCCCATTGTCAAAAGTTACTTTTACAGTATCCAACATTTACAGCCCCCTGTTTATTTTACTTCCACTATTTCTACACATTTATATACATTTCTCATGTATACAAATTCTGGTAAATTTTCAGCTTCTATTTTTGTTTTGCATAAAGGCAAGTAACAAACTAACCATTCTTTTTTTCCTTTTTTTGCTTTAATTGCATACATTTTAAGCCTCCTCTGATTCATTCAGAAAAGTTTTCTCTATGTCCTCTTGCAGGAAAGAGAAAAGCCTAAGTTTCTCGCTGGGGATTTCCTCGCCCCTTGCGGCTTTTTCAAGCAATGGCTTGTAATGAGCCATATAGTAAGATTCAAACTGTTCTTTTGTCATAATTTGCCCCCTTGTCAGTTGTTTCCCCCTGACAAGTACTATAATATATTATTTAGTTTATTATGTCAATGAAAAAATTAAAATATTTTTATATATGCAACTTTTTTTTTAATTTTATATATTTATTTTATTTTTTTTCTTGACATAATACATTATATAATTTATACTAATATCAGTTAGAGAGATTCTAACAAGGAGCTATATATGAACAAGACAGATAAACTTTTTTATGAAGCAATGAATATTATTGAAAGAGATGATTGGAAAGAATTTGTTGTTGGCTGCCATGACTTCTCTTATGGAGTTAAAACTTTCACAAGTGCCATTGAAAAGGCAAAAGACAGAATTTCTCTTGCTAAAACACTTGAAAAATGCACAGGAAAATCAAAGGCAGAAGAAATTGAAAAATTGGAAAAAATTATTTCAATTCTTGAAAAGTCAAAAAAATGTATGGCTAAAAAAAGAGCAGTTGAAAAAGAAATTTCTAAAAGGCTTAATGCTTATGCAGAAGAAATAGCCAGCCAGCCTTTTAATTATTTTGAATTATGCAGAAATACAGACAGAATCAGAAAAGAAGTAGAAAGTGAATTCTATGCTTAATTTCAAATTAGTTTTGCTAGTTCCTGCAAAAAAACTAGCAAGGTGGTATCAAATGACAAGAGAAATTACAGATATTGCACTTTCCATGATTCAGCATTATTCAAATTTAAATTGTGGCTGGATTATTACAGATGAAAAAATTGAAGATGATTCATATTTTGTCAGAATGGAAAATAAAGAACTTGACAGACTGGCAAAATACAAGGCAAGAATTGAAGGTAATGAGCTAGTCCTTTATGATGATTTTTATGGTGATTTTCTAAATTGCTGTAAAATATAGCTCCATGCCCTGCCAGAAATGGCAGGGTTTTTATTTTCCCTTTCTGAATTTATCCCTCAGTTTTGGCATTATCGCCGCTTCTTTCCTGTCATACACAGGGACTATCGCAGGCTCATACCCGTTCCGGATTGCGTCAAAAATCTGCCTCATGTATTCTCTTAGCCTTGCTGAATCATCTTCACTCAACCTGTCGGAAAAACTCACGGCTTCGACATCTCCGATAAAAAATCTGCCGCTTTCAGACCTTACATCTTCCCTTCGCCTGTCATTCTGGAGCAGCTTAGTTTTTTTCTTGAAATAAGAATACCATGTATTGAACTCTCTACATGTGTCGTGGCTTATGTGCTTAATTGTCGCATTGACATCTCCGCTCAACTTTAATGCAAGCTCAGCCCTGGCAAGCTTCCTATTGCTTCCTTCAATTACAAAGCCTTCCCTTTGCAACGCTTCGTGGTATTTTATGAAAAACCTTGCGGCTCCAAGCATCTCCGTTATCTCCCTGTTGTCGATTCCAAGACGCTCCCTTGCCTGTTTCGCATAATGAAACCAGTCCAAGCCCGACTGCTGATAAAGGTTGTGGTTGTAAATCAGCGTGTAAAGAAGTATTGACGACAAGAGCCAGCACTTTGAAGAAAACTCGTTGAGGTTACGGATTCCGTTTTCTATTTCCTCTAGATTGTCAGTATAAAAAAGGTCAATGGCGTTCTTGCTCGTATTTTGTCCGATTAGTGCCACGGCCGTCTGTTTTGCGTTTTCAATCTCGTCTTCGGTAGCGTCTATAGTTCTCGTCACTCTCATTTTCTTTCTCCCGTAATCTGCTCGTAAAGTTTTCTCTGTGCCGCATACACCTCGGGAAACATATCAGGATTCCAGTAAGTGTAATGCTCCGTCATGTTCGACTTGTCCTTGTGTCCGACAACAGCCTTTATTTTCGTTTCCGTCACATTCTCTCCTTGAAGGTAGGAAATGAAGAAATTCCGCAGCGTGTGTATCGTGATTCCCCTTGTTTTCCTGTCAATACCGATTTTGTCACATATCCGGCAGAATGAATTGTAGACTGCATGGGAAAACATCGGCTTGTCAGAGGTGAAACCCTCAAACACCCATTCACTTTCAGAAGTTCCGAAGTCAAATCCACTTACTATCGGCACTTTCCTTTTCTCTCCTGTCTTCGTGCTTCCAATACCGAACCTGTCAGAATAAGTGTGCGTGACATCAATGTAATTCTCGTGAATGTCAGTTTTTTTCAGTGCTGAAACCTCGCCGATTCTCATTCCTGTTATAGCCGCAAGCAGGAACATCTTTCTTTGAGTTTCCCTCGCCCAAAGCCCCGAAAAGTACAGCTCCCGGATTTCATCAACGGTAAGCAGAAGCCGCTCTTTTTTCTCAGTAGGTCTGAACCTCATGCCAGCCAGCGGATTGCGGTTTATGATTTCTTTCTCTACGGCAGATTCAAGGATTATGTTAAGCACCCCGTGAGCGTTGTTTATCGTCTTCGCCGACCATAAACCGCTGGCCCACAAAACCCAGTCCTTTATGCAGTCCTTGTTTATGTCACTGATTTTCTTGTTTCCGAAAAAAGGGATAAGCTGATTCGCAAGAATCTTCTCGTATGAGGCAAGGGTGGAATCCTTTATCGGCTTGCTCGTAAGTGCCTGGTATTCATAGTATTTCCCGCTCTTGCTGAAAAATCCGTTTGAGAAGTCAGAGAAGGAAACGGAATCAGATTTTTTCTCAAAAGCCCCCTCGTTGTACATTTTTTGTATTTTTCTTTTCGCCTTTGATAAAACTGTCTCGCCCGTAGACAATGCGCTGGAACGCCTTCCGTCTGAATCCCGGTATTGGTAGTAATAGACAATCCTTCCGCTTTGCAGCGTCCGTGGGAAAATAATGTAAGGTTCTGTGACCCTCATAGCCGCCCTGCTATCAACTTGCTATCACGCAATCTTATAAAGTAGTCTAACTCTTTATTATACAAAGAATT
>JAZSJM010000093.1:0-17163 GCA_045534325.1 Treponema sp. | reverse complement strand
TTTTTATTGAAAATTTATTTAGATTACATTTTGATAACTGTTCTTCCAATGATTTTTTAAGCTGCGTTGTTGTAAAAGAATGGGGGAGGGTATTCGGTATTAGTTGAGCCCAATCGTCTTTCGTCTGGTATACAGTTTTTGAGTTTATAGAATTTAGAATTTTTCCTTTTACAAGATAGTTTTTTAAATGACGACGGCTTTTATTGAGGTTCTGTGTTTTTTCTTCTGTTTTTATTCTGATTTCTGTTACTGAAACAGACAGTACTTCCAGAGTGAGATCATCTTTTGTCAGTAAATCTGTTATTCCTGTTAATCCGCGTAATGCTGTATAAATTGTCTGGGTTACCTGGCTTTTTCTTTTTGATAGAAGTTTTCCGTTTAAATCATAGGTTTCTATAATTTTTTCTTCAATTAATGGATGAACAACTTTTATTTTTTTCCCTGTAGTAAGTACATAATTTATTTTGTTTTTTAAAGCAGATACGTTTGAAGTTTGAATTTCTATTATCAAATTGTCTTCTGTAATTATGTCGCAGATGTATGGACCGAGTTTTTTCTCGGTTTTTCCGTTATTTTCCAATGCGTAAATATTTTTTAGTGTTTTATGAAGATTAGTTTCGTTATATGTGTTAATTACTGTCATTTTAAGACCGATTTTTCTTTATTCTGCTATTCTAAATTTTTTCTTAAAAAAAATAAAGAAATCCCATTATCGACTAAAAAAGTGGTTGACTTTATGAATTTATTGGTTAAAATATTAATTAAGTGGGAAAAAGTGGAGTAAAGTGGTAAAAAGTGGAACTACTGACCGGTGAATACCGAAACACGCTGGATGAAAAAGGAAGAATTCTTTTTCCGGCAAAGCTTAGAAATGAGCTATTTGGTGAAACAGAAAAGAATGTTCTCATTGTTACGCAGTCATTTGATCGCTGTTTATGGCTTTATACGCTTGACGAGTGGAAATCTCTTTCTTCTAAAATTATGGAAACAGCCTCTCCGTTCAGTAAACAGAGTCGTCTTGTCCTTCGCAGTCTTATTGCTCCTGCTCAGGAGGTTGAACTTGATAAGGCTGGTCGTCTTTCTATCCCACAAAGCTTGCGTGAATATGCAGGTTTATCTAAGGATTGTGTAATTCTTGGAATTAATAAATATATGGAACTTTGGGATGCTGAAGAGTACAGTAAATACCTTGAAGAAAATAATGATGATCTTGAAGGTGCTGCTGAAACTTTAGGCAATATAAGTTTGTGATATTAAAAAAAACATTTTTGCCAGTTAGTGTGAGATGCTGGTGAATCTGTTTTTGATAATATAAGGACAGGAAAGTGGAAATTGTTCATACTCCAGTTCTTTTACAGGAATGTTTAGATTATCTTGCACCTGAAAAAGAATATGGAAATGACGTTTTGATGATTGACTCAACTTTAGGAGAAGGTGGACATTCAAACGCTTTTCTGTCGAAGTATCCTCAGCTTCATATAATCGGGCTAGACGCTGATAAAACAATTCAGGCTCGGGCTAGAGAAAGACTTGCTTCTTTTGGTTCACGGATGAATTTTTACAATGGCTGGTTCAATAATTTTTATGAGAATTATGATTTGGCTTGCGAAAGACCTTCGATAATTCTTTTTGATCTGGGGATTAGTGTTTATCACTATGAAAAAAGCGGGAGGGGATTTTCTTTTCGTTACGATGAGCCGCTTGATATGCGCCTTAATGCATCTGAGGGGGAAAGCGCTGCTGATATCGTTAATACATGGAAGGAAAATGAACTGGCAAATATGATTTATTTGTATAGTGATGAAAAAATGAGTCGCCGGATTGCACGAGCAATTGTTGAAGCAAGAGAGTGTGGTAAGATTACTTCTTCAAAAGCTCTGGCGGATATTATCTGGAATGCGGTTCCAGCAGCTTACAGATATGGTCAGATTCATCCTGCAACCAGGACATTTCAAGCGTTAAGAATAGCTGTTAATAGTGAGCTTCGCAGGTTGCCTAGAGCACTTCATGCGGCATTTAATGTTCTTAAAGCTGGCGGAAAAATGGGGGTAATTACATTTCATTCTCTTGAGGATCGGATTGTAAAAAATTATTTCCGTAATCTTGGAAAAAAGTGTGTATGTCCGCCTCAACAGGCTGTATGTAGTTGTGGCGGTAAGGAATGTGCCGAGATTTTAACAAGAAAACCTGTTGAACCTTCTGAAAAGGAGATTCAGCAAAATTCTCCAAGCAGGAGTGCAAAACTTCGGGTTGTGAGAAAAATAAGGGATGCAGGTGAAAATCATTTACTGGCAATTGAAGGAGAAGCAATTTAATGAGCGTTAAAGGTGAAATAAAGTCAAGATTATTTGCTTATATTGCCACGGCCTTGATTCCATTGCTGCTTGTTGTTCAGGCTTTTCAGTCATACAGGTACAAAAAATTAAAAACGGAAATAAGACGGCTTGAAAATAAACAGGTTGAGCTTGTTGAACAGAATAGAAAGTTGATTTCTGATATAAGCGTGCTTTCAAGTTCTGAAAGAATTGAAAAAATTGCAGAGGGAGAACTTGGAATGCACAAGGCCAGCACGGAAGATATTGTCCGGGTTGAGATTAAAGGGGAGAATTAAAACTAAAAAACAAAAAAATGGATAATCTTGCTGCGAATAATACTGATAATTCTTTACTCACTCTTGAACAACTGCTTGATTGTACGGACGGTTCTCTGTTAGGAGATTCATTTGATGTAAAATCTTTTTTATTTACGAATGTAGTTACAGATAGCAGAAACATTGTTCCATTCTCTCTCTTTGTTCCTCTTATCGGGGAATTTCAGGATGGACATAAATATATTCCTCAGGCAATTGAAAATGGAGCTTCTGTTATTTTTGTCTGCAATAGTGTTTTTGAAAATTCTCCAGAAGAATATTTGTCTATCACTAAAGAAAATCCAAATGTGGCACTTGTTTTAGTAAAAAATACACTTACTGCTTTACAGTGCACGGCTCAAAGATATGTTGAGAAATTTCCGAATCTAATTCGTGTTTCTGTTACAGGTTCTAGTGGAAAAACAACTACTAAAGAAATTGCATCCAGCATTCTTTCTCAAAAATATAAGGTTATTTGCAATAAGGGAAATTTAAATAGTGAAACTGGGCTTCCTTTAAGCTGCTTTGAAATTCAAAAGGAACACGAAGTTGCCTTGTTGGAAATGGGAATGAACCGCGAGAATGAAATCGGTGAACTGGCCCGTACCTTTAAACCGCAGTTTGCTGTAATAACAAATATCGGGACTGCACATATTGGTATGCTGGGAAGCAGACAAAAAATTGCACAAGAAAAGAAAAAAGTTTTTGATTATATAAAAAAAGATGGTGCCGCAGTTATTCCGTATTCTGATGATTTTGCCGGCTACCTTGCAGAAGGAGTTAAGGGAAAAATTGTTTATTATGGCAAAGATGTAAAAAATAATGGAATTGAATTTGTAAGTGATGATGGAATTGATGGTACGACATTTAAAATTGATAATTTAACTGTCCACCTTTCAATTCCTGGTAGTTATAACTTTCAAAATACTCTTGCTGCTGTTGAACTTGCTCGTGTACTAGGGTTAACGGCTCAGCAGATAAAAAAAGGTGTAGAAAGCGTAAAACCTCTTGGCGGAAGAAGCCATATAATAAATGGAAAATATACTATCCTCGAAGATTGTTATAATGCAAATCCTGATTCAATGGAAAAGGCAATAGAGTTTTCAGGTAGTTTAAAAATAAGCGGAAAAAAGATTTTTGTTCTCGGGTCTATGCTTGAACTAGGCGAAGAATCGTGTGATGCTCACAGAAAAGCCGCTCTTGAAGCTGTAAAAGGCGGAGCTGATATGATCGTTTTTGTGGGTAAAGATATGCTTGCCGGTTATGAAGCAGCAAAGAATTGCGGACAGGGAACAGAAAATCTTCGCCTTGAATATTTTGAAGGTTATGGAGATGAGGAAATAAAATCAATTTGTTCTTTGATAAAGAATTTTGCAGCAGAAAATGATTTTATTCTCCTGAAAGCAAGTCACTCAATTGCTCTTGATCGTCTTGTTCCTCTTTTGAATCAGGAGGACAAGAATGCATAACTTTAATTTTTTTGCAGAGAAGCCATCGTTATCCTATCGAAAAAGCGATAATGTTTTGATAATTCTAATAGGTCTTCTGTGGGGAATCGGGATTGTAACTTTGTATTTCTGTTCCACGAATTATGGACAAAGATTTTTTAATAATCCGTTTCATTTTGTGCAAAGACAGCTTTTAAGTTCATTTGTGGGCTTTGTCTTAATGATGTTCATAATTTTGATTGACATTGAGAAGCTGAGAAAATTTCTGCCGATTATTGTTTTTGGATCAATTTTTTTGTGTATTCTTACTTTCTTTCCTGGTATTGGAATTGAAAGGAATGGTGCACGTCGCTGGATAAAAATTCCATATTTTTCTACTTTTCAACCCTCGGAAGCAATAAAATTTGCCATGGTTTTGTTTCTGGCAAATTTATTTGATAAACAGGAAAAACTCCCCGAAGAAGAAAAATCTGTTTTTCCTGCTTTTTTGGGACTTTTAACTTTTACAGTCGTTATATTTGCCCAGCAGGATTTTAGTACGGGACTTTTTGTTTTTGTAGTTGGACTTGTTTTATTTTTCGTAACAGGCGCTAAACTTAGTTGGTTTATTCCTTTTGCCGGGCTTGGAATTCCTGCAGCTGCCCTTATGATTTTATTAAAGCCTTATCGGGTAAATCGATTGGTTGGTTTTTTTGCACAGGACGATTATCAGCAGACATTTAACTGGCAGGTTTTAGGTGCTAAAAGGGCAATAACTGATGGAGGATTTTGGGGACAGGGAATTGGTAGCGGTCTTACAAAACTTAATCAGGTTCCTGAAATTCAGTCCGATTATGTATTTGCAGGGTGGACCGAGGCTATGGGGCTTTTGGGTGTTGCGATTTATCTTGGTATTCTGGCACTGTTTACATATCGTGTTTTTAAAATCTGCATGTACAACGGAAATAGATTTGCTTCTATCGCATCCTTTGGTTTCGGGACAACAATTGTGGCTCAGTCGCTGCTTAATATAGCTGTTGTTGGTGGAGTTTTGCCTTCTACCGGTATTCCCTTACCGTTTTTCAGTTCTGGTGGTTCGTCAATTATTTTTACGCTTGCGATGTGCGGTTTTTTGATAAATTCTTCACGGATTGAACAGACAGATAATTTTGAATTTTATTTAGGAGAGTAGTATAGAATATGAGTGATGTTGTTTTTTCTTCATTTGAAGAGTTTGAGTCGAGGCAAAAAAATAAGGCAGAATCCAAGACAAAAGCCTTGAAAATTCTTTTTGTGGTTTTATTTTCTTTACTTTTGATTGAAGCACTTGTTTATCTTTTTGCTGTTCCATGCATGAATAATGTTAAAATTACGTTTAAGGGATTAAAAAACTGTACACAGCAGGAAATTGTTGCTGCCTGCGGCGATAAACTTAACAGAAATTATGTTCATTTTAATAAGTCAGAAGTACAGTCAATAATTTCAAGTATTCCTGGAATTGCTGATGTCAGTATAGTAAGAAGATTTCCAGATAGAGTTTTTATTAATATTTTAGAAAGAGAACCTGTAGCCGTAACTTTTATTAACAATAATGAAAGAACTGTACCTATTCAAATTGATAAAAATGGAGTATTATTTCCTATAAAGTCAACACAAATTCCTTTAGATGGTTCAATACCGATAATCTCTGGAATTCCTGTTGAAAATATCCCAGAAGGAATGAGACTTCCTTCAAAATATCATCTGCTTATTGACCAGATAGCAAATATCCAGTCTATAAACAGAAAGTATTTTGCAGCCGTTTCTGAAATTCATGTTGTTCCCCGGGAATACGGGAATTTTGAACTTATTCTGATTCCTGTAAAGGCTCGTCTTAGAGTTCTTGCGGATCGCGTATTGAATGAAGAAACATTGCAGAAAATGATGGTTACCCTGGATGTTGTTAGAGGTTTAGACAAAGATGTAGATGTAATTGATTTACGCTACGGCTCTGTGTCTTACCATTCTCGTTCGGTTGGTACAGGAGTTTTTTTTGAATAATATTATTGTCGGCCTTGACCTTGGTACAAGTTTTGTTCGTGCAGTTATTGGTGAAGTTATTGACGAAGGAAAGGTTGAAATAATCGGAACAGCACAAAAACCCTCTTCAGGACTCCGTAACGGTGTTATTGTAAACCGTGAAAGTGCAATGGAGTGTATAAAAAGCTGCATTGAAGAAGCTGAGCAGAAAGCCGGATACGAAGTATATTCTTGTGTAACGGCAATTGGTGGACTTCAGATTGACAGTATGAACTCTACAGGTCTTGTTGCCATTGCTTCTCATGGAAAAGGTGCTCGTGAAATAAATAAAAACGATATAGAAAGAGTTTTAGACGCGGCAAATGCTGTAAATATTCCCTATGACCGCAAAATGCTCCATGTTATTCCTCAGAACTATATTATTGACGGAACTGCTTCTTGTAAAAATCCCCTTGGTAATCTTGCTGTTCGCTTAGAAGCTGAAGTTCATATTGTTACGGCGTCCAAAACAGCCGTTGCAAATATGACTCAATGCATTGAACGTGCCGGATATGCAATTGATGGGGTTATGTTAAAAACTCTTGCCTGTATGCATGCTGTTATGGGCGAGGATGAAAGAGAGCTTGGTTCAATTATTATAGATTTAGGCGGCGGAACAACTGATGTAATTGTAATCAATAAAGATGCTCCTATCTGTACAGTTTCTGTGCCTGTTGGTGGAAATCTCGTAACGAATGATATTGCCATAGTAAAAGGAATTTCGCCTTCTACTGCAGAAAAAATAAAAATTGAACACGGCTGCTGTTGGGCAGACGCAATGGGTGGAGATAGCGAAGTCATTATTCCTGGAGCTGGTGGTAGACCGCCTGAAGTATGTGAGCGGTCTGAAATATGTCTTGGAATTATTGAACCGAGAATGAGAGAAATTTTTTCTATGGTTCGTGATGAAATAATCAATAAAGCAAACACAACTCTTTCGGGAAATATTATTCTTACCGGTGGTGGAGCTTTGATGAGCGGAGTTGTTCAGCTTGCAGAGGATGTATTTGGAACTTCTGCAGTTCGTCTTGGTCTCCCTGGCGATTTTGGCGGTCTTCAGGAAGAATATAGAAAACCTGATTATTCTACTGCTGTAGGACTTGTACTTGGATATCTGGGAAATGATGTAAGTATGAGTGATACAAACGGTAGAAAAGATAAAAAAAGACGGGATGATAGTTTAGGCAGCGGAGACAGTGCTTTCCGAAAATTCTTAAAAAAATTTTTCTAGTATAAAGCGAAAAGGGGATTCGTTTTAAAGGGCGGGAGGAAATATGTTAGATATTTTAGATGTAAATGATGAAGGCAATTCAACAGAATTAGTTAGTCCTACAAAGATTAAGGTAATTGGCTGTGGGGGCTGTGGCGGTAATGCTGTTAATAACATGATTAACGCTGGAATCAAAGGCGTGGAATTTATTGCCCTTAATACTGATCTTCAGCATTTGAGTGTTTCAAAAGCTGATTATAAAATTCAAATCGGAAAAAAAATAACTGGCGGTCTCGGGGCTGGAATGCATCCGGAAGTTGGTGAAGAAGCTGCAAAAGAAGAATCTGAAACGATAAAACAGCTTTTAACCGGCTCTGATATGGTTTTTATTACCGCTGGTATGGGTGGTGGTACAGGTACTGGTTCTGCGCCTGTAGTTGCCAGTATTGCAAAAGAGCTTGGAATACTCACTGTAGCAGTTGTAACAACACCTTTTGAATTTGAAGGCGGTGTTCGTGCAGAATTTGCGACTGAAGGTATAAAAAAATTAAGAAGTCAAGTTGACTCTCTTATTGTAATTCCTAATCAGCGCGTTTTTGAAGGACCAGACAAAAAACCTTCTGTACAGCAGGGCTTTAAAATCATAGACGATATTTTACGTCAGGGTGTTCAGGGAATTTCTGACATAATTACAAAAACAGGTCTTGTTAACCGTGACTTTAAGGATGTTGAAACAGTTATGAAAGGTCAGGGAGATGCAATTCTCGGAATCGGGGTTGCATCTGGCGATAACAGGGCTGTTGATGCAGCTTCCATGGCTATTAATAATAAACTTCTTTGTGATACACATATTGACGGGGCAAAAAACATTCTTATTAAAATCAGCGGTGATGAAAACGTTGGTCTTGATGAATGTGAGGAAATTGTTAATGGAATTACTGCAAGTGCTGCTAAAGGTGTAAAAGTTTTGTGGGGACTTTATATTGAACCTGAACTTGGAGATAAAATCAGTGTTACTGTTGTAGCTACAGGATTTAATTCACCGAATGCTGTAATAGAAGACGAAAAAGTTGAAGAAGATGAAGAACAGAATTATGTAGACAACAGCATGATGAAAGTAGGTGATTTTGAAAAAGTGCTTAACGGTACATCTTCTCAATCACAGTCAGCTTCTTCTGAAAATAATAAGGTTTCTGAACAGGAAAAAAATGCATTGTTCGGTATAAGTTCTGCTGCTTCAATCGCTGGAAAAAACAGCTCCGCAAACCTTTCGTCTGCAATGAGCCAGGCTGCAGTAAGACAGTCAAGTTCAATAATGCCTCCTCCAAATTTCAAGGATACAGGGGATTTAAATATTCCTGCTGCATGGAGACATTTATCTAAGTCTATTGATTTGACAAAAAAATAAATGACTATAGATTTGCTTGTTCAACAGTTCTACACTGATATAAGGACTGTTGAAAGGCTCAGTGAAAATACCGCCGGGACATATTCGGAAAGCATCCTTTTATTTTTGAACTGGTTAGCAAATGAAAAAATAAAGCTTCGTGATGTTACTGTTCAAAATCTGGTACATTATATTGCATGGCGGCGCTCTGAGGGAATTGATGAACTTACTGTTGCAAAAGATATTTCTGCTTTAAGGGCTTTTGGTTCATATCTTACAAGAAAACAATTTTGGAAAGAAAATAATGCACTTTTGTTAGACCGGCCAAAAGCAGGACGAGCTCTGCCAAAAGTTATGAGTGTTGAGCAGATTGATTCATTTTTAAATGTAATTGATTTATCAAAACCTCTGGGAATTCGGGACCGAGCTCTATTTGAATTGATTTACAGTTGCGGATTAAGAATAAGTGAAGCTGCAGAATTAAAAATTGCAAATGTTCACTTGAATGAGCGTATAATAATCGTTCGTGGAAAGGGCGATAAAGAGCGGATGATTCCTTTCGGTCAGGCAGCAAAAGAAAGACTGGAAATTTATTTAAATGAAGTGCGGCCTTCGCTTGTGGGCAGTAGAATAGTTGAAGAAGTTTTTGTAAATTATAAAGGTAAGCCTTTAAGCAGAAAGGGAATATGGAAGAACTTTCAGATTTATGAAGCGTTAAATGGAGTAAATGGTAAAGTTCATACTTTACGGCACAGTTTTGCAACACATCTTCTTGCAGGAGGAATGGATTTACGTTCCGTGCAGGAACTTTTGGGGCACTCTGATTTAGCAACAACAACAATTTATACTCACGTTGAAAATTCACAGCTTCGTGAGGGACATAAAAAATATTTTCCAGGTCATAACAATGGAGGGGAAAAATGAAAAACTCAGTTATTCGCAAAATTATTTATGTTATTGCTGTCTGCACGATTTTATGCAGCTGCTCAGGCAAATCAAGTAAAACTATAATTCGTCTGCAAAAAATGGAAACAGGCGTTCATTCTCCTACAACTGAAGCAGAATTAAAAGATGCAATAAAAAAATATAATGACAGGGTGATGGATGTGCAGCTAGCAAATTCTCAGATAGGAATATGGTATAAAATGCTTGCAACACGCTACCTTGATGCAAAAATGTATGGCGAGGCACTTAAAAATTTTCAGACAGCTATAGAGTATTATCCGGCAAATCAAAACCTTTTTTATTATGTTGGTGTATGCGCCGGCTATATGGCACAATCTTCGCTGGATTATAATGCAACTGGTTCTCAGTCTCAGGAAAAATATAATTATCTTAAACTTTCAGAAAGTGCCTATTTAAGGGCGATTGAAATTGAACCGAGATATGTCCGCTCTCTTTATGGGCTTGGAGTGCTGTACGTTTTTGAACTTGATGAGTGTAAAAAAGCAATTCAATATCTTGAGAGGGCATTGGAAATTGAAACAAAAAATACTGACATTATGTTTGTTCTTGCAAGAGCTTATTATGTAGAAGGTGAATATGATGCTGCCGTAAGCTTGTACGACAGAATAGCTGCAACAACAAAATCTGACCAAAAAAAGAAAGAAGCGGAAGCAAATAAAAAAATAGTTCTCGATACTTCTTATGGAATTAACTGAAAATGAATTAAAAAAGCGTCTGATGATACAGGACGCTTCTTTTTTAACAGCATCTGAAAAAATTCTCATTCAGGATAAAATTGAAGATTCAAATCAGCTTTCCTTACTGACTATAAAGGATATTTCATCTCTAATACAGCGCGATATAACACGTGCAAAGTGGAATGGAAAACAGTTATATCATAAGGCAAATACCGCTTTGTTCCTTATAAATAATTTAGGAATTAATTATACATTTTGTAATGATGAAGATTATCCGGCTATGTTACGGGAAATGAAAGATCCGCCTTTTTGTATCTTTTACAGGGGAGATCTCAACTGCCTGAAAAATGAGTGCGTTTCTGTGGTTGGAACTAGAAAAGCAGGATATTACGGAAGAAAAGCAGCGCATGATTTTGCAAAAGATGCCTGCGATAGTGGTTTTACTGTAGTTTCGGGACTTGCTTATGGAATTGATATAGAAAGTCATCGGGGAGCACTTGAAGGAAAATCGGCAAAAACGGCTGCGGTTCTTCCTGGCGGAATTGATACAATTGTTCCTCATTCCCATGCAAAAACTGCGGCTTCAATTATACAAAAGGGTGGTGTGATATTAAGTGAATATACACCTGGTACTCCGGCACAGAATTTTAGATTTGTACAAAGGAACAGGATAATTGCAGCCTTAAGCCCCGCAACTGTTGTAATTCAGGCTCCTGCTGGCAGTGGAGCAATGATTACGGCTTCCTTAGCACTTGATTACAATCGATATGTGTTTTTTCATGAAGCATGTTTTAACGAGGAATCTCAAAAGCTGAAATTTGCAAATGAACATGATTTAAGGATTATGGCTTTAAGTTCAAAGTCTGTCGAGCAGAAAGTAAAAAATAAACTTCTTAATTCACCTCAAAAATACGTTGAAGACGGGGCGTTGATAATAAAGAATTTTATGGAATATAATGAATTGAAAAATAATGATTTCTGCGATATAAAAATAAGAACAGATAGACAATTAAAACTGTTTAAAGAAAATGATGAATAACATTTTTAGAGGATAAAATGGCAGCTAAAAAAAAGGCAAAGAAAGAAACAACTCTTGTAATTGTTGAATCTCCGGCAAAGGCTAAGACAATCGAAAAATATCTTGGTGAAGGTTTTATGGTAAAGGCCAGTATGGGACACCTGATTGACCTTCCTAAAAGCCGTATGGCAATTCAAATTGAAAATAATTTCGAGCCTGAATATATTACGGTTCGTGGTCGTGCAAAACTTTTAAAGGAACTTCAAAAAGATGCAAAAAAAAGCGACCATGTTTTACTTGCATCCGATCCTGACCGCGAAGGGGAGGCAATCGCATGGCACTTAAATAATGCCATTAAAGGAAAAACAGATGCTGATATTAAGCGTGTTGTTTTTAATGAAATTACACCAAATGCAATAAAAGAAGCTGTAAATCATCCTCGTGAAATTTATGAAAGTCTCGTAAATGCACAAAAAGCCCGTCGTGTTCTTGACAGGCTTGTAGGCTATAATTTAAGTCCACTTTTATGGGAAAAAGTAAAAAACGGACTTTCAGCAGGACGTGTTCAGAGTGTTGCATTACGACTGATTTGTGAACGGGAAAAAGAAGTAGAAGATTTTATTCCTGAAGAATACTGGACTTTGGAAGCAGATTTTGTAAAGGGTAAAACACAGTTTACTGCTCAGCTTGTAAAATATAAGGGTGTAAAACCAGAGTTAAAAAGTGAAGAAGAAGTTAAGAAAATTATCGATGAAATACAGAATTCTCAGTGTAAGGTAAAAGAAATAAAAAGCACTGATAAAACCGTGCGTCCAAAGGCTCCTTATACTACAAGTAAACTTCAGCAGGATGCGGCAAATCGATTAGGTTTTACTTCACGTAAGACAATGCAGGTTGCTCAGCAGCTTTACGAAGGAATCCAGATAGGTTCTAGTCGTGTCGGTCTTATAACTTATATGCGTACAGACTCTGTTCGTATTGCACAAAGTGCCTTAGACGATGTGCGTGCATGGATTGGAAAAAATTATCCGAAAGAATTGCCTGCTGAACCGATTCATTATGCCCCTGGTAAAAGTGCACAGGATGCCCACGAGTGTATACGCCCGACTTATATAGATTACACTCCAGACAGCATTAAAGAATATTTGACTCGCGATCAGTTACGTCTTTATTCAATTATCTGGGAAAGATTTTTCTCGAGTCAAATGAATAATGCAAAAACCCGTACAACAAGTGTGGATATCGAAGCAGGAGATGCTGTTTTCCGTGTAAGTGCTTCTAAACTTGTAGAAAAAGGTTTTTACAGTGTAATGAAAGTTCTTTCTTCAAAAGAAGAGGTTACAGGAAATATTCCGTCCCTTAAGGAAGGTGAAGTTTTAGACACTGCACATAAATTTTATCCAGAACAGCATTTTACTTCAGGACCTGCGCGCTATACAGATGCCTCAATCGTTAAAATGCTAGAGGAAAAAGGAATTGGTCGTCCTTCTACTTATGCGCCGATTATTTCTGTATTGCTTGACCGGTATTATGTTACAAGAAATAACCGTCAGCTTATGCCAACTGTTTTGGGAAAAATGATTTCAAAAATTCTGGTGGAATCATTTCCAGATGTAATAAACGAAAAATTTACTGCTGATGTCGAAAATGAACTTGATGAAGTAGAGCAGGATAAAGTTGTCTGGAACGATATGATTCGTGATTTTTACGGCCCATTTAAAACCAGAGTAGATGAAGTTGAATCAAAAACGGAAAGCATAAAAGGTTTTCTTGATGAAGAAACTGACTTAAAATGTGATAAATGTGGAAAGCCGATGGTAAAAAAACTCGGAAGATTCGGATTCTTTCTTGCATGCTCTGGATTCCCTGAATGTCATAACACAAAGTCAATTCCACTTGCTAAATGTCCGGTAGACGGGTGCGATGGGGATATTGTTGAAAGAAAGTCAAAGGGTAGGGGAAAAAGTTTTTACGGATGTACAAATTATCCTAAATGTTCCTTTATATCTCACTTTAAACCGATTGATGCCGTATGTCCAAAATGCGGTTGGTTCATGGTAGAAAAGTTTGACAAAAAGAACGGAAATTATAAATCATGTATTAATCCAGACTGCGATTATCTACATTCTGCCGACGAAGAAGGGACTCTTCCTGAGGAATAAATTTGACCGTAAAAGATGCAGTAGAAGAATTTTTGATTTATCTGTGCGGTGTGCGCTCGTTGTCTGAAAACACAATTATGGCATACAAAAATGATTTACAGAAATTTGTTTCTATGGCTCATATATCTTCTGACCGTCAGATAGATTCAATTACACTTGAAGAATTACGACTTTGTGTAGGACAATTGTCCCTTGAAAAAAGAGAGGCTTCTTCAATTAACCGTTTTATTGCAGGTGTAAGAGGTTTGTTTTCTTATTGTAGAAAATTCGGCTACATTGATTTTGATCCTTCCCTTGAGTTAAAAACAGTAAAAATGCCAAAAAGGCTTCCAAATTTTTTAACAGGAAAGGAAGTTGATGAACTTTGCGAAACTGTAGAAGAAAATCCTCTTTTATGGGAAAAAAGGGATAAGGCTCTTTTAGAAGTGATGTATTCTTCTGGCTGCCGGCTTTCCGAAATTGCAAATTTACGGATGAATGATTTTTCTAGTGGTTTTTTAAGTGCTGTTGTTACTGGTAAAGGCAGAAAGGATCGGATTGTGTATTTTGAAAAGGATGCCCAGAATTCCTTAAAAGAATATCTTGTAGAGAGGAATTCAAGGTTTTCTGATTTGAAAGTTACTAATCCAAAAAACTATATTTTTGTAAATCAAAAAGGGTTTCCCCTTTCAACCCGCGGAATCAGCTATATACTTTCAAAATATTCAGGAACAGCAGGAACAAATCATCACGTTAATCCACACGCCCTTAGACACACTTTTGCAACGGCAATGATTTCTAACGGAGCGGATGTGCGTCTTGTACAGGAAATGCTTGGTCATTCTTCAATCAGTACTACGCAGCGATATACTCATGTAAGTACAGAACAGATGATAGCGATGTACAATAAGGCTCATCCTCACGGAGGAAAAAATTAAGTTATGATTTTTTTTACATCATTTTACTTGCCCGTTTAA
This sequence comes from Treponema sp., assembly GCA_045534325.1. Classification (GTDB taxonomy): domain Bacteria; phylum Spirochaetota; class Spirochaetia; order Treponematales; family Treponemataceae; genus Treponema_D. The sequence continues at coordinate 2,673 of JAZSJM010000093.1, read as the reverse complement.
CTTATTTTTTTTATATTTAAATTATGGAAAAGGTTGAAATTAGAAGTACCACGGTTATTGCTGTAAAAAAAGATGGAAAGGTTGCCATGGCTGGTGATGGTCAGGTAACTTTAGGAAATACAGTATGCAAAGGAAACGCTAAAAAAGTAAGAAAAATCTACAACGGTAAAATACTTACTGGTTTTGCAGGGAGTGTTGCAGATGCTTTTACACTTCTTGATAAGTTTGAAGAAAAAGTAAAGGAATTTAACGGGGATCTTACCCGTTCTGCTGTAGAGCTTGCAAAAATCTGGAGGACGGAAAGATCTTTTCAAAAACTCGAAGCAATGCTTATTGTTGCGGATAAATCAAAAATTCTTTTAATAAGCGGAGATGGTAACGTAATTGAGCCTGAAAATGATGTTCTTGCAATCGGTTCCGGCGGAAACTATGCGTATTCTGCTGCTCTTGCTTATCTTGAGTCCAGTTCATATTCTGCTAAAGAAATTGCAGAAAAATCACTTAATATAGCAGGAAACATCTGTATATATACAAATCATAACGTTACATGTGAAGTACTTGAATAGGATATAAAAATGGCAATAGAAGGATTAACCCCTAAACAGATTGTTGAAAAATTGGATCAGTATATTATTGGACAGGAAAAAGCAAAAAAGGCTGTGGCTGTAGCTTTGCGTAATCGTTTACGCCGTATTCATTTAGCTGAAGACATTCGGGATGAAGTTGCACCAAAAAATATTCTTATGATTGGACCTACCGGTTCAGGAAAAACAGAAATTGCCCGTCGCCTTGCAAAACTCGTTAATGCTCCTTTTATTAAAGTTGAAGCTACTAAATATACAGAAGTTGGTTATGTCGGCCGTGATGTTGAGTCGATGATTCGTGATTTAATGGCTGTAGGTTATAATAATGTAAAGGCTGAAATGGAAGAGCAGATGAAAGAGGCAAGTCTGCCAAAGGTTGAAGAAAAACTTTTGGACCTTCTTCTTCCAGGTTCAGATAAAAAGCAGGAAGCAAAGAAGCCGGTTGTAAGCGAAGTTACACCTGATGGAGCGATTATTCTTCCAGCACATTTTCCAGAAGAAAAGATTAATGAGCAGAAAAATGACGAGGCCGAAAAGTCAACGCGCGAGAAATTCAGACAGATGCTGAGGGACGGAAAACTTGAAGACAGGGAAGTTGAAGTAACCGTAAAAAGACAGTCTCGTGGTCCAAGCATGGAAATTATTGCAGGTGGCAGTCTTGATGATTTGCAGAACGGAATGCAGGACTTGCAGAACATACTGATGGGAAAAAATACTAAGAAAAAAACAGTTACTGTCCGCGAAGCCAGAAAAATTTTGCAGGAAGAAACTTTGGACTCGATGATTGATGTTGATAAAGTTTCTGATATTGCAAAAGAAAGAGTTGAACAGAGCGGAATTGTTTTTATCGACGAAATTGATAAGATCGCAACAAAAAATCAGAATTCTTCCGGTCAGGTTAGTCGCGAAGGTGTTCAGCGTGATATTCTTCCGATTGTAGAAGGTTCAAAGGTAAATACAAAATGGGGTGTTGTTGATACTACTCATATATTGTTTATTGCTGCCGGTGCATTTAGTATGAGTGCTCCAAGCGACTTGATTCCTGAACTTCAGGGACGTTTCCCGCTACGTGTTGAACTTGAAAGCCTTAAAAAAGAAGAATTCAAGCGAATTCTTCTTGAACCAAAAAATGCACTTACAAAACAGTATACGGCACTTTTGGCAACAGAGGGCTTAAAAATTGAATTTGGTGATGACGCAATTGATAGAATGAGTTTTCTTGCAGAAGATGTAAATGCACGAAGCGAAAATATTGGTGCCCGCCGTCTTCATACGATAATGGAAAAAGTTCTTGAGGATGTAAGTTTTACTGCTGATGAACACGATGGCGAAACCCTTGTAATTGATGAAAAATTTGTTGATGAAAAATTATCCGGGGTTGTAACAGACATCGATTTGTCCCGTTATATCTTGTAGTTAGAAATTACATCCGTGTAATTTCTAACTACGACATAATTACTTCGTAATTCTGTCATACAATTTACTTTGGGTGGCATCCATGCCACGAACAATTACATCCGTGTAATTTCTAACTACGACACAATTACTTCGTAATTCTGTCATACAATTTACTTTAGGTGGCATCCATGCCACGAAAAAATTACATCCGTGTAATTTCTAACTACGACACAATTACTTCGTAATTCTGTCATACAATTTACTTTAGGTGGCATTCATTCCACGAAAAATAACTTCCCTGATATTTTTTGCGATTTTTTTTTTGCAATTCTGCCACAGTTTACTTTGGGTGGCATCCTTGATACATATTTTACTCTAATGCTTTTCATTGAAATAAAATTTCAGTAAAATGTTTTTGATTTATAAGAATGATTGTTGATGCATTTTTTTAATGCAAAGATACAAGGGGAATAGATATGGCAAAATTTCAGGGTGCTTTGACGGCAATGATAACTCCGATGAATAGTGATGGTAGCGTTGACTACGAGGGGTTTAGGACGAATGTTAAGTTTCAACTTGAGCAGGGGATAGATGGTCTTGTTCCTCTGGGAACAACAGCAGAAATTCCAACCCTTGATGAAAGACCTGAAGTCGGAGGCCAAGCGGTCTTAGGAAGACAATACTAATGGCC
>JAZSJM010000239.1:0-2881 GCA_045534325.1 Treponema sp. | reverse complement strand
GGATATACTTCTTTTGCCTGCTGTAAAAGTGGTTCAAGCTCACGGTCTGTATAACGCGGACTATAATGAATCATAGCCATTTTTTTTGATTTTGAATCTCGCGCAATTATTCCAGCCTGACGGCTTGTCATATGTTTTTTTTCTTTAGCCTGATCCGCACAATCATCAGCAAACATGCCTTCACATATCAATAAATCACTGCCCTGCACTTCTTTTGCAATTGACGGAAGATAAAGGGTATCTGTTACAAAACTGAATTTTCGTCCATGTCTTTTTTCACCCATAACCTGCTCAGGAGTAATTACAGTTCCGTCTTCTAAAGTTATATTTTCTCCATGCTGTAATTTTCCATATTGAGGGCCTGGTTTCAAGCCAAGGGACATCGCTTTTTCAACATTAAATTCCCCGGGACGGTCAAGTTCTTCTAAAGTATATCCTACACAAACTTTTGTATGCTGCAATGGAAATGCCCGAACATAAAAATCTTTTCCTTCATGAACAATACATGGAGCGGTAATTTCCTTTACAATAATCGGATAATTTATATACATATCCAGTACTTTGCGGCTTGTTTCGATATATTCTGCAATTTTTGGGGGTCCATAAATATAAAGGGGCTCTGTTCTGTCAACCTGAGAATTTAACATTAAAATTCCTGGAAGTCCTGTAACATGATCTGCATGAGTATGAGAAATAAAAATCGCATCAATCTTTTTCCACTTGAGATTTAAGCGCTTTAAACTTACTTGAGTTCCTTCTCCACAGTCAAATAAAAAAAGATCCCCATCACGACGCAGCAGCACGGATGTCAGATGACGATAAGGAAGCGGCATCATTCCACCGCAGCCTAAAACAAAAGCTTCAAGATTCATTATCGCCCCCTTATCTTTTTTAAGAAAACTTTATGATAAAATGCACGCAAACGCTCTGCAAGAGAATATAATTTATAAACAGGTTTTAAAGGCACATCAAAACTGCCGGGGCGATGAACTTCATAACCGCCAAAACCTGTTTTAAAAAGATATAAACCATGCATTGGATGATTTTCATCATTTACAGGTGGAATTCCATAAAAATCATAAATTTTAGAACCAAATTTTTTTGCCTCCATAATTGCCTGCCATTGAACAGCATAAGTCGGCATTAAATTTCGTTTGAGGTTTCCAGAACAACCGTATAAATATATGGCTTCATCTTTATTGAATAAAGTTATTATTGCTGCCAAATCATCTTTTTCGTGACTTGCAATAAACAAAGTAATTTTTGTATCATCACTTTTTAGGGACTGTTCAATCAAGTCTTTATAATATGACTTAGGATGAATACCTATCCCATCACGAGATGAAGTTGTTTTATAAAGTTCATAAAATGAATCTAAAGATTTTTCGAAATCCTGAGACTGAGCATTGACCATTCGCACTGTAACACCATGTTTTTGTGCATAGCGGATATTATATCTCCATTTACTTTTCATGTTTTCAAGAATCTGCTGCTGTGAAAGAGAAAGATCAATAAATGTAGAATCAGGAGGCTGTATATCTACGAAAGATTTCTTTATATTAACCTTTGCATAATTTCTTAATTCATCAAAACGTTTTAAATAATCATCCCTTAATTCAACAAAAGGAAAATCAAGAGGAATATCATATCTTATGCAGATTGTGTTTGAAGGAATTAGTGATTTGATGCTGTCTGTAAATGAGCCAATTTTTTTCAGATAATCAACTTCATCCTGAGCCTGTTGAGAAAAGCCTGGAATTTTAGAAACAGGAATATACTCAGGTGCCATTGGAACATAAGCCAGACTAAAAGAAACTGGACCTTTTTTAAAACTACGTATTAAAATATTTATATTTTGAAAACTGATTTTTTTCCACCCATGTGAACACTTAAAATCACACCAGAAATCAGTTTGCTGAAATCGTCTGTTCATAGCTTTATTTTAACAAAAATAAAGTCTTCTTACAATGATATGAAAATCTTAAGTTAAGGCACAATTTTATTCCGACGACTGATACTTATTCCGTCCCCTACTTTATAGAACTCTGTAGAAAATTCAGTATTATTTTTTAAAAACTCAATATATTTTCGTATTTTTTTTACAAGTTTAATTGTGCTGTAATTTCTTGTTAAACTTAAATCATCAACCATACCATGAAATGAAAGATTGTCAGAAATAAACACTCCATTTTCATTTAATTGATTCTTAAATTTTTCAAAAAAATTTATATATTGAGCTTTTGCGGCATCTATAAAAATCAAATCAAAGGTGCCATCAATTTCTGTTTCCAATGCATTTCCAAGGATACTTGTTATCTGATTTTTAACACCGCTTTCGTTAAAATTTTTTTGTGCTTCATTAAAGCGTTTTTCGTCAATCTCAATAGTTGTAACTTTAATCTTTGATGACAGTTTTGCAAACTTAATTGAAGAAAATCCGATTGCTGTTCCAATCTCCAAAATTGACTTTACATTATTATCTTTAATGTATTTACAGATAAAATTGCTTCCTTCATCCTGAATTACCGGGACTTCATTTTTCATTGCCTGAATCATTATTGTATTTTTTTTGACATCTTCAGACAAAGTATCAATAAATTTCTCTATTTCGCTTGCTACAGAAAAGCTCAAATCAGCATTCTGTTTGTAAAGTTCCTCTTTGTTTCCTAATCCACCCCTGATTTCCACAGTTAAGCAGCCGATTTTTTTGCCTGTGATAATATCTTGGGCAGAATCACCAAATAATATGCAATTTTTATTGGAAAAATTTTGATTATAAACTTTATTAATATAATCTATGGCAAATTGAATGCCATCAACCGAAGGTTTTAAAGGAATTACGTTATTATTAAAGTCTACACTGTTCCCACCAATTACAAGG
>JAZSJM010000211.1:0-5690 GCA_045534325.1 Treponema sp. | reverse complement strand
ATTTTATTTATATAGAGCAGAATCAAAATACTCGTTAAAGGCTTTATATGAATTATCTTTTATTTATGAATCAAGAGATGATGAAGATAAAGCATTAGTATGTTCTGCTTTGGCTGCTATTGAAGCTTTTACCCATATTTTTAATACAATTATTGAACATGATTCTCGATTCGTTTATACAGATTTAAATATGTTTTTAGTTGAATGTTCAAAGTATGAAGAAATTGTAAACTGGGGCAGAAATAATAATGTTTGGGAATCTTTCTACTTATTTGCAGAACGAGCTGGCAAACATGGAAAATTAGTATTTGCTCAGGAACTTTATTTGGTTCTTTCCCAATCTATCCCAGATGAATATTATCGTGCTCTTTGTGCAAAACGAATTATTAATTAATAATGCAGTCCAATTCCAATTGAAATTTCTAATGCAGATACTTCTCTTCGCCAGCTGTCATCAATGAGTTTTGATATGACTTTTTTGATTATTTTTCTTCCCGCATCAACTCCTGCACTGGCTCTGACTACAAGACTTCTCCATTTTGCAGGATAAACAAGAACTTCTAAACCTCCACTATAAAATCCATCTTTTATAGCAAATGTTTTTTCTGTAACTAGATTATTGCATAGTGCAAAGTCAACAAACGGAGAAATCTGAAGCTCAAAATCAAAATATCACATCCATCTTAAATGATTGGTAAGCCAGGAGTCTTCTCCAAAAATAAATTCATCTACCGCAATCCAGTCTGTTGTAACTATATGAATCGGTAAATCAATATTTCCGATTATTGCGGCAGTTGTTGTTAAAGCTTTTTCTGGTGTGCCTGATAGACCTGCGTTAGTCCATGCAGAGCTTTTATATTTTTGATCATCCCTTATACCACGCAGATAAGAACCAATTGCAGTTTTTTGGTTGAAACTATAAAAACCGTTAAATCTGGAATTAATACCGGCATATTTAAAAGCTTTGTATAATTCCAATTTTCCTGAAATTGAAGCTATATATTCTTCTTTCTGATAGTTATAACCGATATACTGATCCATTGACATATAAATACCGTTTCTAAAGTTACCAGACCAGTTTACTCGGGAAGTACTTGTCGAATGTCCAATTTTTAAAACAGGGGAGGATAAGTCATAATTTGTTTTATTAATTCCGTCTTTATCCCAGTAAAAATCATAGGAAATATATGGAGACCATACAACATTTCCAAAATTATCAATTTTTGCTACTTTGTAAGGCATTGAAAGTGTGGCACCATCTATAAAATAAAGTTCATCTCCATATTCTGTATAATCAAAATTTCTAGAGATTCCTTGTGTTAAATCAAGTTTTAGAGAAATATCATTAAAAGGTAATTCAAAAATAAACCCTGTTTCATAACTAAATTCCGGTTTAACTTCTCCAATGGTGTATGAAATGCTAAAATCATTTTTCCATTTTGAATCAAGTCTCCATAACTTAAATGGATAATCATAATCTAAATTAATTCCAAAAACAGTATCAAAAGAATCAGCATCATCATCTGAAGGCTCAACAGAAAAATTAAGGTCAAAATTCAACGTTTCCATTGTACCTAAAAAATTCGTGTCTTTTGCTTTAAGTTTTACAACTAAACCGTCATTTGAATTATATTTAGGGTAGGGAACTAAAAGAAAATGTTTTGAATCAATCGTCGAAATATTCAAAGTTATCGGGGTAACTTCATCTTCTCCTGTTATTGATTCATATTTTACACTAATAATTGCAGAGGCAAGATTTCGTTCGTTATTAAAAAGCTGCCGTAAGTTTTCAATATAAGAGTGTAATTCATCGTAAGAATTAAAAATACGTTCTTTATCTATGTCAACGGCTCTTGAGAGTGCGTATTGTGATGTAATTCCTGAAACCTCGTAGTTTACGGTTTCAATTCTATACATTTCCGAGTTTAATAAATTAAGTAAGAAAAGAAATACTGTAAGTAATACTGTTAGTCGTCTCATTAATAAGCACCTTTTCCTTTTAATACAACATAAACTGTTTTAATAATAATCCAAATATCAAGCCAAACTGACCAGTTTTTAATATAGTAAGAATCAAGAGTAATTCTTTCTTCGTAACCTGTATCTGAGCGTCCAGAAATCTGCCACATACCGCTTAAACCTGGCTGTACGCTTAAAATTAAATTTGCTTTTTCGCCATATTTTTCAAGCTCTTCTTCTGTAACAGGGCGAGGACCTATAAAACTCATTTCTCCTGTTAATACATTAAAAAACTGTGGAAATTCATCTAAACTTGTTTTCCTTAAAAATTTTCCGATTTTTGTAACGCGAGGATCATTTGTAAATTTTCTGTCTTTTTCCCATTCTGCTGCCATAACAGGATCTTTTAAAATTTCCTCCAGCATTTTATCTGCATTTACAACCATCGACCTGAATTTCCAGCATTTAAATTCTTTACCGTTTTTCCCGACACGCTTATGACCGTAGAAAACAGGGCCAGGGCTTGAAATCTTAACTATAACTGCTAAGATCAGAATAAGAGGAATTAGAACAGGTGAAGCAATTAAAAGTAAAAATAAATCAACAATCCTTTTAATAAGGAGTGAGAATTTTTTTGTAAGATTATGTGTTGATGAAAATCCTAAAATTCCACCAAAATCCCTTATGTTTGTAGAAATTGTGTTTAAATCCTGAACCTTCGGAATTGTGATTGTATAGCGAAAATATGAATTTATCAGATTCAGGTCGTTTTCCCAATCTATCAATATTGCGACCTTTATTCCTGTTTTTCTGATAACTTCTTCCAGTTCTTTTGTCGGTGGATAAACCGGAATATCCTTGTACATTGAAAATTCTTTGGAAGATTTATTTATTATTAAAGCTGGTTTATACCCTAAATCTTTTCTCTTTAGAAAACGGTCAACAATAAAATATTCATCTTGATTTTTAACCATTATTACGGCAGGTACACCAAACCATCTAGTATTTGCAAATAAATGTCTTGCAAGTTCTCTACCGCAAGGAAGCAGAATCAATGCTAATGGCGAGGCAAGAATTAATGCAATAACAATCGGCCATTTATCATCTGCTTGTTCTACTGTAATTGAAAGAGCAATTCCTATAAAAACAAAAAAAGAACTTATACCGAATTTTTTAACTTCGTCTGCAGGAGGTAAAGAAATTCCTGGATAAAGTCCTGCCGCATAAAAAACTGCAATCATTGGCGGCAGATAAACCCAATAAGTAACAAATGAACGAAAGTTAATCCATGAAGGATTTATAAAGTTTATTATAAAAAAAGCACCACCAATAGAAAGCATAACCATAAGACAATCACTTACGGCAAGGGCAATCCCAGAAGTCAGTGAACTTGTTTTCCAATACTTTAAATTAAAATAATCAAGATAATCTTTTTCTGTCATGACTTTTAATATTATATAATATTACATTTAAGAAGTCTATTATAAAAAAATCTTAAATTATGTATTTACTTATAATATCAACAATTAGGTCTGCAGATTTTTTATATGAATATTTATTTTTTATTTTTTCAATTTCGATCGGTCTTTTGTTATTAATATTCAGTAATTTTTCGCATAAGTCATCACTGTCGGCCGTTTTAAAAAATGTAACCGGCAAATCACTGTAAATTTCCTTAAAGACTTCAATGTCTGAAATTATTACCGGAGTGCCACAGGTCAAAGCTTCCAGTGGAGGCATACCGAACCCTTCGTATAACGATGGTTGAACTAAAACAGTGGAAGACATGTAATACGTTTTTAATTTATCGTTGGAAATTCTACCGGTAAAAGTGATATTAGAAGTGTCTATCTGAGAAAGTTTATTTACAGTTTCTTCATCTCCTGTCCTGAAATTATCCTTGTTTCCGACAATAAGCAGTTTTAAGGCAAGTCCTTTTGACTGAGCTTTCTGATATGCTTCTAAAAGAGTTTTCAGTCCTTTATGTTTTTTTATGTTTCCTACAAAAAGAATTGAATTATTATTTTCAATTTTAGAAACATCTATGGTATTTTTTGTTAAATATGAAGGCGCTGCATTGTAAACAACACAGATTTCTTTTTTGCACTTTAACTTACTTAAAATTCGGTTTTTCGAAAAATTTGATACAGTAAAAACAGCTTTAGAAAGATTTATAGCTCTTTGATAAAAATATTTACGGATTAGACGTCCAGTAAATCCTGTCAACTCTGTTACATCTAAAAAAACAATGTCATGGATTGTTGAAAAAACAGGGACTTTAATTCCATTTGGGATATTGCAATAAGGAGAAAAATAACAATCATATGAATTTATTTTTTTTAAAACTTTTTCAGGAAAGAAAAATAATTCATTTAAGGAAAATGGCTTTACATCACAAAAACAAAATTCAACATTTTGAAGTCGTACAAAATCTGAGCATTGCTCATGTGTCCCAATTAATAAGCATTCATTTTTTTCTAACAAGTTTGGAATAAGTTCACTTATAAAAGAACCAATCCCGCCAGAGCCAATCATCCGGCAGTCTATTGCGATTCGTAGCATTTATTTATTAAATTCCTTGATTATTTTTTGAATTTCATTTGTCAATTCATCGCAAAATCGTTTTGTTGAAAAAGTTTTTGCGTGAAGTACAATCTGCTGTGAGTCAAATATTTTAGATTTATTCAGTTCCTCAAATCTATTAATGGCATCTATTACAGATGACTCAGTCTGTTCATTAAAAAATACACCTGTTTTTCCGTCAATAACAGTTTCTTTTGCACCACCTTTTCCAAAAGCAATAACCGGACGTCCGCAGGCTTGAACTTCTACTGGAATGATACCGAAATCTTCTTCAGCACTAAAAATCATAGCTTTACATCGCTGAAGATAATCTTTTACCTGCTCATCGCTTATTCGTCCTGTAAATATTATGGAAGCATCTTTATAAGTTGACGCAAGTTTTTTGAGTTCTTTTTCTTGAGATCCGCTTCCGATAACAACAAGATTTTTTTTAAGTTGACCGCAGGCCTTTATTGCAAGATCAATCCTCTTATAGGGAACAAAGCGTGAAAATACAACATAAAAATCTTCAGCTTCCCTGTTATTCGGAGCCAGTCGTTCAACATCAACAGGAGGGTAGATAACAGTTGAATCAATATTCCAGTATTTTTTTGTTCGACGCTGAATATATTTTGAATTAACGATGACTTTATCAATTCTTTGACTTGAAACAAAATCCCATAATCTGATTTTTGGCATCATTTTATCCATAAAGAATTGAGTTAATTTTCCGCTACGTTTTTTATATTCAAAATACTGATCCCATGCATAACGCATTGGTGAATGAATATAAGCAATATGAGGAACAGAAGGTGGAGTTATAACACCTTTTGCACAGCAGGATGAGGAACATAAAACAAGGTCATAATCTGAAAAATCAAAAGATTCAAATGCTTTAGGCATTAAAGTGAGCATTTTTGTATACATCTTAGTACTGAATGGAAGTTTTTGCACAAAAGAAGTATGAATCTTATTTTCTGGAAAGAATTTCCCCATCTTTTTTTTGTCATATACAAGCGTAAAAATTTCTGCCTGTGGAAAAATAGAAAGCATTGCTTCAACAACACGTTCAGCACCACCATAATTTACAAGCCAGTCATGGACAATTGCTACTTTCATTATAAATCCGCCTTGATTTCGTTATATAAAATTTTTGCAGCATTTTGATA
>JAZSJM010000289.1:0-11096 GCA_045534325.1 Treponema sp. | reverse complement strand
CATGGCTACGATCCGACTTTTTAAAAAAGTTTGAACTTGCACCGGACATGAGTTGTCGTGCGGACAAAACCGGTTGCAGTTTTAAAAAGGTGAAAGTTATGAAAAAAGTTTTTTCTTTTGTCGCAGTGTCTTTAGCGCTTGTATTGAGTGCATCTTTTATCAGTTGCAAGGCGCCGAGTGGTGGCTCGGGTGGGACAGGTGGTGATAGTGGGTTTGCAGGAGTTAATTTGACAACCAGATATATAAAGTTAACAGGTGCAACAATAACTGGGGGTAATAAATTTGCTTATGGGGGGGTCAAGCGAATTTTATTATAAGGGCGTATTTGTAAAAGGAAGAACTGTAAAACTTTTGGATTTTTATATCTGTGATCATGAGGTAACACAAGCAGAATATGAATCAGTAATGGGGAATAATCCAAGTAGATTTAAGGGTGAAAGTCGCCCACCTGCAAGTGGAGAAATTCAGGAAAATCGTCCCGTAGAACAGGTAAGTTGGTATGCAGCATTGGTATATTGTAACAAAAAAAGTATAGCAGAAAAACTTACACCATGTTATACAATAAACGGTAAGATAAACCCAGACGACTGGGGAGTAATTCCTACTTCTAGCAATGCAATCTGGGATACTGTAACTTGTGATTTTACTGCAAATGGTTATCGTCTTCCGACAGAAGCAGAGTGGGAATATGCAGCACGAGGCGGACAAGCAGCTTTTCAAGCAGTTAATCCTGATGACTGGGCAGGAACGGACGACAGTTCTAAACTTGGCGAATATGCATGGTATGAAGGTAATAGCGGTAGTAGGACACGTGAAGTAAAGAAGGATAAAATTTCGGAAACAGACAGTGCGAATGGGATAGGTCTATACGATATGAATGGTAATGTATGGGAAATGTGCTATGATTGGTATAATGAAGATGCGACAAGTAATGATAGTACATATACTGTAAATGGTGTTGTAATTAATCCTGCAGGCGCATCGTCTGGGTATTTTCGTGTTTGTCGTGGTGGCTGTTGGAACAATCCTGCTTCCGCTTGTTCTGTTGCATACCGGGCCGAATATCGTCCTAGCGAAGCAAACTCCTTTCTAGGCTTCCGTGTTTGTCGTTCTGCAAACTAGCATCAGTGTAGTTATCTAGAAATTGCGTTAAGTTTGATACTATCAGCATAATTAAAAGGCAGCTTCTTTTGAAGTGCACCCCTAAAGTTGAACAAATAAGTTCAATTTTAGGAGGTGCATTTTTTTTATCCCCTAAATTTCCCTAGTCAAACTCTTCTATACTATGCTATAATTATTTATTATTGCCAAGTTTTCTTGAATTTTGTTTTATACCATAATTTTTGAGGGTTTGATTTTGGATAGACATACTCGTAAAAGAAACAAGGTTTTAACCTGTTCATTTTTTGCAATTCTTGCATTTATTTTTTCTCTTGTCTCCTGTGATAATTTTAACAAGCCGATAAGGGAGTATTTTGACTACTATACCAATACTGCTGGAGTTATGGATTTTTCTGTACCGGAGTCTATCGGGAAATATGCCGGCATGAATGTTATTGAAAGTAACGGAGACAAAGAAGTATACCTTTACCTTAGAAATCCAAAAAAATATCTGCTGAATTTTGAATTTGAACCTGATCAAGAAGACTGTTATCGTTGTGAATTTTCTCCGGAACAGGATTCCGGCGACAGAAGTATGGCAAAGATTACTTTACACTCAGATATTCTGCAGAATGCAGAAACATCAGGTGGGTTTAAAAATATTTCAGGAAATATAACCGTAAGGACAAATGATGGAACTCCTCGAGAGTTTGCGTCTTTTCCGTTTTCCCTTATGGTAAATTCCGCACCGCCTCCTGTAAAAAGTCCGGTTTTGCAGCTTGATGCAGAATCAGGTGGAAAATACATCCTCTGCTTTTTTGTTCCGATAACAAGCGGAAGTGTTCACGAAGATACAAAAAAGATTTTTATAAATAATGATGAGTTTAAATTAGATTCAGATGGAACAGTAAAGAATGCAGACGGAACTGCAAACTCAAACTTTTCTTATACAAAGCCATCTTCTATATTTGTTATTCCTGGCTGTGATGTAGATTTTGATTCATTACCAGAGATTACCGGTTACAAAAAATGTTTTTACAAAACAGGAATTCCTCAGTCAGATAGTGAAACAAAATTTACTATTACATTAAAAGATGATTATAATTTTACTTCGAGTGCAAATGTTTCTAACAAAGCAAAGAGACTTGCACCGCCGATGATTTTAAATGGTGCGGCAGAAGTAGCATCTGGTTCAAATCATCTTGCAGACGGAGATACAAAACAGCTTGGTGTTATATTTAAGCATGGGGGAAAAAATATTGACCAGACAAATTCTGGTCCTGTTACAATATATTATGAAATTGAAAAAACTTCTGCACCGCAGACTACGATTACAGGACATAAAGATGTTGCAGCATTTGGTTCAACAGTGGTAAATCTTTCTGGCGGAACGTATACAATCCGTTCATGGGTTACAAAACCATACAGTATAGATAGTGAAGTACTAGAAGTTACAAATGTTGTTATAAAAGAACCTCAGCTCTATTATGTTGCAAACGCCGCTGGTGGTGGTAGTGATGATGATTCTCATGACGGAAGTAAAAATAAACCGTTTGCATCATTTAAGAGAGCTTTTGAAAAATTTGCTGAAACTTCAGAATCCTCTTGTGAAATTCGACTTAAGACAGATTTGGCTCCAAGTGATGAAGATTGTGAAACTAGCACAAATGCAGTTATCGGACCGTCTTTCTCTGGCAGTAAAACTGTTTCCATTCGTGGCTGGAATGGCACAAAGACAATTGATATGAGTAATTTATCCGGAATATATGCAGTTTATGCTGTGAATAATTTAAGTCTTACACTTGAGAATCTTGTGTTTACAGGAGGCTCTGATACTTCAACTGAAACAAGTGCAATTTATAATGCAGGAACACTTACTCTCAAAAACTGTACTGTAACAGCCAATACTTGTACCGGAGTTTACAATGATTACGTAGACAGTTCCACAAATCTTAATTTTGAGGAAAAAGTTGTTATAGATGGTAATTTCAAAGGTGGCGAACCTTTTAACTTGTACTTAACTGGAGATTCTTCAGAGAAAATAACCAGTATTACCAATCTTTCTTCTGCAAGTAGGATTGGAGTTTTAACGGAAGTTGAGCCAGAAACTGGCACTCCTGTTACTTTTACAGAGGCATGGGATGCTTCGTTCGGAAATCCATGGAATGTATTCTCAAGTGATAGCAGTGACTATTATGTAGACTATGAATCTTATATGAATACTTCCCTTGTTGCTCTTAAAAAACAGGGTGCAACGATATCGTTTGGAGAAGATAATCTTTCGTTCCATACACAAAGTAATGCAAATGGTATATCGTTTATCCTTTATAAGAACAGTAATCCTGCAGATGGTACTATTTCCGTTGTAAGCAAAACCTTAAAGTACGGTGCAGATACTGTTTTGCAGAGTACGACAGATAGTGTAGTAAGTGTATCTGGAAATACTGTAGGAGTTAATGTAAGTTCACTTGAAACTGGTGGTTATATACTTTATCTGCGCTTTATGTACAAGGGTTCAACTTATGATGTGAATCTTCCGTTTTCAAAATAAAATATAGGAGAGTAGAGTTATGAAAAATATTTTAAATTTTAATAAAACAGATTTTTCTAAATTTAATATAGGTTTTGCCCGTTGGGTGCTTAACTCTGTTATGACAGTTGCACTTTTATTCTCCTGTAACAATGTTTATGAAAGCGTAAAAACAAATAATGAGACTTTAAACCCCGGTGAAAAAGTAATTCTATACGGAACGATTCCTGCTATTCAGAATAATTCTGGTGAAAGATCAGTAATTTCTTCTTTAAGTGGTAGTGACATAATAAGTAATCCTGAGACTTATACATATAAGATAACGCTTAATGGGATTGATATGGCAGGTTCACCTGATATTTCATTTGACAGATCAAGTGGAACGTTTTCTTTACCTCTTGAAGTTGGACAAAATGTGATAGAAGTCTACATAGAAACAGATGATACGGATAATCCCGGCGAGCAGATTAAAATACTGACATGTAAAAAAACAATACCCATCGGGTCAAATTCTCCAAGAACCTTGAGTGAAGAATTTGCTCTAAAAAAGATCCAGGACGGAACAAAAAATGGAAGAATCAAGCTTTCAATGGCTGTACCTTATCATTCACTTGCTAATGTTGGTGATATAAAATGTTCTGTACTAACTCTTTTAGATACAGAAGAAGAAAAGGTCGCTGCGTGGAAAACTGCATTAGGAATCGATACTGTTACAAAGTTGTTAAGTGTAAATTCATCTGGAAAAATTATTTTGGGAGATGGATCGGGCATTGCCATGAAATCAGGTTCCTATAAGGTTCAGTTTGATTTCTACGATGATACTGATGATGATAAAAATATTCTTTACAGTACTGAGCAGGTGATAAAAGTTTATAACGGACTTCTTACAGATAAATGGTTTGATGAAGTACCCGTTACAGGAACATCTAATTCACCTGTCAAATCAGACGGTACTTTTGAAATAACCAGTGCTATCTTAGATGATTTTGCAATTACATCAATTTTTATAGATCTTGTTAATGGTCTTGATTGTAACGGTGGTTCATCTTACGGTAAGTTTAAAACGCTTAAAAAAGCGTTGGATACAGTTTTGTTAAGAAATAATTTAAAAAATAATGCGGAGTTTAATGTTTACCTCTGCGGTGATATTGACTCAGCAACAGGAAAACAAGATCCGGTTACATTGGATTGTTCTGCACGAGCACTTAAACTTAATTTAAAATCCGATGGTACTTCTATAAGAAGAATTTATGGAAAGGATAATCAAAACTCTGCCCTTATAAAGATAAAAGGAAAAAGTAAGACGGATACAGTAATCAAGTTTGATAACATCATTCTTAACGGAAACAAAAATGTTTCTACAGATACGTCGGCAGAATCTCAGGGTGGTGCGGTTTACGTTAATAATGCAAAGCTTACTTTTACTAAATGTACGATAGCTTCAAATAATGCAAAGAATGGTGCTGGGATATACTGTGATACTTGTGCAGAAGTAATAGCAGATACTGGAACCAGTATTCTGTCTAACAATTATTCGAATACTGAAATGACAGATAAAAAAGGTGGCGGTATATATGCAGCAGGTACTGTTACGGTAAAGTGCACTATGGAAACAAACAAGGCAGAATGTGGTGGAGCTATTTATGTTTCAGCAAACGGAAATTTTACCGTAGATGGTGATGCCTGGATAAAAAGAGACAGTATTTATACGTCTGTCAACGATGTTTTTTTATCGGATGGTAAGATGGTTACTGTAGGTTCTAATCTTTCAAAAGAAATTGTAGCGTACATAACGCCAGAAAATCCAGGGAAAGGTGTACAGGTTCTTTCTGCAAATTCAAGTAAATTTGGAACATCTTACGAAGCAAATTCTTATAAGATAGCTCAGAATGGAAAAACTCTTGAGCTTGCAAACGTCATAACAACAATTTATGTAAATCCGAGTAATACAAATAGTTGTGATCCATCGGGAAATACGAAAGATAATTCAACATGGAAGCACTATAACTCTTCATCCAGTTATCTGAGCTCCTATCCATTCAAGACACTTGATATGGCACTTAAATTTATTACATGGCAGAATGAAAATACAGCCTATACAATTACTATAAGCGGAACGCTAAGCGGTGCTCAGACGATTGCTAATAACAGCAATACTAATAGCCCTATTACACTTAAGAAAAATGATTCAAATGGGAATATAACAAAGCTTACGATTACAGGACAAAACTCTGCAACGCTGGACGGTGGTTTTGCAAAAGGTTCCGGTGGTAATTCTGATAAAATTGGAACGACACTTACAATTGATACTGATGTTCCGCTTGAGATGACGAGTCTTACTATAAAAAACGGTTACCAGCCAGCAGGCACTGGGGGCGGAATTTACATAAAGAATACAAATGCGGATGTCACTCTTAAAAGCGGGGTTACGGTATATGGACAGGCTAACAAAGGTGGCTGCGTTTATAATAAGGGAACTCTAACAATAGATGGTGCGACTATACGTGATGGTTATGCTCTTGTATATGGTAGTAGTGCATGCGGCGGTGGAATTTACAACGAAAAGAATCTCTATATGAAAAGCGGGTACATACAATATTGTAAAGCAGGTCCTGGGGATAGTGATACCAAAGGCGACGGTGCTGGTGTGTATTCCACAGGAAGCAGCGCTGTTTTTGATATGACCGGTGGATATATATATAACGGCAATGTTGCAAAGGGAAATGGTGGCGGAGTGTATGTCGGAGGTGGAAGTACGTTTTATATGTCAGGAAGTGCATATATTGGATCATCCAATCCGTCTGAGGTTGCTAAAAGTGGAAGCTGCGATAATCAGGCTCAATTCGGTGGCGGGCTTTATGTTGACCAGGCTTCGAAAGCATACCTTGGCTATTTGAAAACTGGGGTATTTGCAGATACTTTTTCTGGCGGAATACGGCGC
Organism: Treponema sp.; assembly: GCA_045534325.1. Classification (GTDB taxonomy): domain Bacteria; phylum Spirochaetota; class Spirochaetia; order Treponematales; family Treponemataceae; genus Treponema_D. Next base: position 4,524 of record JAZSJM010000289.1, on the reverse strand, counting down.
AATTATGCCGTGTCTTCGGGTGGTGGAATTTTTATAGCAACTGGATCAGGTAGCGGGAAAGATGGTCAGGTACACATGGCAGAGGGTGTAATTTCCCATAATGCTGCGGGAGAGAATGCTACAAACTCAACTGCCGGCGGAGGAGGTGTACAGACTTCTTTTGACAGCGGTACGAAATCCCTTTTTAAAATGACGGGTGGTACGGTATGTAATAACAGGGCGGCTGCAGGCGGTGGTGTTTATGCTACAGGAAAGTTTGTAATGGAAGGAGGAAGTCTTGAAAACAATGATCTGTATTCGTTGCCGACTGAAAAAAAAGGTGGCGCAGTTTATGTAGGGACTTCTGGAGTGTTTGAGGTTAAAGGAGATGTTTCAATCCCTTATGGAGGCTCAAAGGATAATAACGATGTTTATATTAGTGCTCAATCTCAGTATGGTAAGGTAAATTATGGTACGACGATAACGATAACAGATAGTTTGTCAGATAATGTTTCCATCTATGTAACTCCGCAAACTTATTCCGATGCTGTTTATAAATGGTTTTCAGAAAGTAGCAATGGTTATATAGCAGCAAATTATAAAAAATTCCACGTTACTCCAAACAGCGGACCATATTATGTTTCTAAAGATGGAAAGATTGACAAGGGAGTAATTGTATCAAGTCAGAATGACTTCACATCTGCTGTAAGCCAGCTTACACAGGACGGAGATAAGATTGTAGTTGATGGAAATGTATCATTTAGCCAAAATGTTACGAATGCCCTAAACAACTCAACTTACAAAATACACCTTGATTTGACACAGGCAACTAATAAACCTTCCCTTAACGGCATTTCTAAAATAGAACAGGTAAGTGTAGATAAAGATTATTTTAACAGTGGGTTGAAGATACAAAACTGCTCAAATCTTAAGACCATAAACATATATGGAAGCTTTACTTCTAGTACTAAACCGAGTGGTTTGGGAAGTACTAATATGGTTTGTGACTGCTCTAGTTTTGAAGCCTTTAATTTTGTCGATGCTACGTCTGTATATCTTGCAAATGGTCTTTTGAATATCTGGAAGGTGCAATCGCCGAATGACAATACGGTAAGAGAAATAAGAAATGACGTTATAAAAATATATATTCCAGAAACAGTAACCAGCATTGAAATTACGGATAGGTTTGAAATTCAATCAACCGATTTGGATGCATTCGGTTATGTTAAGTTTATATACAACGGATCGCTGACGAAACTGCAGAACAATGTTTCTATAACGAGGGTTTTACCAAATGAAAATGCTACATGGAAGGCAGCAGCTCTACCTCGTGATGGAGTTGACATCTACTATAATGGTAGCACGACTCAATATAAGAGATGGAAGCCAACTGCTAATTCGCCAAATGGTACGTTAAATTAATTTTTTTATACCATTTTTTAATGTCACGAAAATAAATAATACCCTCCTGTCAGCAGACAGGACACAAAATGATTCACGGCGTCTGCGGCTTGCAGAGTATAGCGAGTGTCATCATATTTGTGGACTGACTGCTGACGGGAGGATAAATACTGCATTTACATACCGCCTGCAAAAAAAATCCTGCGAGAATATATCATAGAACAAATTCCCTTAAAATCGCCTGTAAACCCCAAATTTGCCTTTCTTCTTATTGACATAAATACGTGTCTTGTGTATATTTTTACAACACATCATTTTCATATGGGGTAACTGCCCCTGTAGCTCAGTCGGTAGAGCGCAACCATGGTAAGGTTGAGGTCTGCGGTTCGATCCCGCACGGGGGCTTAAATTGGGAATGAATCTGATTTTACGAAAATTGTTTTTTAGGAGTATATATTATGGGAAGCAAGAAAAAAGGTGCAGTTGAACTTATCGCATTACAGTGCTCAGAATGCAAAAGAAAAAATTATACTACATCAAAAAACCGCAAGAATATCCAGGGAAAGCTTGAATTAAACAAATACTGCCCATGGGATAAAAAGCATACTTTGCACAAAGAAACAAAGATTAAATAATTTAAGTTGAACAGAATAATTGCGCTGCATGTTTTTGCAGCGAGATTATATTTAGGTCAGTAGTTCAGTTGGTAGAGCATCGGTCTCCAAAACCGAGTGTCGCGGGTTCGAGTCCTGCCTGGCCTGTTATTACAGAAAATGCCGGTTTCGGCAGGGATAGTTGAGGTTATTATGGCTAAGAAGACAAATGAAGTTAGAAGATCAAACTTTTTCAAAGAATGTGTTGGTGAACTTAGAAAAGTTACATGGCCTACAGGTGATGACGTTTGGGCTTCGGTAAAAGTAGTAATTGTTTTAACTGTTATTACATCAATTATTCTTGGAGCATTTGATTCAGGATTTACAGCTCTCTACAGCTTGTTAATGAAATAGGAAGGTTTTTTCTATGGCAAAAAACTGGTACATTCTTCATACTTATACAGGTTATGAAGGAAAGATTGAAAGAACAATCAGACAGTTGCTCGAAGCAGGTGAACTTGATGCATCAATCGTTTGTGATGTAAAAGTTCCGGTAGAAGAAATTGTTGAAATCAAAGACGGTAAAAAAAGAACAAGAAATAATAAATTCCTTCCGGGTTATATCATGCTCGAACTTGATCTTCCTGATCTCGGATGGAAGGCAACATGCAATACTATCCGCCGTATTACTGGTGTAACCGGTTTTGTCGGAACTAATCCAAGTGAAAGACCACGTCCTATCAGTGCAGAAGAAGCAAAAAATCTTTTGCAGAAGGCCGGAGAACTTAAAGGCGAAAAGCCAGTTCATGTTAAACATACATTTGCTGTTGGTGATCAGGTTAAGATTACTGACGGACCATTTGCTACGTTCAGTGGATCTGTAGAAGAGGTTAATCTTGAAAAAGAAAAGCTTCGCGTTATGGTACAGATTTTTGGTCGTGCAACTCCTGTAGAAGTAGATCTTCTTCAGGTAGAAAAAATTGTATAAGAAGCGAAGAGCTTTTTAAATTGCAATTCAGGCTTAGCGAAAGCTAAGAATATATACCTGTTTTAAACAGGATGCCTGATTTTGGGAGAAGTGCCGATCCGTTGGATGACAGGTACTTCGTTAAAAAGGTAAGACGCTTATGCGTCTCCTTTTACACCAATCTTTAGGAGATAAAAAAAATGGCTAAGAAGCAAGTAACAGCTGTCATCAAACTGCAGTGCCCTGCAGGAAGTGCGACACCTGCTCCTCCAATCGGACCTGCTTTAGGACCTCACGGGGTTCCAGCTCCAAAGTTTGTCCAGGAATTTAACGACAGAACAAAGTCAATGGAAAAAGGACTTATCATTCCTGTTGTAATTTCTGTTTACTCGGACAAATCATTTACTTTTATTCTCAAGACTCCACCAGCTGCAGTTCTTATCAAAAAGGCTTGCAAACTCGAAAAGGGTTCCGGCAATCCGCTTCGCGATAAGGTAGCAAAAATCTCGCAGAAGGATCTTGAAGAAATCGCAAAAACAAAGATGCCTGATATCACAGCAAACGATATCGAAGCAGCTAAAAAAATCATCGCCGGTACTGCACGCAGTATGGGTGTAGAAGTGGAGGCCTAAATGAAACACGGAAAGAAATATCGCGCATCAGCGGCCAAATACGACTTAACAAAAAAATATGATGTAGCAGCTGCTTGTAAGATGGTTCAGGACATGAAGATTGCAAAGTTTGACGAAACTGTAGAAGCACACGTAAGTGTTCGTCTCGGAAAGAGTGATACAGTTCGTGATACTCTCGTTTTCCCTAACCAGTTTAAGGCAGAAAAGAAAGTATTGGTATTCTGTAAAGAAGACCGCGTAAAAGAAGCTCTCGATGCAGGTGCTGCATATGCAGGTGCTGATGAATACATCGAAAAAGTAAAGGGTGGCTGGCTCGATTTTGATATCGCAGTTGCAACACCTGATATGATGAAAGACGTAGGACGTCTTGGTATGGTTTTAGGACGCAAAGGTCTTATGCCTAACCCAAAGACTGGTACAGTTACAGCTGATATCACAAAAGCTATTGCTGAACTTAAAAAAGGTCGTACAGAATATCGCGCTGACAAAGGCGGTGTTGTACACATTGCTGTAGGTAAATGTTCAATGGATCCTTCAAAAGTTGCAGAAAACATTTCTACACTTCTTTCAGAAATCCAGAGAAAGAAACCTGCAGATGCAAAGGCTGGCTATATTCAGACTGTATCCGTAAGCTCAACTATGGGACCTGGTGTCTGGGTTGACTTTAGGGAAGGAGAGTAATAGAAGGCAATTAATAAAATTCAGCCTGCTCAAACAGAGGCTATCGAAGCTGCAAAAAAGACTCTCGGTGAATACAACGATTACATCTTCACTGAATACCGTGGCCTTACAGTAGAGCAGATTACTACTCTTCGTGATAAACTTCGTGAACACAATTCAATTCTCAAGGTTATTAAAAATAACTTTGCTAAAATTGCATTTGACGAATTAAAGATCGAAAACGTTGCTGATTATCTTTCTGGTCCTACAGCTATTGCAATGGCTAAAGAAG
>JAZSJM010000042.1:0-8740 GCA_045534325.1 Treponema sp. | reverse complement strand
ATGAACAACTGCAGGGTGATTGAGGTTGAAGGTGAATATTTGTATTCAAATATAAAAGAGGATTTTGAATATGTAGGAAAAATAGACTGCTTATTGCAGGATAAAGTTTCAAATCAGTATTATTTGATTGATTTTAAAAATACAAATAGTGCGATTCCAAAAAATTTATATGTACAGGACGATACAGAAAGTGATAGAAAAAAAGAAGAATTGCCTGATTTTCAAATTTCTTCTTACGTTTATCTTTTAAGAAATCAAAAAAATCCTGTAGAAGTTAAAAATGCAGCATTTTTTGACATTAACGGATGTACATGTACTCCGGTATTTGGTTCAGATATGGACAGACGCTCTCCTGCATCGGCAAGATCAAAACGTGAGGTTCCAAATATCGAAGGCTACGAAAGTACGATTGATAAGACATTAGAGTGCGTTGATAACTATGTAGAACGGATAAAAAATCATAATTATGAAATAGATCCAAAAGTTCAAAATTATTCAATTTGTTCTGCTTGCAGGCTTAAATCAATATGTCGAAAAACTTTTAATGTTGCAAAGGATAACTAGTATGGCTGAAGAAAAAAAAACATTGGAAGAACAGCAAAAAGCTATAGATTCAATTAAAAATACAGTAGTTGCAGCAGGTGCCGGTTCAGGAAAAACAACAGTACTTTCGCTGCGGTTCTTAAATTTAGTACAAAAGTATCACTATTCGGTTGATGAAATCTTGACCTTAACCTTTACAAAAAAGGCCACGGTAGAAATGTCTGATAGAATTTATAAGGTTTTAAAAGAAAAAGCTCCAGAACAGGCTGCAAGCTTTTACAAGGCAAATATTAAGACCTTAGACAGTTATTGTAACAGTGTGGCAAAGCTCGGTTCACGTTTTTATGGAATAAGTCCTGACTTTATGCAGGATGATGAAGAAATAAAAAAACAGGTTAAAAATAAAGCATTATCATTTTTATTGGAACATAGGGAAAATGAAGCAGTTAAATATTTTGTAAGAGCTCAGGAATATGAAAAAGTTGCAGAAGAGCTGTTGGTTAATCCCATATTATCTTTGTCAAAAATTGCGCAGCCAATAAATTTTCGAAATGACATTCAAAATCAATATTTTAAAATAGCTGAAGCATGGAATAAGAAGATTAACGATTTTTATGAGTTGATAAATGAGGTAGAAAATTTTTTAGAATGCTTTTCTGGAAATAAAGAAGGTAGTTTTTACAACACAAATCAAAAAATTATGCTGGAAAATAAATTGCCAGAAATTTTGTTGCTTAATTACGATTTAGTTGAAAAAGGGCAAACAAACGAGATAGAAAATCTTCTGATAAGACTAAAAAAATTCACAGAATTAAAAAAAGCAGGAAACACAAAGGGAGGAGAAGGGTTTAGCGAAATAGTCGAGAATATAAAAAATGTCTTTGAAGATTTATTTTCGATTGCAAACTATGTTGCAGGAGTACCATTTACCAATAAACTGATTCCTCTGCTTGAAGAGTTTCAGGAAATTGTAATGAATATAAAAAGACAGACAAAATGTTTGACATTTGCTGATATTTCAAACATGGCTTTGTGTATTTTAAGAGATTATCCTGAGATTAGAAATCTAGAAAAGAAAAAATACAAGGCAATAATGATAGATGAATTTCAGGATAATAATCAGGATCAAAGAGATATGCTTTTTCTTATTGCCGAAAAACTGGAGAGAACAGAAAAAGGTGTTCCTTCAATTGATGAACTTGAAAAAGAAAAATTGTTCTTTGTAGGAGATGAAAAACAAAGTATATATCGATTTAGAGGAGCAGATGTAGAAGTATTTAACAGACTTTCGAAAGATTTTAAAGACGGAAATTTACCGATGTATACAAATCATCGCTCTCATCCAGAATTAATTGCGGCTTTTAACACAATTTTTGGTGGTGTTAAATATCCGACGGAAGAAGCAGAACAAACGGAATTTTACTCAACGCCACCGGCGGTTTTTTATCGCGAAGATCAGAAATCAAATGATATACCAGAATATGAAGCCATTTACCACAATGTAAAAATTCCTGAGTATAAAAAAGACCCAGTAAAAGGACCTAGAATATCACTTGCTTTTTTTGATAAAGATTCAGTTGAAAATGAAGATGACTTGAATTATGAGCAGGCAGAAGTAGAATGGGTTGCAAGAAAAATTGAAACTCTGATTGCTGAGGGTACGAATCCGTCTGATATTGCAGTTTTATTGAAAAACTATACCAATCAGGCACTTTTTGAACGAATTTTTTTAAGACACGGAATTCCGTATGATACTGAAAAAATAAAAGGATTTTTTTCGGACGGACCAATAAGTGATATGGTTGCATACCTAAAATTGTGTGTGTACGAAGAGGACAAAATGTCTTATATGCAGGTTCTTCGTTCTCCCTTTGTAAATTTATCAATTAAAGAAGCACAGGCAATTATTTCTATGGATAATAATCCTTTTGAGGAAGATGCTTCTCAAGTATTAGAAAAACAGGCTTTATTACGATTTGATTTTGCTAAAGATTTTTATAAAAAAGTTAAACAATTTACAAAAGAAAATTCGATTGCAAAAACAGTAACTATGCTTTGGTACGATGGTGGTTACAGGTTTGAAACAATGTGGAATCATATTGTAGATATGTACGGAAAGCTTTTTGATTTAATGTTTGAGCTGGCAAGAAAGGCGGATGAAGATAATCTCAATCTTTCGAGTTTTATCGACAAAATCGAGGCATACAAGGATGAAGGAAAATCATTGGAAATTTCAATTCCAGTTGAAAAATCAGAAGGCGTACATATTATGTCGGTTCATAAAAGTAAGGGGCTTGAATTTAAGATTGTATTTATCTGTAACACAAACCAGTCAACTCAAGTTTATAAAAATGATGAGCCAGTGTTTAACAGTAAGGAGTTTGGAATAACGGTAAATACACCGCCACTAAAGCTGTCCGATGATAAAAGTTTAAAGCAGAAAAGAAAGAATTATTTTTTTGAAATTGCTAAAGAAGAATATTATTCAAAACAAAGTGCAGAAATGCGCCGCTTAACTTATGTTGCTTTAACACGTGCGATAGATAAATTGTATATAACAAACGGAAAATATAAAAAATCTAAAGACAGTTCAATATTTTTGCCAGGAAATGGAGGAAAAGTAGACGGAATTTATGACTGTCTTGAACCGATAATCGACTTTTACAATACGCAGGATGACCATAAAAATTATATTTATAAATCAGTATCTCCCTTTGAAGAAATAGAATGGATTCCTCCTTATCCGCGGGAAGATGCTTATCTTGGTCATGGAAGAAAAAATGATAAAAAAGACAGGTTAAATTTTGTAAGGGAACTGAGTAAAAATAATCCTTATGAAACTTCAAAAATTATAAAGAAAGAAAAAGAGGATAGTATTTATATTTCTCCGAGTAAACTTCATCCAATAGATGATGAAAGTGGAAGCAAAGATCAAAACGGACAAATTTACTATGAGGGAAGAAAAAGTGATGCTCCGTACCAAGAAATTAACGAGATAGTAAGACTACATAAAGGATTTGAATTTACTAATTTCGGAACAATTGCACATGCCTATATGGAAGCTGCAGTTAATTCTATTTTAGAAAAAGAACCTTACAGCAACAGGGATGTTGTCGGATTAGACGGAAGCGAAAAAGATTTAAATATATTAAAAAATATATGTGAAAAAATGAGAAATCTTTTTATAGAGTCAGACTTGGGTAAAGAAGCGATAAATGCAAAATGGAAAAAAGCTGAATACCAGTTCAAAAGTCGATTTAAAAGAAGAATAATAAGTGGTTCAATAGATTTGGTATATGAAAAAGATGACGGAACATTTGTTGTTATAGACTACAAAACAAATGAAACCATGGACCCGTCAATTTATTATGTACAACTTGCGTGCTACAAAAATGCAATATGCCAGATGATGCAGGTTGATAAAGAAAAAGTAAAGTGTTATTTGTACTATCTTCGTTATAACAAAGAGGCAGAAATAACAGACGAATGTGATAAAGTAGATTTAGATAGTGCTATTGAGAATATCAAAATAGAAGATGTAAAAGTTGAAAATATTCAGTAATTATTCGTATTTGCCGTCATCACCACGAAAATGATCGGAAATATTTTTTGTGTTTGGAAAAACAAGCACATAAATCATATACCCGATTACAATGACTCCAACAATTACGCTTATTAAAATTCCCATAAAATCCTCCAAAAGGCTTTAAATCAGCGATTTGAAATCAGAAAGAAAGGGCCAGAGAAAAGAGGGATACTTTCTTTCTGATATATATATTATTTTACAGTGATTTTATGAGATTTACCATTTCAATTGCACCCAGTGCACAGTCATAGCCTTTGTTTCCAGCTTTAGTGCCTGCACGTTCAATAGCCTGCTGAATTGTATCCGTAGTTAAAATTCCAAACATTACAGGTAAACCAGTGTTCATTGAAACCTGTGCAATTCCTTTTGAAACTTCTGCACAAACGTAGTCATAATGACTTGTTGAACCGCGGATTACAGCACCAAGACAGATGATAGCGTCATACTTTTTGCTTTCGGCCATGTGTTTTGCGGCAACAGGAATTTCAAAACTTCCTGGTACCCAACATAAATCAATGTTTTCATCTTTTACATCATGTCGGATAAGACCATCCCGGCAACCTTCGATAAGTTTACTGACAATAAATTCGTTAAAGCGACCGGCTACGATTCCAATTTTCATGTCTTTTGAAGAAACAAGCTTACCTTCGATAATTTTCATGTTATTCATTCTCCTTTAATTAATTATAAAAAGTGTCCCATACGAACACGTTTTGTCATTAAATACTGAATATCTTGCGGACGAGTTGGAACAGAAAGAGGTATCCTCTCAGTTATTTCAATTCCGCTGTTTGAACTGTTGATTTGATTAATTTTATCCGGATTATTTGTCATAAGACGGATTTTATTAATTCCTAACTGTTTTAAAATCTGAATTCCGCAGTTATAATCTCTGGCATCGGCAGGAAGTCCAAGGGCAAGGTTTGCATCAACTGTATCCATGCCTCTATCCTGAAGAGCATATGCTTTAATTTTATTTAATAAACCAATTCCTCTTCCCTCCTGGCGTAAATATAAAAGAACACCTTTTTTTTCTTCTGCAATTTTTTTCATAGCGGCTGCAAACTGATCTCCACAGTCGCATTTAAGCGAACCAAAAGTGTCGCCTGTTAAACATTCGCTATGCACTCTGCAAAGAATACTTTCGTTATCAGAAATATTTCCCATTATCAAAGCAGCATGTTCTGCTCCGGTAATTTTGTCTAAAAAACCTATAATTTTAAAATCTCCGTATTTTGTCGGAAGGTTTGCTTCTGCAACTTTTTCAATAATGGATTCATGGTCCTTACGATATTTGATTAACTGAGCAATTGAAACTAGTTTTAAATTCCACTCTTTGGCAAGTTGAGTTAATTCTGGTAAGCGTGCCATATGACCGTCATTACTCATAATTTCGCAGCAAAGTCCCGCTTCTTTTAGACCAGCCAATTTGCAGAAATCAACGGTTGCTTCTGTGTGTCCCGTTCTAACAAAAACTCCGCCTTCTTTGGCAACTAATGGAAACATGTGCCCTGGTCTTCTGAAATCTTGTGAAGAAGAAGAAGAATCAACAACAGCCTTAGCAGTTAACGAACGGTCAAAAGCACTAATTCCTGTAGAGGTAGAAATATGGTCGATACTTACAGTAAAAGCTGTTTCGTGGTTATCTGTATTATCACTGACCATTTGATCTAATTCCAGATGTTTTGCAATTTTTTTGCTCATTGGAATACATATAAGACCTTTTGCTTTGCTCGCCATAAAATTCAGTACTTCGGGAGTTGCAAATTCGGCGGCACAGATTAAATCCCCTTCATTTTCGCGGTCTTCATCATCTGTAACCATTATCATTTTTCCAGACTTAAGATCTTCAAGTGCTTCTTCGATTGTATTAAAAGAATTAATCATAAGTAATTTCTCCTTGGTCTAAAACTATATTTGTATAATGCATGCGCAAAGTAAGTTCGAATTTTTAATGGAAACTTGGAAAATCAGTCATAAACGAATCAAGATTTTGCTTATTCTGGTCTTGTTTGCAGTTCCAGGACAAAAAATGTTCAATATATTTTCCAACAACATCACATTCAATATTTAAAATACTCCCGTTATTTTTTTTGCAAAGGGTCGTATTGTTCCAGGTGTGAGGAATAACGGCAACAGAAAAAATTGTGTTTTCAATATTATGTTCCACATGAGCGACAGTCAAACTTATACCATCAATGCAGACAGAACCTTTTTCAATAATATATTTTCCTAAGTTGGAATTAACACAAATTGAAACATTAATAGCATTATCTTCGGTTATAAATGACAAAAGGCTTCCTGTGCCGTCAATATGACCGCTTACAATATGACCTCCAAATCGTCCATCAGCTTTCATTGCGCGTTCAAGATTTACGGTACTTCCTGCTGATAAAGAAGACAGACTTGTGCGTCTGAATGTTTCTGGAGTAACATCTGCACAAAAGTGAGAATTTGACTTTGAAACTACAGTTAAACAAGTTCCGTTTACGGCAACACTTTCTCCATTTTCAAGTTCATTTGCAAACGAACATTTTATTTTTAAAAAAAGAGAAGATGCATTTTGAGATATTGATGATACAATTCCAGTTTCTTCAACAATTCCTGTAAACAAAGTTTTCTCCTCAAAATAAACTTAATGATTATTAAACAATCCCTGATTTCTAGAGAGACCCTTATATTTTATAAGAATATCACCGTCAAAATACTCTATTTCAGGATTGTTTAGATTAATGCACTCCGAAGGAAAATTTATTCCTTTTCCACGTACAGGTGTAAAAATAGATTTTCCATCATTTCCGAAAATTTTTGGTGCGATATAAACATGTACTTCTTGAACTAAGTCCTTTTCATCAAAAAAGAAACTGCTGTTTAAAGTTCCTCCGCTTTCAACAAGTATAGAATCGATTCCAAGTTCACCGAGCATTTTCAGCTGATTATAAAGAATTGAATGATTATTATCTGAGTGTGCAGAAAGAATTTTAATTCCCCGGCTTTCTAATTCCTTTTTTTTGATTAATTCTGTATGCGTCAAATTGTCCTTGCAAAAAATAATCACTGGAATTGAATCAGCACTTTTTACGAGGACACTTTCCATATTAATTTTTAAATGGCTGTCTAAAACGACTCTTACCGGCTGCCTGTAAATTTTATTATCATCTAACCGTACGTTGAGCATCGGGTTATCTTTTTTTGCAGTTCCTATTCCTGTTAAAACAGCCATAACACTTGCCCTGGTTCTATGAACATTTTGTCTTGCATTATGACCGGTAATCCAGCGGCTTTCTGCTTTTGATGTCGCTGTTTGACCATCAGCTGTCATTGCGTACTTAACGATGACATATGGCATTTTTGTTTTTATGTAGTGAAAAAATATTGGATTAATAGAGTCGCATTCTTTTTTTAAAAAATCACTTGTAACTTTTATTCCTGCTTTTTCAAGAATAGTTTTACCTTTACCATTGACAAGAGGATTTGGATCACGACTACCGTAAATAACCTCTTTTATTCCAGAATCTATTATTGCTTGTGTACAAGGTGGCTGATGTCCAGTGTGGCAGCATGGCTCAAGAGTAACAAAAAGAGTTGAATCTTTAATATCAGCGCCACTATCTAAAGCGTTTTTTATTGCATCGCGTTCTGCGTGTAAATCGCCAAATTTGTGATGATATCCTTCTGCGATAATTTTACCGTTTTTTACGATTACAGCACCGACAAGAGGATTTGGATTTGTAAAGCCCAAACCTTTTTTTGCTAATTCAATGGCTCGGCGCATGAATAACTCTTTATCCATAAGATAGTTTTATATCAAACTATCTTAGAATTCAAGTTCTTTTGTCTGTTTTACATAAAATTTAAATGTTTTTTAAATGAATTTTAGATTACATAGTCAAATCCGTTGAATTCACGATTTTTGACAGCAATTTTTTCGAGAGAAATACTATCAACATAGTTATTGATAGCTTCATCAAAGCCTTTCCAAAATTCATCGTTTCCAACACTTGAAACTGTATTATTTTCAGCAATGCCTTTTGGACTCAAATCGCCTTCCATTGCTCTTAAAATTTCTCCGGCAGTATATTTGTCTGGAGTTTTTGAAAGTTTATATCCGCCGTTATTTCCTCTGAGTCCAACGACAAGGCCAGCCTTGCTAAGCTGCATTAAAATTTGCTCAGCATATTTTGCACTTAAATTATGACGATGGCATAAAAGTTTTAGAGCAATATATTTTGTAGGGTCTTGTTCTGCAAGATCTGTCATGAGTAAAAGAGCATACTGACCCTTTGTAGAAATTTTTAACATTATTATTCTCCATTAACCTAGTAATATTATAGCATTTATTTTTACTTTTTAAAAGTATGAATTCAAGGAAAATAAAATTTGAATAAAATCTGTTTGGCGGTTATCCTTTTAAAAAGGGAAACGCATAATAAAAAAATTTGTAACGATTTCTTTTGTATTTATTATAAATTTAATACATATTTTTTCCGCTTCAATGACCAATGTCCTTATAAAAAATAATACAAATACTGTAGTTACAACAATATATGTAATTGAAGAAGATAATTATCCTATTAATCAGACTGTAAACTTAGAAAGCGCTTCAAAACT
>JAZSJM010000204.1:0-18594 GCA_045534325.1 Treponema sp. | reverse complement strand
ATCTATTCCCTGATAACGCAAAGGAATCATGGTATTTTCCAGAACCGTCATTGTTGGTAAAAGATGATACTGCTGAAAAACAAAGCCAATAGTCTTGTTGCGCAAAACAGCTAATTCCTTTTCAGTCATTTTTGCCGTTTCTTTGCCGGAGATTTTGACAATTCCCCCAGTTGGACGGTCAAGACAGCCAATCATATTCATGCAGGTTGATTTTCCTGAACCAGACGGTCCCATTATTGAAAGAAATTCGCCCTGCTCTACATTAAAACTTATTCCCCGCAAAGCATGAACCTGTTCCTCACCCATAGAATAAATTTTTGTAACATCGCTCATTGAAATTACATCAGCCATAATTAATATCCTTATCGAGGAGGCATTCCGCCGGCAAAGCCGCCAGGGATATTTTGTTTTTGATTTGAATTAGATGAGGTTTTTCCTTTTGTTGTAGTTTTCATTCTTCCACTTTTGCCTGGTGAACTTTGAGCTTTTAGCATTTCACCGCCTTCAAGCCCGCTGATTATATTCACATAATCCGCTGTGTATGGTTCCACTTCAACTTCCTTTTTTGTCAGTTTTCCACCCCGCTCGATTACTTCTACAAAGGCTTTTCCTTCTTCATGACCAATTGCGTATCGCTCAACAACAATCTTTTTTTGAGGTTCTGTTATATAAATTTTTCCAGTAAAACTGAAATTTGGAAGAACTCCATCAGGAACATTATCGATTCTGACTTTTGCATTTACAACAGTTGCACCTCGACTGGTTACTTCGCCAATTGCAGGATAAGAAACAAGATACCCTTCAACCTCGCCATTGTATGCAGGAAATGAAAAAACAACCTTCTGCCCAATTACAAGTTTTGAAACATCAGTTTCTGCTATTTCAACTTCCGCCGTAAGATAACTTGTATCTACCAAAGTTCCAATGCTGTCTTTTGCTTCAAGATAATCACCAGGATCTACGTCTAAATCTGCAATAAAACCGTCAAATGTAGCAACAATTTTTCTATCACTTATTTTTTGAACAAGGGATTTTCTTTGAGTCTGCATAAGTTTTATTTTTCCGCTTGTCTGGTTTTGTCTTGCCACAGAAATTTCATAATCAAGATTCGCAAGATTATACTGCTGCTCACTGTCATCAAGTTGAACTATCAAATCTCCGCTTTTTACAAAATCACCTTCTTTTTTATAAACTGCAACTACTGTTCCATCATTTAGAGACTGAAGAGTTTGACTTTTTGCAGCACTTACGGTTCCTGCTATTTCAATCACGTTTTCATATGTTTCATTCTTAACGCGATAAACAGTTAAATCACCCGTCTTTGACGAAGAAACTATTTTTTTTGCTACTCCAATTACACCAGTAATAAAAAGAACGGAAACTACACATCCTAAAAAAATTTTTTGGTTTTTTGACAGTTTTTTAAATTTTAATTTCATAATTTATTCTCCTTGAGTCTGGCAAAAAAGAAGTTTTACTTCATCGTTGTAAATAAGCATATCAATCGCATTAATCATTATATTTATCCGTGCTTTTTCTTTATTATTAAATGCATCCAGATAATCATTTTCAGTAACGATACCCTGTTGTAACCACTGCGCCATATCCGATTCAAGTTTATCGTACATTTCATATTCCTGGGCATAAGATCTTTCACTCCATTTTATATCGTGAAACGAACTAACCTTATCCATCAAATCTGTTTCATAATCATCAACAGCTGATTGAATTGCAATATCTTCCTTTTGACTTTCGATTTTATTCTGCTCCTTTTCAATTTTTGCAGTTCTCCACTCATTTGGACTGATTGAAAGGCTGAATTGAAAGTATGGGTTATCATTCTTTTTACCTGTTTCATCGATTGCAAATGTATTATTTTTTAATGGAACATAAGCACCTGCACTTGCAGTAAGACCCCGCCAGTTAAAGTTGAGTTTTCCGCCGGCATCATCATAATTAGACACATTAGAGTTGAATTTATATTCACCTGTAGCTGTTAGTGACATTTCGTAATCTGCATCACGCTTTAACTGTCCTATATATTTATCCCAATTTGCATTTTCCACGCTGGAATAATCTTCTTTTTTGTAGTCAAAAATTTTTTCACTTTTTACATTCGGAATTGCATCTGGCAAAAAATTAATCGCAGCCTGATACGCATTTTCTCCTGCTTTTATGGAATCGAATTTTTCATCAACTTCACCATTTTCATTTTTTTTATCTAAATTATCTGTTGACCTTGAAAATTCAAAACCGCATTTCATCGCAAAAACCGCAGTTTCCCTTTCAAATAAGCGCTGTTTTTCCTGTACATCTCTTCGGTCGCTTTCCACCTTTAAATATGCCTGCCTGTAGCTTGCAGAAGTCTTGCTATATCCTTTAGTTTCCAGAACCCGCAAATCAACGGTATCATCGTAAAGAGAACTTTTATATGTATGAATTGAAATCGCATAGTTATAAAGTTTTTTTAAATTTTCATAAAATTCTTTTTCAGCCTCTAAAGCACGGTTTATAAGTGCTTGTTTTGCCTGTGTATAGGCACGTTCTGCTTCTAAAATAGAAATTTTTCTTTGCTTTGCTGAACCTGAAATAATCCCTACGGTTGCAGAAATTGAGCCGTCGCTTACAGTGGATTTTCCATCTTCTATTGTGTATGGAAGAGATAAATTTAATTCCCCGTCGCTTACTGCCGGAATATCAAGCTGAATATTTGGATTTACTTTTACCGTCGATTTTCCCTGAGTATCTGTACTGACAGACACCGTACCACTGGATAATTTGATATCAATTCCGTTATCAATTTTTGTTGATTCTAACGACAAAGCTTTTGACCGTGCTTCAAGTCCAGCTTTTTTCAATTCTAAATCGTTTTCAAGATAACCTGTTAGCAGGTCTGAAAGTTTTTTATACTTTGAGTCTGATAGATAATCCTGGGAACTTGTATTTTGCGAAAAAGAAAAATTTGCGGCACAAATCACAAGAACAATACAGGAGAATATTTTTTTATACTTAAACGTAAGTGTCTTCCTCAACATAATAAAATCATAACCTAAAATTAAAAATATGAGTTTAAAATGAACTAAGGATTAAATAAGAGTTTTCTTAATTTATTAAGCGTCTAAAGTCCTGTTTATGTTTTTAATTACCGAAAAATTTTGAGATATACTCTCCGATAACAACAACAAAATTTGCACCCGCAGCAAAAGTTCCGATTGAAGAGCCAAGGGACGAGAACAAAAATACCAAAAGAACTTTTAAAAGACGGTTACGGTAAAATCCTTTTACACTAATATCATTCTGAAGGTTTTCCATATCGCTTACTTTTGGTTTTTTAACAAAGGCCTGTGTAAGACCTGCAAAAAGACCAACACCAACAAGAGGACACAAACTTGTAAAAGGTGCACCTACAGCTGCAACGAGAACAGTCAGAGGATGAGCTAAAGCAAGAATCGCTCCAATTCCTGCGAGCACAGAATTCCATATTACCCATGTTCCCAATAACTGCGTTCCTTTTGTCATTCCCCCGTAAACAAATCCAGCTGCAATAAGGGCAACAATCAAAACTGGAATAATCCAGCCTGCAATTTTTGATGATATTGTTTTTTCTGGTACGTTTTCAATATCTTTTGTGTCAGAAGTCTTTGTACCGGCTGCAAGCTCATTAAGATAAGCCTCTACCCCAGGCAAATGACCAGCTCCTAAAACTGCCAGAGTTTTATTTCCCTTGCATTCCCAGATTTTGCTGGCTAAATAACGATCTCTTTCATCGATTAACACCTGCTTTACAATCGGCATATAATCAGCAAGTTCTTTCATCATGGAATCCATTTCTGAGCGGTTTTTCAAGTTTTCTATCTGCTCTCCGCTTATCTCTTCCTTATCAAACGCACTGGCAATAAGGGCAGAAATCAATTTGCATTTTCCCCACAAGGAATTAACAGCCCAGGCACGTCGTAATGTTGTTTGAATTGACCTGTCAACCATTGCAACATTTATTCCCTTTTCTCTGGCTGCAGCATCTGCAGCGCGCATTTCATCACCTGGTTTTACACCGACGTTATTACCCATTCTCTTCTGAAATCCGGAAAGAACAAGATTAGCCAAAAGTAAAAAGCCCTGTTTATTTTTTAACACCTTGACAATATCAAGATTCCGCCAGCTTTCAGTATCATTTAAAGATTTATATCTTCCCTCATCAAGTTCTATTGCAACACAGTCCGGTAATTTTTCCTCAACTGCTTTTTTTACTTCGTCGCAGCTTTCCTGGCTGACGTGAGCTGTTCCGATTAAAATAATTTCTCTTTCACCAAATTTTAATATTTTTTCTGTCTGACTCATAATTTTTTATTTTTCTCCACTAGCCCATTGAGCCATTCTGTATTCAAAAAACATCGGGCTCTGCATGGCAGTTACTTCATTATAATATTTATGAGCAAGACTGTCTTTGTTTATTAAATCAAAATAAAGTGCCAGATAAAACAAATATCTGCCTTTTTTAGTCCTGTTAGTTTCTTTAGATACATTAAGGGCAACATCTGCGTCTCCTCCCCTGTCATGGTACATGCGCACAAACTTGTACTCGAGCCCCTGTCTGTCAGGGAGTTTTTTCATTAACCCTTCAGTAAAGGTTCTCATCTGTTGAATTTTATTCTGTTTATAAAGACAGGCACAAATCATCAGTTTATAGGAAATACTGTCGGGATTCTTTTTTAATGCTTCTTCAAAGGCTTTTTGAGATTCTTCCCACTGGCCGGCTTCCCATGCATACATTCCAAGACTTTCATAAGCATAATAATACTGAGGATTTTTTGATATCGTTAAACGATAATACTCAAGTGCATCCTTCTTTTTTTCCTGTTCATCATAAAGTCCAGCAAGATATGCATATCCTAAAAAGTAACTGTCATCTAAGGATACCGCCTTTTTCCAGCTCTCTTCGGCACTTTTATAATCCCCAATCATTCTGCTCCATGTTCCCAAATCAAACCAATAGTCTGTATTGTCAGGGTCATATTTTATTGCAGTCTTCACATATTCAATTGCTTTTCCGTACTGAGTACTTTCAGCCGCATATTTTCCAAGATATGAATTAACCTGAGGATTTGTCGGATCAATTTCATAGAGTTTATTAAAGGCGTCTTTTGCATCTTTATCTTTTTCCATGTAGTAACACATTTTTCCGTATCCAAAAAGAGCCTCTTCATTGTCAGGATCGCCAGTCAGAGCTTTTTTATAATAATCCCTTGCATTTCTCCAGTTTTTCTTTAATGCCTGCTCATCTGCAAGCTCAATATTTGCCTCAGGATTATTTGGTTGAATTGCAGTAATTTGTCTGATGAACTTAGTTTTATTTGCCTTATCACCTTTTTGTTTGCAAACCATAACATTAAGTGCAAGAACATCAACATTTTTAGGTTCTTTTGAATATAATACGGAAGCTACCTCACCAGCTTCTTTTGTTTTTCCGGCAGAAAGAAGCAAACTTCCTTTCAGACACATCATATCTACATCTTCGCTTAATTCTGCAGGAATTTTATCAAATAAGGCTAAAGCCTGGTCTATATTTCCGTTTTCCAGAACATCGCTCAGTTTTTGTACAAACTGAACCTCCGTATTTGAATTCTGTCCGTGCATAAGCGGAATACAGACTGCTCCCATAAATATAATTACTGCAAAAAATATTACATTTCTTTTAAGAAAAAGGTTTTTCATTTTTCCCCTCATTGAAAATATTGCCGTCTTTAGCTACACTTAAAACAAATGTCAAAGCATCCTTTTAGAAAAGCATTAGGACTTACTTTCCTTTACGGCTTTATTATTATCGGAATTTTTGTCCTTCAATTTAGAAACGAATCGGTTATTTTACGAAATATCGGTTTATTGAGAATGTCAGTTGCACAAACTCAGGAAGAAGACGGAACAATGTCGCTTAAAAACACAGTTTCTGTTTCTTTTAAGGGTATTTCTTTTACAGCAGATGATGTTCATCCTGCAAAAATAACTACAACAGGTTCTGCAACTCCCCAGTCCCTCTCCCTTATTTCGTGGGAACAGCCGACACCTCAAAGTTTTAAATTTAATTTTACATATGATACTTCTATCACTTTTTCCGTTAGTGATACAAGTTCAAAAGCAAGTTTAACCGTTTCGGCTCAGATGCCTTCTGATACTACGGCACTTTCTTTATATTACAAACCTGTTTCAGGCTATTCTGTTACAGAGCAAAGCAGAACCAGACAGCTTTTCAGTTCAAAAAATATTTCTTACACCATGTCTGCAGCTCAGATTTCAGATACAGAGATTCTTTTAACCCGCTCAACTAATGTGGCAATGTACACACGTTATGATCCGTCAAAAACATTTACCTTTGCTTCCATTCCTTCTGATTCAGAAACCGCAACTTCTTCTGCATACGAAGCAACTGTAAAGAAATTCAAAGCAGCGTTTATTTCCGCAGCAAGCGGGGCATTTGCTGATGCCTCAACCCTTTCTGAAAGTATAGTTGCAGCTTATGTGGCAGAAATGGCTTCTGCCGGAAAATATCAGGAAGCTCTCGATGCAGTTCCAGATTCATTTAAAAAAGGAAATAGACGTACTTATTTCACTGCGCCATATTTTAACACTCTTTCTGCAATGAACCCGAGCTTAGTTATGGCAAATGAAAACTATGAGTCAATGATTAAGAATGCTGTTTCTCAAAATTCACTTGATGTTTTTGCAGTAACAAATATCGATGATTACATGTTAAGAGCTCACAATTCCCCTTCAGTAAAAGCACTCTTAGCCCTTCCTTCATCGTTACAAAATTTTGCACCAACCCTGTCTCAGGCAACGGCAATCTTAAAAGTGTACATGACCTTTACCAACTCGCACAGTCAGCTTGCTTCGGAACTAGAAAATGTAGTTGAACCTTGTCTTTCTGCTATTTCTTCAGTATGTACAATTTCTTCTGACCATCTTATTCTTCAAGAAAAAGATATTCCTGTAAGTTTTAATCAGGCAATTGAAACAGGTCAGGCTTTAATTCAATACGGCAAATTCTATTCCCGTGCAGATTACTGTGCTGGCGGATACATGATAATAAATACTGCCTTTGCTCAAAATCCAAATTTAGATTTAAGGACAATGGCTGATATTTATCCTGTGCTTGTTCAGCAGAATCCTGCATATCCACATTCACTTGTTTTATATAATAAAAATGAAGAAAATGTCTGGGCTTGGACTTGTGCTTCAAACATTACTTACGAAGAAAATGCTGACGGAAGTGAAGCAGACATCGTTGTTTCATTCAAGCAGGGTGATACACATTATATAATTCTGAATGGTATCAGGCCTTTCTCTGGAATCGAAATTTACGGTCTTTCTTTCCATACAGATCCACGTTTTGAAACCTATAATTCTTCTGGATATGTATATAAAGAAAGTACACATACTCTTTTCTTAAAGAGCAGGCATAAAGTTTCCAACGAAAAAATACATCTTTATTTTAGTAAGCAAAAATCAGAAGTTTCAGAAAATAAAGCCCCTTCTTCCCCAAAACCTGAACAAACCACTGAACAGCAAACTGTGGCTGAACCTTCTGCACCAGAACAGGCTCCATCTTCACTACAGGAAACAGATGCTGAAGAAGAAACTGAGTAATACAAAACCTGCCTTTGAATTTTTTTACTCCCTGCAAGAATATGTATGTATTTGAGCAGATAATTTTTTTTTGGACGAGGATAAAACACTTTTTTTTAAAAAAATTTTGACTTTTTTTAACCTATTTTATATTTTTTATGCTATACTCTTAAGATACCGTTAATAAAATTTATAAGGGGCTATTGTGAACAAGCGCGATTTTCCAAAAATTCATTTTTATGATCAGGACTTTGTTGATATTTATGATAAAACATGGGCCTGGTTATCCAGTTTTTGGTTAAATAAAAAGTTAGAAAGTGATACATCAGAAGGATTTTTTGTTTATCCAGAAGATAAGGATGGAAATCCAGTTGTTGTTTCTCCAACAGACAATACAAAAGCTCCTGTTCCAGAAAATGCAGTTATCGATCAGTTTGAAACAATTTTCTCTTCATTCTTTTTAGTTTACTCAAACAGAAACTTTACCGTAAATCAGAATCTTGATTTTTTTTATGAAAAACAAGAAGAAAATGGTGCAATCCGCTGGAAATATAACCTTAAAACAGGAGAACCGCTTACTTCTAAAGAAAATCCTGACGGTGTAGGACTTCCTCTGTTTGCCTGGGCAGAATTCAATCTTTATCACAAATCGGCAAATAAACGCCGTATAAAAGAAATCATGCCTATTCTTCAAAAATATATGGATTGGATTGACCAGACATACAAGCAGTCTAATGGTTTGTACAGTGCTCCTATGGCAGCAAGTACGATGTTTAATTCACCTCGCAAGGACTGCTACTATCCGGTTGATTTTAACTGTGCAATGGCAATTAACTGTGCCCACATGAGCGCACTGGGAGATATTTTAAACGACAAAGAATTAAGTTTTCAGTACAAACGCTCATACTTTTCTTTAAAAACTCGCATCAATTCATTAATGTGGGACGGAGATTCAGGTTTTTATTACGACCTGAATAAAAACGAAGAGCGCATATCTCAAAAAACAATTGCCGGGTTCTGGCCTCTTCTAGCAGAAATTCCTAATGCAGATAAAGCAGACGCACTTATCGAACATCTTTCTAATCCAAAAACTTTTGGTACAGATCATCCATTCCCGACTTTAAGTGCAGACAGCCCTGATTTTAGCGAAGACGGCGAAGGATTTAAAGGTTCAGTTTATCCTGCCTTCAATTTTATGATTATAAAAGGTCTTGAAAAGTATCAAAGATACGATCTTGCCCGTGAATGTGCAATTCGCCACCTTTATTTTATTCTCGAAGGCTTACAACCTGCTGACGGAAAAAAAGGCGATATGTACGAAGCATATAAACCTTGCAAAGAAGGACACGCAACAAGCAAAAAAGATTCTTCATTTCCAAAGGTTCGTTACTTACAGACTGTTGGACTTTCTACGATTGCACTTATGATAGAAAATGTAATCGGTCTTTCAATCAGTTTGCCACGCAAAACAGTAGACTGGATTATTCCAAATCTTGAGATAATGGGAATTGAAAAACTCTCTCTCAAGCGAAACCTCATCACTATTTTAAGCAACAAATCAGTTCGTGGATGGGAAATTCAGATGGAAAGTGAAAAACTGTATTATTTTACTATCAATATCTTAGATCAAAAGAAAAAGACTTTGCCAATTCCTAGTGGAAAATGCTCAATGCTTATTGATAAGCTGTAAAAAAACAGGGGCCAACTTTTTTTCGAGTTAAATACATAATTATTTGAAAATACTCGTTAAACGCTGTAAAATTTAAAACAGTTTTACGGAGGATTTATGTCTCAAGAATATGATTTTACCATAGAAACTTTAGGACCATGTAAGGTTCACTCACCAATTGAGCTATCTACCCAGCATGGAGAATTCCGTGCAAATTACGTAAATGACGACTCATTTGTACGCTACTCTGTTAATGTTTTTCCAGATTCACCAAAAACAGACGGATTAGATAATTCAAATTTAATGCAAAAAGCAGGTCCGCGCGAATACATTTATTTTAACCCTGCTCACGTAACCGCAGGAATCTGTACCTGTGGTGGACTTTGCCCTGGCTTAAATGACGTTATTCGTGCCGTTGTACGCTGTCTTTACTATCGCTACGGTGTAAAAAAAATACGCGGCTTTAGATTTGGATTTAAAGGTTTTTTCTCTGATTCAGGATTTGATACAATCGATTTAACGCCGCAAAATGTCGACGACATCCATAAAATTGGAGGTTCATTTTTGGGAACCAGCCGTGGTGGCGGAAACAGAGTAAGCGATATTGTTGATGCAGTTGAATCGTTAAACATAAACATGCTCTTTATCATCGGTGGAGACGGAACCCAGCGAGGTTCTCTTGATATAGCTAACGAAATCGAAAAACGCGGTCTGAAAGTTGCAGTAGTTGGAATTCCAAAAACCGTAGACAACGACCTTTTATTTATTGACCGTTCATTTGGTTTTGAAACAGCCGTAGAACGGGCAACAGAAGCTGTCAGTTCAATCCACATGGAAGCCTTCAGCCAGATAAACGGAATCGGTCTTGTAAAACTTATGGGACGCGAATCAGGTTTTATTGCTACTGCCACAGCAATCGCAAGCCACGAAACAAATTTCTGTCTTATTCCTGAGGTTCCTTTTGAACTAGACGGTCCAAACGGATTTCTTGAACATCTTAAAAAGCGTATTCTTGAACGACATCACGCAGTTGTAATTGTTGCCGAAGGTGCAGGACAGGATTTGCTTGAAACAACAACGGAAACAGACGCCAGTGGAAACAAAAAACTTTCTGATATTGGCACTTATCTTTGCGACCGCATAAATGAATTCTTTAACCAGAGCGGAATCCACATCAACCTTAAATATGTTGACCCAAGTTATCAGATTCGCTCTTCCGTTACTACTGCAAATGACTCAATTTATTGCGAACGCCTCGGCAGTTATGCTGTTCATGCTGCTATGGCTGGAAAGACAAAAATGGTTGTCGGCCTCGTAAACAATAAATATGTGCATATTCCGATTAAAATGGTAACCATGAAGCGAAATTACGTTGACCCTGAGGGCGCATTATGGCGTGATGCTTTGGATGCAACCAGACAGCCAATTTTAATGGTCAATAATTTAAGTGCCATTACAGATAAAGTTAATAAGAATTAGACGGGGTCATTTTGAGGTGCTTGTGCACCTCAAAACCGGGCTATCCGCAGTTCCGCGCAAAAGCGCTCCATCCGCCGCATAAATGCGGCGGACGGTAAACCGCTGCTACTATCCCTTGTCCTGAAATGTTTTATTGAATAAAATCCAATGCAAACTGCATCATCAATTGATCTATTACAGCAGGATACATTGCTACAAGGGCTTCCTTATCGTAATTTTTTCCAGAAGATTTTACAGATTCTGTTCCCTGAACAACATAGGTTTTATTCTTAATTTCTTTTCCTAAATTGTTATACAGTTTTACCTTCATTTTTATATATGGGCTGATTTCTCCGTTGAGTTTTGAACCCTTTACAGCCTTTTTAAAAAATTCAAAGTTCAACACAACAAAACTATTCGCTTCGATTTCCTGAGCCATCTTGCGCATATTAAACCTGTCCGGAGAACGAACGTCCTTATAGTCCTGAGCCGTAATTGTTGTGTTCAATGAGTGCAAAATGCCTTCCGACATTGCCCGATATCTTTTAGAACCGATTACATCCTCTTTTGGAACAAAATTTAATGATAAAATTTCATTAACATGCTTTTTAAATGAATCTTCTGCATAATCAAGACGATTAAACGCTTCTGAAATTTCAGGGTCTTCATCTTTTAATATACTGTCAACGGACTTAGATAAAATCCCTTGCGTCGCTGAAGGCTCTTTTCCATCAACTTTTTCATACCAAGGCAAATGACGGTTTCCGCCAATACTTATTATGGCAATTTTATCCAGCGTAGAAACATCAACTTTTGTAGATGCACAACCAGCAAAAAAAAGACTAATTAAACAAATAAAAACACTTAACTTTTTCATATTACAAATACTTCACTATAAATTTACTTATAAGTTCATCAATTAAATCAGGAAACATTTCAACAATCGCTTCTTTGTCATATTTCGTTAAATATAACTCAGTCGTTGTACCTGAAGTTGTTGTAAACACATCATCTACAACTTTTTTTCCTGTCTTATCATACAGTCTGATATCCATCTGTGCCCACGCAGCAACATCACCTTTAAGATTTGAGCCGTCTACGATTGCTTTCTTAAATGTAAAGTTTATAAATACAAGACATGCAGCCCCTGTTTCAGAACAAATCATTCTTACTTTTTTACGTCCTAAATCATCCATGTATTTATAATCAGGACTGCGGTATTTTACATCCAGATAAGACATCATAGACCCAGTGCCGATATTTTTGTACGTAGGCGAATCAAACAAGACCTGCTTATCTAAAACTTCTACTCCTGCATTTTCAGGCAAAAGTCTTCTAAAAGAGTCTTCTGCATAGGTAAGACGGTCAGGCACAGTCTGAATTTCCGGATTATTTTTTCCTAAAAATGAATTAATTGCATTAGAAATAAGTCCGTCTTCATCTCCGTATTCATCATCCCTCACTTCATCACTATAATAAGGAACATGAGTATTACATGACATTTGCATAATCATTAACGGCGATGTAGATTCATTTAGTAAAAAATTATTAGAAAGACAACTTTCCAACAATATCGATGCACCTAAAGTTAATAAACACAAATAGAATTTTTTCATTTTTTAATTTTTCCTTTATAAATTAACAAGCTAACCGCTGTTATAGTTACTGTTTCCTGCTTTATAATACAAGATTTTTGCACCTTGTAAAATATACCCCTCAACGATAAAGACTAAAAATTCACCTTTAACGAGTTTTTTACTTTATATTCATTCGTTTTAAGTGAGAATCAAGTGTGTCCCAGTTTACCCCCAAGGCCCTGGCTATTTTAGCCTTTGCAATTCCAGCACTTCGGGCTTTTTTAATATATGATTCAAAGCCTGAAAGTTTATAAAAGGAATTCCTTCTACCCTTTGGTCTTCCAATATGTTTGCCCTCAACCCTGACCCTCTGTAAGGCTGACTTTGTACGCTGACTAATAAGCTGACGCTCAATTTCAGCAGCAAGCCCAAATGCAAATGAAATCACTTTGCATGTTATATCATCTGAAAGTCTAAAATTATCCTTGATTGTCCAAAGTTTTACTTTTTGTTCCAAGAAAAATTGCAGAGTATTCATTATCATCAACAAATTACGCCCAAGCCTGGAAAGTTCTGTACAAATAATTAAATCACCTTCCTTGCAGTTTTCCATAATAACCTTGCCCAATTTTCTTGAATATGGATCTTTTGTCCCACTCATAACATCTTCAATCCAAAAATCAACTTTTAGATTATTGTCAGCACAGAATTTTTTAATTTCGTTTTTTTGATTAGAAGTGTTCTGTGCGTCAGTAGACACTCTAATATAACCATAAATCATATTATACCTCCAAAAAAACATTATATCGCTCTCCAAAAAAAACGTTGGTTTAAATTCCTTAAAAAATAGGAGGATTTTTTATATGAAAAAAATCGTAGCCGCAGCTGCTGCAGCTTTACTGCTTGCTGGTGCTGCATTTGCCGACGTTGGTTTTTCCTGGACAGGAAGTGGCATCGTTGGTGGTACATCTAAAGCATTAGACACAGTTACTCGTAATGATTGTCTTGCTTTAACAGTTTCAAATGATATTGCTGGTGTAGTTTTCGACTGGGATATTGCAGCCAATAAACCTGCTCTTGATTCATACTACGGCTGGTTAACTTACGGACTTCCTGTAGGAAACCTTCAGGTTACTTCAGGTAAGTGGAATGCACGCTATGTTGACCGCGTTAACACAGATGCAGGTGACCTTGATTCAGCTTACTATGAAGCATATAAGCCTGGTGTTATTGTAGTTGGTAAAGTTGCTGAAGACTCTGACAATCTTACTGGTAAAAAGATGTCTACAATTCTTGCCTATACACTTGCTGATACTCTCCCGGGAACACTCCTTGTAAAAGGCGGTATCGTTTCTGGTGCTTACGGTAAATATGACTCACAGTCAAACTTCGCAGGAGAAGTAGCATATCGTCAGGAAGATGTAATTAATGTAAACGTTGCATTCAAATTGCCTGCAAAAGACAAGCTTTCTATCGGAGCTTTCGTAAGCCCTCTTATGGTAGAAAAACTCCAGGCTACAGCAGGATTCTCTTACGGTTCTGATGCTACTGGAACTGACACTCAGTCTGAATTTGGTATCGACCTTCGTGCACGCTATGCTCTTTCAGAAGCAACAGCCGTAACAGGTATGTTTAACTATTCTTCATATGACTCAGGTGTTTCTGGTGCAGATCCTGTAAATGCAATGTGGACAATGGTTTCTTTCAATCATGTAGCTGGAGACAACATCCGCTTCCTTGCTACATTACAGAATACTGTTCGCAATTTCGATGCTGAATACGGAAACAACCTTACAGCATTCACTCCAGCATGTGAAATCAAGGCTTCAGAAAAAGCAACAATCACAGCTGCTTTCGATATGCGCTGGGATAACAAACGTCCATATGCCGGTGTTGGTGATGTTTCTTTACCAATCTATGTAACATTCTCTCTCTAATTTTTAGAAACGAGACTTACATAGTTAAAAATTTCTTGGAGGAAATATAATGAAAAAAATAATTAGTGCAATTACAGTAGGTGCTATAGTTGCAGGTGTAGCTTTTGCTGATATATCTGTTACTTGTAACTACAGACAGCGTGCAGCACTCTTATCACACGTTAATAAATCTGATAATGCATTACGCTATGATACAAAAACAACATCATATGATGGTTTTGTAGCTGTTGATGAAGCGTCAAAAACTTTATATACAGACGCATATTCTGGTTCAGGTACAGATAACCTTGCAATCAAACTTGAAGGCGACATTGCTTCATTCGAAGTAACACTCGTAGGAGACGAAGCCACAACAAATAAAATCCGTGCAAAGACTTTAGGTTCAAACCTTAAACTCGGTAAAGTACAGTTATTTGCCGGATTCTGGGCTGATGGAAAGGTAAAAGGTGCATACCGTAACAAGACTGATATTGATGCTGGAAACGTTGAAGGTATGGACTTTGAGTACAAGAAGCTGGGTTCTGCATATGCAGGTTCACCTTCATACTTTGTTGATAACCTTGTAATGCCTGTTCAGGTTACTGCTTCTGAAAGCTATGCAATTGGTGGTGTTTATAACTTTAATACAAAACCTGCTAAGTTCAATATAAACCTTGCATATATTTCTAATGAAACATCTGATGAAAAAGGCTCTACCTCTAGCGGTGCTCTCATGGGTCACACTATTGCCGCTTTAGTAGAAGCAAGAACAGCACTGTTTACTGGTGAAGTGGTAGCAAAATATGGTCAGGTAGCTAACGGTGATAGTGCCATGGCATTTGGTGCATATTTCCTTCCGGTACTTCCTGTTTCTGATTTCACAGTTTCATTAGGTGGTGCAGGTTCTGTAATTGATGGTACATTCACAGACTGGTCTGCTGATCTCCGTCTTTACTACAAGTTAGGAAATCTTTCTTTCACATCATTCCACAACTATTCAGCTATTCCTGATGCAGAAAAAAATGCAGCAAAATTCAATGGTAAATCAAATTCAACTACTAAGGGTATTGCTGATACAGCATCATATGACTCTTCTAAAGCAGCTGCTGCAGCATTTGGATTTGGAAAGCATGGTGGTACACCGATTACAGCTGACGGAATCTTGTCTAACAACCTTATGATTCGCTACAATGTTAACAAAACATTCTCTGTATTCGGAATCTTTGCTGACATGATCAGTACTAACTCAACTCTTGGACAGGATATGGATGGAACTTTTGTACAGCTTCGCGCATCTGGATGGGCTCAGTTCTACGCCGGTTCTTCATCAATCTGTCTTGGTGTTGTATGGGAAAGTTTCGATCACACTGGTCTTAGTGACTTCGACGCTTTAACAAGCATTGCCATTCCTATGGTATTCCGTGTTAAGATGTAATGTAATCAAGGTTACATGATTTAACGAAAAGGCTCCGTTTCTGCGGAGCCTTTTTTTTATATGGTTAAAAATTCAATTTAAATGGTTTTTCTGTTTTTGTAAATTCATCATTTAATAGCGACGGAGATTTGAAGTAAGACTTGAAATCTCCGCCGTTTTATTTCATACGTTGTTTTCTCAAGTGCGGGCAAAGGAATGCTTGACTGGAAGTATTAAAACAGTCTGCATCAATACATATAAAATTTCATGCAAAAAATAATCAATAATTTGTTCTAATAAAAAAAAGACCCCACTTTGCAGCGGGGTCTTTAACGCATTTAAGTATTCTGTACTTAAATTACATTACATCTTAACACGGAAGATCATTGGGATAGCAATGTTCTTTACATTAACAGTTTCCCAATCAAGACCTGTTTGAACATCCTCATTATAATTCTCGAATACAAATCCAATAGAGATTGATGATGAACCGGCATAGAACTGAGCCCATGCAGATGCACGAGTTTCTACAACATAACCGTTGTCTACTAATTTTCCATTCTGATAGCTATTACCTAAGAAATCTGCAATAACTCCGTATACTGCAAATTTGCTATTTACCTTATAGCGTGCCATGAGGTTATTAGCTATGAGTAAATCACGCTTAATTGTTGTACCACCATGTTTTCCTGCACCTGCAACACTGTCAGCAATACCTTTGTTTGAAGTAGTAATATACTTATATGTTTCGTCTTTGTCTGCATTTACGAGAGCTGAAATATTGTGGAATGATGTGAATGAAAGGTCTCCCATCTTGTAGTAGAGGCGGAGGTCAGCAGACCAGTCTGTGAAGTTTCCGTCGATTGTAGAACCGGCACCACCGATTGTTACAGTGAGGTTGTCTACGATTACAGGCTGTAAGTAAGCACCGAAAGCCATAGCATCGATACCTGCTTTGTATTCACCGTATTTGAATACGAATTCACCAGTTCCGAAGCCTGTGCGAGCTTCTACGAGACCAGCAAATGTGTGTCCCTGAAGATTTCCTGAAGATGCAATTAAAGAGTTACCAGCACGGCGTGTGTTTGTGATGTATGAACCATTAACTTCAACCTTAACTTTTTTAAGACCAGGGATTGCATATTTGGCACCAATTACCCATGGTTCATCACCGTTGTTAACACCGAGAGCGATGTTGTCAACGAACCATGAAGGAGAGTTCTTAAAGCGAGAACCGAGTTTTTCAAATTCGAAATCAACACCTTCCATGTTTCCGGCATCGATATCTGTCTTGTTGCGGTATGCACCCTTAACTTTGCCATCTGAGTATACACCAGCAAACATCTGTACTTTTCCTAATTTAAGGTCAGCACCAAGTGTTTTTGCACGGAGACCGTTTGTTGTTGCCTGATCTCCTACAATTACTGTCTGGAAAGAAACGATGTCTCCGTCAAGAGTGATTGAAAGGTTATCTGTACCAGAACCGTTGTAAGCATCTGCGTAGAAAATTGTACTCTGCTCAGCTACTGAAACTGTATCTTTAATTTTAACTTCTGGTGTGTGTGAAAGAAGAGTAGCACGCTGTCTGTAGTTACAAGTAACTGATACATCAGCAAATGCAGCTCCTGCTACTAAAGCACTTACTGTAAGTGCACTAATTATTTTTTTCATTTAATTCCTCCAAATAATTCTTTACGTAAATTCTTATCTCTTAGATTAGAGTGCGAATGTTACGTATACAGGAATAACTGTTGATGCTTTTCCAGAGTAAAGAGCACCTGTCCATGATTCTACACAAGCTGCTGTGAAAGTAGCTTTTTCTGAAATCTGGATTTCTACTGATGGTGTAAATACTGTCTGTACTGTTGCTTTGTCAGCAGAGAAATCAGAAACATAGTTATTAAGAGCAGCAAGGAAGCGGATGTTGTCTCCAGCTACGTGGTTAACTGAAAGCATTGTCCACATAGATGTAAGATCTTTACCGTCTGTTCCAACATCAAGAGCTGTTTTAGAGTAGTTGAACATACCTGTAATAGCTGTTTTTTCTGTAATAGCATAGCGAGCACGAAGGTCTACACCAAATTCGCTGTCATCAGCATTCTTTCCGAATGAGAAACCAACTGTTGCTTTAAGAGCTTCTACCATAAGTGGGCTGAAGAATACACCTACAGATGTTTCTTCTGTTTTAAGTGAGCGTAATGCAACGTTAAAATTAAATACGTTTTCCTGACGGAAAGCAACTTCGCCAACAAAACCTGATTTTGAATCATATTTACCGTAATCACCAGATACGATACCACCCTTAACCATAAGAGTTCCTGGGAGTGTATCAGCAAGAGTGTAAGCAAGTACAGTTGACATTACTTTATTAGTAAGATTGTCTGAATCAGCAGCAATTTTACCATTGATTACACCTGGCTTGAACATTTCATAAATCTCTGAATCGAGGTCACCAGCGTCATCATTTACACGGTCAACATAGCGAGATGCCCATTTTCCAGAAGTAACCTGAAGGTTTCCTACAGGAAGTCCGTAAGTTAACCAGCCGTAGTATGAATCCTGTTCGAGAGTGCTGTCTGCGATATCCCAATCAAAAACAACACCTGCAATATCATTAGATACAGTAAGCGCAACACAATCATTTGTTCCAATGATTTTTTCGCTTCTTAAATTATCTACACCGAATATTCTTGAACCTGTCCAGGCAAAAGAAACGTCGGCAAATGCAGCACCGGCAAGCAGTAAAGCTGCAGCAGCTGCGGCTACGATTTTTTTCATATAAAAAATCCTCCTATTTTTTAAGGAATTTAAACCAACGGTTTTTTTACTAATTCCCCTTTTGTTTAAAAGAATAACACGACGTTTTTTCTAGGTCAACAAAATTATTAACATTCTGTTAAAATTAAAATACTTTTTTTTGTACTTTTAAGAAATTTGAAC